>NZ_SRRZ01000007.1 GCF_013179805.1 Microcoleus asticus IPMA8 | reverse complement strand
GATTAAAATTAACACAACTCGCTCTATATTTCGAGATAATTATCAACAATAAATATCTCAAAGTCTTGTTTTATCGTGCACACTAGCTAATTTAGGATGATTACATTTACGTCAAGGAGCTTAACTACACAGAGGCTTTGATTGTTTTCGGAGATGTCTATACTAAAAATTAGCAATTCCTTCGACTATTAAACAGAAAAGAAGCCGAGAGCAAGAGTGATTTTAGTCCGGGGATGCCAGCCTGCGCCGCAGGTCAAAACCTACCTTAAAAAAAACTTAATCAAACCCTCGTATCCGAACCCATCTATTCCCATTGTTAACAGAAAAATAGCGCTGCGTTGACAGGTCTCGATCGCCTATGTTGGTTTTCTCACCCTCCACAATGCTCAGCTTGCCACACGCTTGCGCGGGACTATTCTGTGGGAAGCAGAACATATAACAGATAGATGAAGAAAGTTTTTTTGCAACCGCTGCAGGGCACAGAGTAGATGCTTGGTCTTGGGTCAAGTCCAAGGACTCCCCATGATACAAGAGAATCTCCGCGTTATGAAAGACCGGGCCGGGTCTTTCAACTTCCAACCGCTGAGTTTGGTCACTAAATGCTGATATTTCCGGCAAAAGCTGAGGCTGTGGCGAGCGGGTTCACAATCTTTTGGATTTTGCCCACACCCAATTCTGCCGCCATCCTGACATTGGGCAGAATTTTTGGTTTTTTCCCTATTCCCCCAGCCTTCTTTTACCAAAACTTTAATTTACTTAATACTTCTTAACAATTGGGCTTTTCCAGAGAAAGCCCACAAAGGCGATCGGCCAACGGGACTGTTCGGGTCGGTTCCACCCCCACTGCAGGCCTATAAAAGCAAACTCTTCGTTTATGGAGCCCCTCGCGCATCTACCCTCAGAAGGAGATTTGCCCGCACTTGCCCCGGAGATGTTTACATTCTTAGAGAGATAAGTTTCTGTAATAATTTGTAATAAACAAAGGCGGGCGAGCGTTGTATAAAGATTATCAGAGGGTTGAAACGACAGGCCAAAGTTAACAAAACACTGATTGACAAGGTTTGTCGCATCTCATAAAAGATGTAAAAAATTCTAAGGTTTCTTAAACGTCCGTTACGATGTAACAATAGTGCAGGTAGCGGAAAGGGAGAACTCGATGGAAGCAGCAGATTAGCTGGCATCCAATTTCAACCCTTACAGGCACTCGTAGCCTGAACAAATTTAACTTAACGGTTTTATACCGCAACCAAACTCAATTAACTCAAGTAGGAGAGTTCTTTCATGTTTGACGCATTTACAAAAGTGGTTTCCCAATCTGACGCTCGGGGCGAATTTCTAGCTCAGGGTCAACTAGATGCTCTCAGCAGCATGGTTTCCGACGCCAACAAGCGGATTGACGCAGTAAACCGCATCACCGGCAGCGCATCCACCATCGTGGCCAATGCAGCTCGCACCTTGTTCGCCGAACAGCCTCAACTGATCGCTCCTGGTGGCAATGCGTACACCAACCGCCGCATGGCAGCTTGCTTGCGCGATATGGAAATCATCTTGCGCTACGTGACCTACGCAACATTTGCAGGCGACGCCAGCGTTTTGGACGACCGCTGCTTGAACGGTCTGCGTGAAACATACCAAGCTCTGGGAGTTCCCGGTGGCTCAGTTGCAGCCGGCGTGCAAAAAATGAAGGAAGCAGCAATCGCGATCGCTAACGACCCCAACGGCGTTACCCGTGGTGATTGCAGCTCGCTGATGTCTGAAATCGGCAGCTACTTCGACCGCGCTGCCAATGCAGTCGGCTAAAAATAGCCAAGCGAACCTTTCTTGTAAAGAAGCGAGCATCGCATTTTTGCAAACAATCATTTTTGTACAAAAACAACACAACATTAGGGAGAAACCAGAACAATGAAAACCCCTTTGACTGAAGCAGTAACCGCAGCCGATTCTCAAGGCCGTTTCCTGAGCAGCACAGAACTGCAAGTCGCCTTCGGCCGTTTCCGCCAAGCAGCAGCAGGTTTGGAAGCAGCCAAAGCGTTGACCGCCAACTCTCAGCGCTTGATCGACGGTGCAGCTCAAGCTGTGTACAACAAATTCCCGTACACGCAACAAATGCAAGGCCCGAACTACGCTTCTACCCCAACCGGTAAAGCCAAGTGCGCTCGCGACATCGGCTACTACCTGCGGATGGTAACCTACTGCTTAGTTGCAGGCGGCACCGGTCCGATGGACGAGTACCTGATTGCAGGTGTTGACGAAATCAACCGGACATTTGAATTGTCTCCTAGCTGGTACGTTGAAGCTCTCAAGTACATCAAAGCCAACCACGGTCTGAGTGGCGACGCTGCAACTGAAGCGACTTCCTACATCGACTACGCAATCAACGCCCTGAGCTAGATTTGCGTGATGCCCGGGATTGTAAGCTGCTGTTAGCTTAAGTGTTAGCGGTTGTTTAGAATTCCGGGCATCTGCGATCGAAGCCTAGTTTTGCAAATACTTTTTTAAGCAGTTTTCAATTTTTAAACCAAAAAAGGAAGAAGCGAAGATGGCGGGATTAGGTGCAGCAGAACGGTTGGGAATAAAAGCATTTGAAGAAGCGGGACGGGTAGAACTGCGCCCCCACTGGACGCAAGAGGATGCGAAAGCAGTAATTCGCGCTGCTTACAGCCAAGTTTTCGGCAACGAGTATTTAATGTCGAGCGAACGACTTACCAGTGCTGAATCTCTGCTGCTGCAAGGGCAGATTTCAGTGAAAGATTTTGTGCGGTCAATTGCACATTCCGAAACCTATCGGAAAAAGTTTTTTTATCCGAACTCGCAAACGCGGTTAATTGAGCTTAATTACAAGCATTTGTTGGGCCGCGCTCCTTACGACGAGTCGGAAATTGCTTTCCACGTTGATTTGTACAATGCAGAAGGCTACGAAGCTGAAATTAATTCTTACATTGACTCAGTTGAGTATGAAGAAAATTTTGGCGAAAGTGTAGTGCCTTACTATCGGGGTTTCGCGACTCAAAGAGGTCAAAAAACCGTCGGTTTTAACCGGATGTTTCAACTGTACCGGGGTTTTGCTTCTAGCGATCGCTCGCAAAACCAAACCCAAGCCCGGCTGACTTGGGAAGTAGCGAGAAATATGGCTTCGCCGATATACACGGCCTCTACCGGAAAAGCCCTTGGCGGCACCTCCGGCGGTTCTCGCGACCAACTCTACCGAGTCACCGCAATGCAAGGTTCGGCTAAGTTTTCGCCCCAAGTGCGGCGGACTACTACCGAATACCTCGTGGCTTACGAGCAACTTTCGAGCCGCTTGCAGCAAATCAACAAACGTGGCGGCAAAGTGGTAAGTATTACCACAGCTTAAAGTTTGTGTATTGACGTTTTTTTGAAACGTCTTTAGCAAATTAGGACTAAGGCTAAAAAATTCTTCAATTTTATGTGTATAGGTAAGGTGCGCGCTGCGCACCCTACTTTGATTCAGGTGCGCACTGCGCGCCCTACTTTGATACATATTAGCCTTAGCCCTAAAAATCTCAAGTGCAACAAAGCTTTAAACTTTTGTCATTAATTTAGGAGAAAATCTGGTGGCGATTACAACAGCAGCGTCCAGACTGGGAACATCCGCATTGAGCGATGCGCCGAAGGTAGAATTGCGTCCGAACTACACCAAAGACGACGTTGAAACGGTGATTCGTGCCGTTTACCGTCAGGTGCTGGGCAACGACTATTTAATGAAATCCGAGCGACTTACAAGTTCCGAGTCTTTGCTGCGGGACGGCAGTTTGACGGTACGAGAATTTGTACGCGCTGTAGCTAAGTCAGAACTGTACAAAACCAAGTTTTTCTACAACAGTTTCCAAACTCGGACGATCGAACTAAACTACAAACACTTGCTCGGTCGCGCTACCTACGACGAATCTGAAGTAATTGAGCACTTAGATTTGTACCAAACAAAAGGCTACGACGCTGATATTGATTCTTACATCGATTCAGTAGAGTATCAAGAAAGCTTCGGCGAAAGTATCGTGCCTTACTACCGCGGCTTTAACACGCAGCGGGGGCAAAAAACCGTCGGTTTTACCCGGATGTTCCGGCTGTATCGCGGCTATGCAAACAGCGATACATCTCAACTAGAAGGCAATAACTCTCGCTTAGCTGTCGAACTCGGCACTAACACCGCTACTGCTGTAGTTGGGCCTTCTGGCGGTAACGAAGGTTGGGCATATCGGCCTTCTGCCAGAAACGTAACTCCCAGCAGCACTTTCGGCGGCGCGGCAGCTTACGGCAAAGAAGGGCGGCTGGTGCGCGTGGAAGTTTCGGGCATTCGCACGGGCGGCTATCCCAGCGTGCGTCGCAGCAGCAAAGCTTTCATCGTACCTGTTGAGGAGTTGTCCTCGCAAATGCAGAAATTTCAACGCATGGGCGCGAAAATCGCCAGTATTACTCCAATTTAGTCAGTTGGCAGTTGGCAGTTGGCAGTTGGCAGTTGGCAGTTACTAGCTTTTAGTCAACAGTCAACAGTCAACAGTCAACAGTCAACAGTCAGAATTACCAATTACCAAGAAGCTTATGTTCGGTCAAATTGTAGCTGGAAAAAGTGGTAATACAGCTTCCGCAGGTCGCTGCTTTCGGTATGAAGTTGTTGGCTTGCGCCAAAGCGATGAAACAAATAATGTGGATTATTCGATCCGATCGAGCGCGAGTACATTTATCACCGTGCCTTACAATCGGATGAATCACGAAATGCAGCGGATTACTCGCATGGGCGGGAAAATTGTCAGCATTCATCCTTTAAGCGCGATCGCAGAATCATCGCATGAATCATCGCATGAATCATCGGGCGATCGCCAATAGTTTGGTTGCAGGGGCGATTAAAATCGCTCCTACACAAGCTAGAACTGCCGATTAAAATCGCTTCTACACAAGCTAGAACTGGCGATTGAAATCGCTGCTACACAAACAAAGTCCACTCCAAACGGACTAAGAGTTAATGCAACCCGCGCAGGCGGGTTTTGTCTGTTTACTAGCGATTTTAATCGCCGAGTTTTCCCAACCCTTGCCTTGCAGGTTTTGTCTGTATAACAGCGATTTCAATTGCCGAATAACGAATAACTAATAACTAATGACTATGGATTATTACGAATCCGACTCACCGCCGGCGGGTGTAGCTGAGGGCGAGTCTTTAACTGTGGAACAGGCGATCGCAAATTTGCACTCCCAAGATTACAGTCTCCGGTATTATGCTGCTTGGTGGATTGGCAGATTTCGAGTCAAGGAACCGGCAGCTATTGCAGCATTAATTGCCGCATTGCAAGAAGAATCAGAACAAACAAAAATCGGCGACTATTCCCTATTGCGAAATGCGGCGCGGGCCCTGGGTAAATTGGGCGACAAACAGGCCTTGCCGGCCCTGATTCGCTGTTTAGAATGCGCCGATTATTACGTGCGGGAAGCGGCGGCTCAAGCTCTAGAAATGCTGGGCGATCGGGATTCTATTGGGCCGCTAATGAAGTTATTAGATGGGGGCGTAGTTGTTGCTGTGCGAGTGCCAGGAAAATCGCACCTCGTGCAACCTTACGACTCGGTAATTGAAGCTTTGGGAACGCTGCAAGCGACAGAAGCAATACCGCTAATTTCACCTTTTTTAGAACATTCTGTGGAGCGGGTGCAGTACGCAGCGGCGCGGGCAATGTATCAGTTAACTGGTGAGCGGATTTACGGAGAGCGGTTGGTAAGCGCTTTGAATGGGGATAATTTGCAGTTGAGGCGATCGGCTTTGATGGACTTGGGGGCGATCGGCTATTTGCCGGGAGCACAAGCTATTTCTGAAACTTTAGCAGAAAATAGCCTGAAATTGATTGCGCTCAAAGGAGTTTTGGAGCATCACCTCAATCAACAAGCATCCCTATCTTTATCAGATGATGCTATCCGCGTTATGGATTTAATGGATAGTTTACTTTAAAAAAAAATTAGTTCACAGCTCAAATAGGGTTGCTGTAGCGATTCTCAATTGTCTGCCGTACATTCAGGAGACAGCACATTTCAGGACAAAGCAGTGCTGTTTCCCTACATATTTTGATGGGAATCTTGGTGGGTGAGGGTGCAAAAAGTTCGATCGCGCGATCGACCCAACTTACAATTAAAATGGTCACGGTAAAGCTTACAAATAAATGGCATTAGAACTAATTCAGGCTGTCGAACAAGCAGATTCTTCCGAGGGCTTGTTAAACTCAGTCAAAGCACTGGCGGCGGCTTCCTCACAACAAGCAATTCCTACCTTAATTACAGTGCTCGGTTACAACAACCCAGGCGCTGCTGTTGCCGCCGTTGACGGGCTGATTCAACTCGGGGAAGCTGCGGTGCTGCCGCTTCTAGAACAGCTTGACGGCTACAATTACGGGGCGAGAGCTTGGGCTGTTCGGGCTTTGGCGGGAATTGGCGACCCCAGGGGTTTGGAGATTTTGCTCGATGCAGCGGCGAATGACTTTGCTTTGAGCGTGCGGCGGGCGGCGGCTAGGGGTTTGGGGACGATTTGCTGGGAACTGATGCCGGCAGAACAAATTGCCGATGCTCAACTTCGCGCGGTGAAAACGCTGCAGCAAGCGTCCCGAGACCCTGAATGGGTGGTTCGCTACGCAGCAGCGGGGGGTTTGCAAGCTTTGGCGGGTGCTGCGGCTGTTAAATCCGATTGGTTAGCGGAAGTTTCGGCCAGGCTTGAGGAAATCGCCCAAACCGATGAAACAGCTTCAGTTAGGGCTAGGGCTTTGCTTGCTAAGCAAAAATTGTCACTTGGCTAGGGTTTGGGCGATGGTCTCTTCCAAGTCCCCTTGACTGAGAGTGGTTAATATAAAGACTTCTTGTACGGTTTTGCCCTGTCTGGCGATGATTTTAAATCCCCCGCGAATCGGTACTGACACTCTTAATGTCATGCGGGGGATGTGTCCTTTAACTTTGTTGATGACGCCCGGAGTGACTGTTTGAATGCCCATTTTTAGGGTGAGGCGCTCTAAAATTGGTATCAAACCGGGAAGGTGGGTAGAGTGATTCCAAACTAGGCGACCTTTGGGTTGTGCGTTCATAAATTTTTAACCAAATTCAACATACCCAGTCTAAGCCACCTCTGGCTGGAAGCAGTTTGAAATTCCCTCAACTTGTGTATCAATAACGTTACTGTGCGTGTTACTGCGAGCAAAGCCACGCAATCTCAAATCGAAATTTTTGATTCCAGCCCCGCAAGCTGAGATTTGATGGTGCAAAATTGTCCTGTACTTTTTGATGTTGTGGGTTGGTAATTGTCGGTTTTTCTAGTTGAGCGGCGATCGCCCCGAGTATTTTTGCGGCGCTGCAAGGTTTCTTGATATAGCCGTCTGCTTTAAGTTCTAGAACCCCTTCCATTTCTGAACCAGTCATAAAAATAAACGGAATGCTGGCGGTTGTAGGTTGCGATCGCAAAACCGCGAAAACTTCTAAACCGTCTACTTCGGGCATCATGACATCAGACAAAATTAAATCGGGAATTTGGGCAGCTAACTCGATACCGACTTCTCCGTTTTCGGCGCCGACAGCTTCAAAACCTCGCGATTTCAGAAGTTCTAATACGGTTTCTCGGATTAAGTCGTCGTCTTCTATGACTAATATTTTTTTCATTTGTTTTACTTTCCTCTTTACTTTGTTTATATTTGTATGTTATGATTCTGGCATTTGAGTTTGAAAAACTTCAATAGGGTTATTGCAAAAACCCACTTTTTACGGGCTACTTTTTACTTCAAAGCCTGCGATCGCAGCTACGCACGCTTATTCGATCTATCACCAGCTTTACCTTTTGTACTAGCGCTCGAAATAGCTCCGGCGTACCTAGCATTGTGAAGGTCTAAAATCTTAAGTTCAACAGTTTATTTAATAGAGATTGCAGCCGGCCAACTCAAAAAGCTTCTATTTGAGTTGCGATCGCAGCTACGTGTAATTAATAAATCCGCCGATGAGCTGAGCGCGAAACTACAAACTGTGAATTTCACAAATTTCTGGCGATCGGGTAAAATATACCTTGCTGTATCGCGATTTGTTGAGGAAAAGGATATGTCAGAATTTCTAGACTTTCTCAGACATCAGTTTGCTTACGTTGCCATTGGCGAATTTAAACCAGGAAAATTTAAAGAAGCAGAAGAACTTTTTGAAAAAGCTGTTGCAACTTATGCGACAGGTTTTAAGGGAGCATACCTGCTGCAATTGCCCAATACAGACAAAGGTATTGCCATCATTTTTTGGGAAAGCGTAGAAGAGATGGCCGCCAATCAAAGCCAAGCTTATCAGGAAATATTGAAACAGATGACGCCTTTGTTTGCGAAAATTCCCGACACAGATGTTTATGAAATCGTCAGTGAAATTCAGCCTAAAAGTAAATGATTAAAAATCCTGCAACCTGCGCGTCATTCCCATTCCCATCGGCGTCTTTCGCCCGACTCCGCTGTAAAGCGCAAAATCTGCTAAAGTGTTAATTTGCTTGATAGTATCAGGAGCTAGATATCCCATAATTCGATAACTAATATCGCCGACGCAGCCAATAAATTTACTTCGAGAATCCGTACTAACTTCTGTTCGGATATCGAAGAAACTGGGGAAAATAGCTTCGGTGAAAGTAGGCTCGATCGCAATTTTGCTGTACTTGTTCCAGCGATTAACTAAACTGCCAAAAATACTTTCACGAGTGGGCATAGCACTATCGTACACACCTTGCCGAAAATTAGTAGG
Source organism: Microcoleus asticus IPMA8 (assembly GCF_013179805.1). Taxonomy (GTDB): domain Bacteria; phylum Cyanobacteriota; class Cyanobacteriia; order Cyanobacteriales; family Microcoleaceae; genus Microcoleus; species Microcoleus asticus. The sequence continues at coordinate 85,014 of NZ_SRRZ01000007.1, read as the reverse complement.
AGTGCAAAAAGTAAAAGCAATTTGGCGCTCAGTTTCCGAAGCTCTATCGAACAATTCGGCGTAAGTACAAAAGTTGACCCACGGCTGGTTTGATTGCGGTTCGCTCAAAATATTAGTAATGTATATATTTGTCGGGCCAAGATGCCAAGGGCGAGCGAAATTGAGTTGCTGCCAAAGTTGAGTTAGGCGATCGAACAAACCGTCATCCAGCAGAGAAATTCGCCACCAAATCGGCGTATTTTCCTGAATAGCTTGCTTGTAATCCCACTGTACAGCCTGCGAACTTGTGCGGGAAGCAGGAGGCAAAACTCTCTTTTGTGGCTGCGGCGTGCTGCTTTTGTAAGCCTCTTTTCTGCTTACTTGGAAAGGGCTTAAAGTGAAAGCTTTTTCATGAGATTGATCGTGCAGGTACGCGCTCAAATCGCTGTCTACAGCACTCACAAGGTTCAAAAATAAAGCGTGGAGATGCCGTCCCGTTAAAAACTGAGATGGAATTGGTGCAACTGGCAGCAGGTTTAAAATAACGCTGTGGGGCATTTTAAAATTAAATACTGTGTCTCTATATGTGTTCAGCTAGTATTAATATTACAGCTAAGTTGCAACTTATATTAAGGAATTTTAATCAGGTAAGGTGCGCAGTGCGCACCCTACGTTTAGGTTGTGATATTGAAGCAAATCTCTGCACTATGATTTTTTAGGCGATCGAGATTTCTGGCGACAAATAAACGTCTTGGATTGCGTTAAATAATTTTACACCTTCTTCAAAAGGACGCTGAAAAGTTTTGCGACCGGAAATTAAGCCGCAGCCACCAGCGCGTTTGTTGATTACCGCCGTGCGAATTGCTTCAGCAAAATCGCTTTTCCCGGAAGCACCGCCGGAGTTAATTAAACCCATCCTTCCCGCATAACAGTTGAGCACTTGATACCGAGTTAGATCGATCGGGTGATCCGTTGTTAAATCAGAGTAAACGCGCTTGTCGGTTTTGCCGTAACTGTGACCGCTAGCTTTAGCAACTGCTTCATAGCCGTTGTTGCATTCGGGCAATTTCTGCTTGATAATGTCAGCTTGAATTGTCACTCCCAAGTGATTTGCTTGTCCGGTTAAATCCGCTGCAACGTGATAATCTTTGTCTTGTTTAAAGATATCGTTGCGGAGGTAGCACCACAAAATTGTCGCCATTCCGTATTCGTGAGCGTGGGCAAAAGCTTGACTGACTTCTTGGATTTGTCGCGTCGATTCCGGGGAACCAAAATAAATTGTTGCTCCCACTGCAACTGCTCCTAAATTCCAAGCTTGCTCGACAGAAGCAAACATTATTTGGTCGTATTGATTGGGATAAGTCAGCAATTCGTTGTGATTGAGCTTGACAATAAAAGGGATTTTGTGCGCGTATTTGCGAGATACGCTTCCCAAAACTCCTAGCGTTGTCGCGACAGCATTGCAGCCTGCAGAAATTGCTAGTTTGATGATGTTTTCGCTGTCAAAATAGATGGGATTCGGTGCAAAAGAAGCGGCCGCCGAGTGTTCGATTCCTTGGTCTACCGGCAGGATGGATAAATAGCCGGTATTTGCCAAGCGTCCGCTAGAATAGAGTTGCTGAAGCGATCGCAAAACTTGAGGAGATCGATCGGTTTGAGCAAAAATGCGATCGACCCAATCCGGGCCCGGCAGGTGCAACAAATCTTTAGAAACTTTCGCTTGATGGGTGAGCAAGTCTTCGGCTTCGTCGCCCAGCCAAGATTCGAGCGAACTGGGAACTGATAGTGTAGCTGTCATGCAGATTTCCCTCTCTATTTCAATTGCAGGCTGATGATTGCAGACATTAGCCTTGCTGATATTGTAGCGAAAAAATCTTATTTTCCATCCCGGCAACGATCGACCCAGTTTTTAACAAGTTAGCGACAACAGCAACTAGGACGCGCTACTCTATAATAAGCTGGCAATTCAGCCGGATCTGCGCTGCCAGCGATCGCCGATCGATTCACAACTTTGCCATCACAATGTCAAATACTTACTTTGATTCTGAAAACAGTCACAAATCCTTCGAGATGCCCGGTGCTCGACCGCATTACAATCCAGATCGCCCCGGTCAAGTAGAGCATATTTTTCTCGACTTAGTGCTGAATATTCCCAAACAAAGCTTTCGCGGCACTTGCAGCATCCGCATCAATCCAGTCCGCAGCGGCATTGACAAATTAACCTTAGATGCGGTAAACCTGAACATTGAATCGGTAAAAGTTGGTGAAACCAAGCAAAATTTCGAGAGCGACGGCGAAGTGCTGCAAATTCAACTGCACGAACCAACAGAAGCTTACCAACCAATTACTATTGCGATCGAATACTGGGTCGAAAAACCCCAGCGCGGTCTCTATTTCGTCGGCCCCGACAAAAATTATCCAGACAAACCAACACAAGTTTGGACTCAAGGCGAAGACGAAGATTCCCGCTTCTGGTTTCCCTGTTTCGACTATCCCGGACAGTTGGCAACTTCCGAAATTAGAGTGCAAGTTCCCAGACAATTTTTTGCCATTTCCAACGGCGAATTAATTAGCACAAAAAACGATGGCGACGATAAGATTTATCACTGGTCGCAAACCCAGGTACACCCGACCTATTTAATGACTTTAGCAGTCGGAGATTTCGCCGAAATCAAAGACGAATGGAACGGCAAACCAGTTAATTATTACGTTGAAAAAAGCCGCGAAGCAGACGCTAGGCGCAGCATGGGCAAAACGCCTCAAATGATTGAATTCTTCTCTGAAGCATTTGGCTATCCTTACCCTTTTCCCAAATACGCTCAAGTCTGCGTCGATGATTTCATCTTTGGCGGTATGGAAAATACTTCGACAACTTTGCTAACAGATAGGTGCTTGCTAGACGAACGCGCCACCCTCGACAATCGAGGTACTGAAAGCTTAGTCGCCCACGAATTAGCTCACCAGTGGTTCGGCGATTTAGTAGTAATTAAACATTGGTCTCACGCTTGGCTGAAAGAAGGCATGGCTTCTTATTCCGAGGTGCTGTGGACTGACAAAGAATATGGCAAAGAAGACGCGGCTTACTATATGTTAAATGAAGCCCGCAATTATTTAGCTGAAGATAGTTCTCGCTACCGCCGCCCGATCGTTACTCACGTTTACCGCGAAGCAATCGAATTGTACGATCGCCATTTGTACGAAAAAGGCGCTTGCGTTTATCACATGATTCGCGCCGAGTTGGGCGACGAATTATTTTACAAAGCCATTCACACTTTTGTGCGGGATAACGCTCACAAAACTGTAGAAACGATCGATTTGCTCAGGGCGATAGAAAAGGCTACCGGTCGCAATCTCATGTTTTTGTTTGACCAGTACGTTTATCGCGGCGGTCATCCAGATTACAAAGTTGCTTATTCCTGGGATGGCGACAGCAAATTAGCAAAAGTGACTGTAACACAAACTCAGGTAAAAGACAGCAAAAATGGCAACGGGAACGGCAACAGCAAAGATGTATTCGATCTGAAAATTCCGATCGGCTTCGGTTACAAGCCGGAAAAAGAGGCATACGATGACAGTTCTGCACCTTCAACCCCGAACCTAAAAACTTTTACAGTGCGAGTCTACGAACGCGAGCAAAGCTTCTATTTTCCCCTAGAGGAGAAGCCTGCATTTATCAGTTTTGATGTCGGCAATAAATACTTAAAAACAGTTGTTTTAGAATATGGAGTTGCGGAACTAAAAGCTCAGTTGCAATTCGATCCCGACCCGGTTTCTCGGATTTACGCTGCCCACGCTTTGGCGAAAAAGGGAGGACTGGAAGCGGTGAAAACGCTGTCAGAAGTTCTCAAGAAAGAGCCGTTCTGGGCTGTGCGGGCGGAAGTTGCCAGCCAGTTAGTAGAAATTAAACTTGACCAAGCTTTTGAAGGTTTAGTAACTGGTTTGAGAGATAAAGATGCTCGTGTTCGCCGTGCTGTGGTGGCGGCGCTGAGTAAAATCAAAACTCACGAAACTTATAAAGCGCTAAGATCGATCTTAGAAAAAGGCGACGCCAGCTATTACGTAGAAGCAGCCGCAGCGAGTGCTATTGGCGGAATATCAGCAGCTAACCCCGACGAAAAACCGACCGACGAACAGGTACTAAAAGAGTTAAAATTGGTACTCAAAGAACGTCAGGGCTGGAATGAGATCGTGCGATCGGGTGCGATCGTCGGTTTGGCACAGATGAAAACTTCTGAAGATGCGCTGAATCTAATTTTGAAATACACTGCTGCGGGTACTCCGCAAGCTTTGCGCTTGGCTGCAATTCGCTCTTTGGGCACAATTTCGACTGGTCAAACGAAGGTCAATTTAGAACGGATTTTGCAGCGATTGGCAGAATTATCTAAAGAGACGTTTTTCTTGACTCAAGTCTCTGTAGTAGCGGGATTAGGACAAATGCAAACTCGCAAAGCAATTCGCATTTTGGGTTCTTTAGCTGACCAAACTCCCGACGGCCGCGTCCGCCGCATGGCTGATGAAGCTGTGCAAAGAGTGCAGAAAAATGCTGGTTCTGATGCAGCGGTAAAGCAGTTGCGGGAGGAATTAGACCAGGTGAAAAAGGAGAATCAAGATTTGAAGAGTCGTATGGAAAATTTGGAGGCTAAGGCGAAGAAAGATTAGGCGTAAAACCGCATACCGGCGCAGCTAAAGGCAGATATTGTCGATCGGCTTTTATCTGCTTGTCGGTAGAGGATTGCGCCCGGTTATTATAATAATATTATTGTTCAGTGGGAGTGCAGGGGAATTTCCTATTTTCCACAGAGGGGAAAAGCCAACTATCTCTATTCTCGACTTTGTTGTCTCAACTGGGGAATTATTGAGAATCTGGAGGCAATTTTTATTTTTTAGTTGTAAACCTTTGATGAACTAGCAGCAGCTTTTGCACCCAGAAATATTGCAGAAATCATGAGTATAAGAACCGCTGTATTGGTAGAACAATCCGGGGTAATTCCCTATCGTATTGAAGACGGAGAAATTGAAGTAATGCTGATTACTTCTTCGGCTAGCAAGCGCTGGGTTATTCCCAAAGGATTAATTGAATCTGACATGACTCCCCAAGATTCCGCCGCCAAGGAAGCTTGGGAAGAAGCAGGTTTGTTGGGTAAAGTGTTCCCGGATTTGCTTGGAACTTACGAGTATCAAAAGTCCGGCTGTACTTGGCAGGTAGGGGTATTTTTAATGCAAGTGCAAGCAGTTCTGGAAATTTGGCCGGAAGCTAGCAAGAGAAAGCGGCAGTGGGTAAGTATTCCTAAAGCAATTAAGCGGGTTAATGAACCGGAACTCAAACTCATTTTGGCGGATTTGCAGAATAGGTTCTGGTGATTCAGTCCTGGATGCAAAACCTAATTATGTAGAGTTCGCAGTGCGCACCTTACCGCCATAAGTAGCGCGTCAAACCACTTTTTGGTCTTAGTATAAACTTCTAGGGTGCGTCTGTCAGCTACATTATTTGAAAATCGAGCTATGATTACTGACGCACCCTACAAACTTATGATATCAGTGTAAAAAGTTTCCCCTTAAGCGTTAGCTGACAGAAAAGGAATACTTTCGGCTAAGTTATCCTTAACTTCAATTCCCTGTTTTTTCGCCCAAAACTGGCTCAAAAAGTGAATTTGCCGCAAGCCGACAACTAAATTTAAACCGGGTACAAAAATCCACCAAACTGTTAGCGGTTCTTTGATTCCTTCTTGGCGGTACAATTCGTTCACTGTGTTGTAAAGTTTGAACTGCACGATGTAAATCCAAGCAATACCAAGCAAGGAAAACCAACCAAACCATCCGGGAACGTCAGGGTCGAATATCCGCAAAGCCTGGGGAACGGCTACTCCTAAAACAAAGGGAAGCAAGCAAAGGGTTCCCGACCAACCGCTGCCTTTATAGCGACGCAATTCTTCTTGAATAATCCATTTGTACCATCCGTAATATAGCAGCAAGCTGACTGCGGACAGCCAAATTACTCGCCACAAAGACCGGGGTTTACCTAAATATTTGTCGGACATTTTTTGATGTAAGATATGAATCGCTATTTTGATTGTATTAACATTTGTTAATTATTGCAAAATCATTTCTCGAATCGATCGCGCTGTTGCAGGGGCCAGCAGAACACCGTTGCGATAGTGGCCGCTGGCGATGAGAACGCGATCGTTACCGGGAAGCGTCTCGATAATTGGGGCCGGTCGCCCTTCCGGCCGCGGGCGCAATCCCGACCATTTCCTGATGATTTCAGCTTCTGCTAAGCCTGGACAAAGGGATATCGCCCTTGCCATCACTTGCCCCAACATATCAGCATTTGCCTGAATTTCCCCGCCATTTTCTGAAAACTCAACCGTCGCCCCCACCCAATATTCCTGATTTTCCAAAGGCACAATGTGAACGTCATCGCACGTAATTACTGGCTTAAAATCTGGGTTTCCTAAAGGATTGGGCGATCGCAAATGCAGCGCTTGTCCCAACACCGGGCGAATGTCAACCAACTGATTTAACGATGCAGTCACAGCAGCAGAACCCAAACCAGCCGCCACAATTAGTCGATCGAAATTTTCAATAACAGGCAAGATGCCTGTTCCACTAGACATATTGACAGTAATGGAAGATGGGAGTTGAATCTGAGACACCTGAGAATTCAACTGAGTAATTCCTTCAACTTCCACCCCAAACTCAAAAATCGCCCCATTTCGTTCAGCAGCATCAACCAAAGCCAAAGTTAGCGCCGTCGGATCGACTTGCCGGTCTTGAGGCGAATAAATTGCAGCAATAATCTTATCATTTAAGTAGAGATGAGGGCAGAGTTCGCGCACTCGCTCCACATCCCAAATTTCTAATTTCCAACCTTGAGACTCGCGAGTTGCTACCAACTTTTCCCACTTACTTAAATCCTCTCCCTCCGAACAAAGCATTAAAATTCCTTGTTTGTTAAAAGGAATTTTTCGCCCCGTAACTGCTTCCAATTCAGGAATCAAAGTTTCGTAGCGCTGAAGGCTGGTTTCCCTCAACTGCCAATTTCTGCCCTTAGTTTTGTGGCTGATAACTCCCATCAAAACACCGAGGGCAGCGCCAGTAGAACCTTGTGCCGGCGGCTGTTTGTCGAACACAGTAACTTTCAGTTCGGGAAATTGACTTAGTTCAAAGGCGATAGAAGCCCCAACAATACCGCAACCAAGAATTGCAACACGAATCATTCAATTTTAGATTTTAGATTTTAGATTTTAGATTTTATAGAAATTTATCGTAGTTTTTCGTAGGGTGTGCACGGAGTACCCTACTAAAGATTAGTAGGGTGCGCACGGATCAAATTATCTCGCTGATCCGTGCGCACCCTACCTTGGTGCATTATCTTGGCGATCCGTGCGCACCCTACAAACCCAAAGTTATTAGGCTTTAGGAATTAGCTGCAAGAAGGTATCGAAATCATTCACGGCTTTTCGATAACTAGCCGTGATTTTCGCATAGTCAGCCGCTTTAGCAGCGTTGTCAATCTCTACCAAATCAGCAAACAAACTTTTAGTCAAATCAACAGCTTGTTCTTGAGCTTTCGGCAACAAACTACCAGACACGGTTCTCATGGCGCTGCGCAATTCGCCGAGAGGCCCGTGAATGTAAGTTCTGGTATCAACCCAATTTCGCTTTTGAATTAGGGTTCCCAATTTGTCCATGCGCGATCGCAACTCTGTCAGGGTAGGAACAGAGCGCTGAATTTGCTGGATTTGGGCTGCTGTGTAAGTCGTTGGAACTTTTGCTTCGACACTACTGCAACTAACCAGAAATGCCATCAAAAACGCCATCATCAAGGCAAAAATTGAACGGGGACGAGTCATATCGATTTTAGATTTTAGATTTTAGATTTCTAGTTCTCAGGCTCTGCCTAGGAATGCAGCTCGGCGAGGAGCTGGTTCACTGACCTAGCACCGAGAGTTATGTACAAAATATTATTTTACCTCCTGGCGGCGCAGAAAAGTTATCAGAGCATCGCCAACTTTTTCTGACCAATGTTCTTGAGGATAATGCCCCGCTTGTTCCAGTGTGACTAACTCTGCATTTTGCAGGGAACCGACTAGCTTTTGAGCTGGTTCAACACTCAGCCAAGGGTCTGTCAAACCCCATACAAATAAAGTTGGTCGAGTCCAGGCTTTCCAGCCGGATTCAATTTCTGCCATTGACTGCGACAATTGAATATTGCGGACTGTATTCATGAGCGATCGACCGGCATCCGAACTCTTCAAAAACGGGCGGCGGTAAACATCTAAATCTTTGTCTGATATCGTCTGGCGGCTGCCACCTTCGAGAGTTCTGTCAACCAAAAGCGGGTCTTGCGTCATCATGTCGCCAATAAAAGGCAGTCCCAACTGCTGCATTTTCCAAGGCAATTTTATATCTGCTGAAACTGGTGTATTGATGATAGCTAAACGCTCAATTTTATCGGGATTTCGCAAAGCGTATTGAATGCCTGCTGAAGCTAAAAATCCTTGGACAACGAGGTAAAATCGGTCTAATTCTATAGCTTGAATAAAGCCTGTGAGGGCGTCAACAAAAGCATCGGGAGTATAGGAAAAGTCGCGTTTGTCTGGTTTTGTCGATCGCCCGTAGCCCACCCAATCTGGGGCGATCGATCTAAATCCCTGGGCAGCCAAATCCGGCATTATTACAGTCCAGGTAAAACTCTGGGACGGCAAACCGTGCAGCAGCAGTACCGGTAATTTACCAGTTTCGTTAACCGGATTTGTTTCCCGATAAAACCATTGCAGCGGGCCTACTTCAACTATTTTCTCATCAATTGACATTATTTTACTGGTTATTTATTAAACAATAAGGCGGGGAATACCCGCCCTATTTACATAATAGTTGGGTGTGCACAGAGTACCTTACCCAACTAATTACAGCCGCACTTAGAAATTCATTTCAGCAGCTTGAACTTTTTCGACCTGTTTCTTCTTGAGAACCAGCATAATTTGAGCCAGCATGGTCAAAGCCACGAAAGCCATCAATCCTTTAACTCGATCGGCACTTTGCAGCACAATCTCCACGTCTTTTTGACCGAAGCCGCCCACATTAGGATTGCTCGTCAAAAGTTCGCCTGCTGCAACTGTTTGTCCTTCGGTAACAATCAGTTCAGGGCCGGCGGGAATCGTATCAACAACGGCTGCACCTTCGGCAGGTTGAATTGTCACTTGATAACCGCCATCTTCAGGTTTAGCAATCTTAGAAATGGTGCCAGCTACCGAAGCATTATAAACACTATTATTGCTCTTTTCGCCAGTAGGATAAACCTGACCGCGACCGCGGTTGCCTCCGACAAAAATTTGGTATTTGCCGTAGTGAACCGACTTGTCTGTTTCCGGATTCGGCGACAAAACGGGGAATACCAATTCTTTGTACTGTTCTCCCGGCACGGGGCCCACTAAAACAATATTTTCTTGGGTTTCGCTGTAAGGTTGGAAGTAAAGATCGCCGACTTTTTCCTTCATTTCTTCGGGAATTCTGTCAGCGGGAGCAATCTTGAAACCTTCGGGCAACATCACAACTGCGCCGATATTCAAGCCGCCTTTGGTGCCGTCGCCGACAACTTGTTGAACGTTAGTATCGTAGGGAACCTTGACAATAGCTTCAAACACTGTGTCAGGCAAAACAGATTGCGGCACTTCAACTTCAGTCACTTTTGCACCGAGGTGACAGTTAGCGCAAACAATGCGGCCTGTTGCTTCGCGGGGAGTAGCGGGTGCTGTTTGCTGGGCCCAGAAAGGGTAAGCAAATGCTGCTTGGGGAAGTGCGATGTCGCTGGTGAGGAAAAATCCTGCTGCTGCGATCGCAATTAAGGCTGTTTTCGCGATCGTCCTGGCACTGCGGCGAAATATCGCAGATAAATTAGTTTGTGGCATCAGAGTATTCAATCTCAAAGGTCAGACAATGCGTGAATTTTAGATTTGGAATTTGGAATTTTGGATTTTGGATGATTAGACTGTTTTAGGGATGCAATTATCTGTAATTTTCACCGCCGATCCCCAATCTAAAATCTAAAATCTAAAATCCAAAATAGTTTAAGACCACCAAGGTGCTTCGCCGGTGCGGAAATCAGTTTCTTTCCAAGGGGTAAAAGCGATCTTGTCATCTGCGACAGTGGCGTGGGCCAGGGCCAGAGACAAAGGCGCTGGGCCGCGCACCACTTTGCCCTCATTGTTGTATTGAGAACCGTGGCAAGGACAGATAAACTTGTTTTCGCTAACATTCCAAGGCACGACGCAACCCAAGTGAGTGCAAACTGCATTGATGCCGTAGTCGGCGAGAGATTGGTCTTTTTCCACCACAAGATAAGTGGGGTCGCCTTTGAGACCTTGGGCTAAAGTGCGATCGCCTGCAGGGTGCGAAGCCAAATATTCGCTAACGAGGATGTCGTTGCCCAAGGCATCTTTAGCTGTCACTCCGCCGCCAACTGCCCCACTCGACGGAGGAACAAAATATTGGACAACGGGATAGAGTGCGCCCAGTGCAACACCTGTGACTGTACCGAACGTCAGCAAATTCATAAATTGGCGACGCCCCATATCGGGGACATCGGGATTTCCAGCAGAAGATTGAGCCATGACCTGCCTTTACGGTTTTAAGTTACGTTTGTTTGTTAGCTGTTAGCGAACCTGTACGTGCAGAGGAAGGAGGATAATTGCCGTTAATCTGCTCGCACAAATTTTAGGTCGCAAAAATTCCTTTTAAGAATGCGCCTTCCAGCCTTTATTAGAGTATTATTACATTTTTTGAACTTTGTCTTTTATTGTTTAATGGATTAACTCAGGAGCAACCATGACGGGCAAGGATTTACACCAGCTACTGCTAGAAAAATGGGGAAAGTCTTACGATATCAGATTGCGGCGGACGCGGGGCAAGATTTTTGTGCAAGTTATGTGGAAATATCTAGAACAGGCATCTTTTCCGATGACGGAGGCTGATTATATCGAGCATTTGGATGCGGTGGCCAATTACCTCAACGGCTGGGGCAGCACGGCACAGGTGAGAGAATTTATCGTAACTACTCGCGATCGCCCGCGCTTGGGCAAAGCTGTCAGCGTTCCCCTAGATTTGGGTGAAAGAGCCTCGGAGTGGTTGCTAGACGAGTTTTGAATCACTCAGTCGATTTTAGATTTTAGATTTTAGATTTTAGATTGACTCCACAGCCGGGATCTGGGGGAGTTCCCTAAAGTTTTGTGTCGCGCCGCGACTGGATTAGTTGAGTCCAAAGTCCCGAAAATCGATCGGCGAGCTTGTCATACGACTTGCCGCTGGTGAGAAACTAAGATGTCGCGCATCTAATTTGCACAGGTGTTTTGATTCAAAGTCTTGTGTGGCGGGCTTTGCTGCGCGCCCCCTGCTGTGGGATTTAAATGCCGCAACAGCTTGTGGGGCTTTTTAGGGGCTTTTTTAATTTTGGGCGATCGTCCTTCATTCTTACCAAAATCATCCGAACCAATTTCTGTCAACAATTTCACATACAATGAAGGTCAGATATCTTGTGAAACTTAGGAGAATGTTGTAATGGGTGTTGCACTGGGAATGGTTGAAGTCTTAGGATTTCCCGCTGCCGTAGAAGTTGCAGACTCTATGGTGAAAGCAGCCCGTGTTACTTTAGTTCGCTATGAGAAAATAACCCGCGCCTACTGGACAATTATAGTGCGAGGAGATGTTTCTGAAGTGCAAGCAGCCGTTGCTGCTGGAATTGAATCAGTTAAAAAGGTCGATGGTGGAAAGTTGCTATCGTATCACATAATTGCTCGTCCCCACGAGAATCTGGATTACGTTTTGCCGATCGGCTATACTCCCGAAGTAGAACAGTTCCGAATGTAGTCAAAGTTTTGATCAAACTTTGGTGTTGAATTTTAACTTTTAGTAATTATAGAGGCGCGGGCGATCGCGTCTCTATATTTTTGATCGACCTTAAAATTGAGCGATCGCCCAATACTCAGCAATAAATTACCATCACGCGGAAAATATTTATAGGACTAATTTTAAATTAGCAATTAACCATTAGCAATTTGGATGACCGAAAGCATCCAGGATACAAGCCCCCGGATTCATTCCGAAAGCAGACTCAGGACCCAGAAATAAAAAACCTGTATCCGATGAAACTTGCCCACGAATTTATCCGTAGGGTCAATGCTTCAATCTAAAATCTAAAATCTAAAATCTAAAATCGATTGACTACCAGTCTGCGAACTTATCTGTTGCCTCCATTAAACAGGTGCGAATTCCCGGTTCGCTCATCGAATGTCCGGCATCGGCAACTACAATGAACTCAGCTTCAGGCCAAGCACGATGCAGTTCCCACGCCGACATCATCGGGCAAACAACATCATATCTTCCCTGAACGATAACCGCCGGAATCTTGCGGATGCGATCTATATTTAAAAGCAATTTATCTTCTGGATCGATAAATCCCTTATTGATAAAATAATGGCACTCAATTCTGGCAAACGCCTCCGCGAAAGCATCAATTCCAAACCTTTGCTTTAAATCTAAATCTGGAAATAATCTACTCGTACTCCCTTCCCAAATTGACCAAGCACGAGCCGCTTCTAATCTAATCTGAGCATCTGGACTCGTCAAGCGTTGGTAATAAGCTGTTAGCAGATCATCCCTTTCATTTATGGGGATAGGTTTAACATATTCCTCCCAAGCATCCGGGAAAATATAACTTGCTCCTTCTTGATAAAACCAGCGAATTTCTTTTTGTCTCAACATAAAAATGCCCCGCAAGATTAAACCCTTGCAACGGTCGGGATGGGTTTGACTGTAAGCTAAAGATAGAGTGCTTCCCCAACTACCACCAAAAACAACCCATTGATGAATATTTAAATATTCTCGAAGTTTCTCAATATCGTTGACTAAATCCCAAGTGGTATTTTCTTGCAATTCTGCATGAGGTTTACTTTGACCGCATCCGCGTTGGTCAAACATCACCAAACGCCACTTTTCCGGGTCAAAATATTGTCGATAAAAAGGCGGACATCCACCTCCTGGTCCCCCGTGTAGCAATACAATAGGTTTTCCCTCTGGGTTGCCAGATTCTTCAAAATGAATGGTATGGAGGTCAGAAACTTTGAGTTCTCCTTCGTTATAAGGGTGTCTAGGCGGGTAAAGTTCTCGCATTTTTTCAAGGATTTATAACTCGATCGTGTTTATTTTACATCATTAAGAAATCACCGTCCTAAAAGCTTCACCAAACCAACCCCGCCAAAATACAAGCCGAGCACCGCACCTCCTAAAAGACTTTGCGTTAAAGGGTCAGTAGAAGGCGTTAAAACCGCTCCCAAAACGGCCGCTCCCAAGACTACATACCGCCAGCCGGAGAGCATTTGGTTGGAAGAAACTATGCCCAAAACTCCGAGCAATACTTGGAGAATTGGGATTTGAAAAGCTAAACCGGTGCTGAACATTAACAGCAGCACAAATTTAAAGTATTTGTCGATCGACCACAACTGCTCTACAACATCCGCCCCATAGCTAACAAAGAAATTAAGCGCCGCCGGAATCAGAGCGATGTAAGCAAATACTAACCCGCCCAAAAATAGGAAACTCGAACCGAAAAAAACAGGCCCGAGCAACCTGCGTTCTTTGCGCGTCAAGCCGGGGAGAACAAACAGCGCTATCTGGTAAAAAATAAACGGACTGGCGAGGAGCAAACCGCTGTATCCGGCTACTTCGATAGAAACAAAGAAATACTCGCCGGGAGCTAGTTGCAGAAACTTGACGGGCCCGGCCGGTACTTCTAGCAGTTGCACGATGGGTTTAACTGTGAAAAAGCAACCAATTACAGCGATTGCTACTGCAATTAGCGAGTAGAAAAGTCGCTGCCGCAATTCTTCTAAATGGTCGAACAAAGACATCTCAACTTCGTCGGGAAGTTCGTCGAGAAATTCGTTTTCTAAGTTGCGGGAACCCATCGCAGCGCCTGCGATTGGTGCAATGCTGTTTTCCGGGCTAATTGCTTCGAGATTGTTGTCGGAACCTTGTTCGGATGTCTCCAAGTTTGAGGGAACAGTCATAGGAATTTTTGATCTTATTTAGGTTTTAGGTTTATTAGTCATGGACGCAGATTGATTCAAAAACCAGGTTTATGGGTGAATTTACCTCGCTCACAACGAATATTTTACCTAGAAACCGGGTTTTTTGAGCAAGCGTCCTATTTATGCAAACTGCGGGCGATCGCTCTTTTACTGTAACTCCAACCGCGCATTTTTTGGTGGACTTTTGCCACGTACCACATATAGTCATCGGGCTGGGATTCTGACACTGCTTTGAGAATGCAGGTTTGCGATCGCTCTTCTGTCATTTTCCGCTTCCCAGTACAATCCTAAGTATAAGTGGCTGTAGAAACTGCCGCGCTTGCCTTCTTTTTTCTCTGTCGCTAAAACAGGGTCTGGCTTGCAGTTTCCGGCAAAAACTTCGTAAACTTGCCGTCTCACCAATCAGGCGTCATTTTTAACGGCAAGCACGGTTTCCTCTACGTCTTTACCGTTGACTCTTAAGTCGATTTCAAACTGTTTTTATCCCTCGGAAAATATGGCGGCGTAGTAGGAAAGTCCGCGCTGCCACAGCTAAGGTATAATGCGCCAGTCTAGTTTTTCTGCGGTGTCGAAATAGGCGATAGACTCGGCAATTTGTCCTAGTTTAAATTTAACCATCCCTGCCGAATGTAAGCTTGAGTTTTTTCCGGTCGCGATTGGATTATCAGGTTCCAATCAGAGAGTTGTATTTCTAATTTTTTTTGGTTAAGCATGATTTTTTTAACTGTCAATGCCGATCGCAATTTTGCCGACAGCGCGGCCAGTTTCGCTGTAAATGTGGGCTGCTGCTACTTCTTGTAAGCTGTAAGTGCGATCGACAATCGGCTCAACTTTACCGGATTCTATTAATTCCCGCAAAACCCCTAAATCGCTGGTGTTGGCATTGGCAACAATTAATTTAGCTTTTTTACCCGATACAAACCAGCTCGTTAAAATTGGTGCGAGGTTGTCAAAACTTGGCAAAGTCGAGATATAAACTCCCTCGGGTTGCAGCACTTTTTCGCACTCAGCAAATGTTCTTGTCCCGACAGCATCCAAGATTATATCATATTTACCCGGCTGTTGAGTAAAGTCAACTTCCGCGTAATCCAGGACAAAATCTGCTCCCAAACTGTTGACAAATTCTCTGTTTTTAGCGCTGCAAACTCCTGTTACTTCCGCGTTCATTGCTTTTGCGATTTGCACGGCAAAAGTTCCGACTCCACCGGAAGCGCCGTTAATCAATACTTTATTTCCTGCTTGAATTTGACCCAAATCCCGTAGTGATTGCAAAGCTGTTAAACCTGTGATAGGTACTGCTGCTGCTTCTGCATGAGTGATGTTTTTCGGTTTAATTGCTGCATCGGATTCTGGCGCGGCCGCGTATTCGGCGCAAGCACCCCCATTGATGGGATTTAAGAAAGTATAAACTTCATCTCCGGGTTGAAATTTGGTGACTTCCCGGCCGACTTCCACGACAACTCCAGAGATGTCAGAACCGACTATTCGAGGAAAGTTATATCCTGTTAATAGTTGCAGGTGTCCTTTCCGGATTTTCCAGTCTACTGGATTGACGCTGCTAGCGCGAACTCGCACTAACAATTCATTGGATTTAGCGATCGGCTTTTCCAACTCTCGGTACTGCAATTCCTCGGCTGAACCGTAGCGATCGAACGCAACTGCTTTCATGGCAAATTTTCCGGTTTATTTCTAATAGAACACTCAATCCTGTACAATTACAGCACATTCCATATCAAGGTGACACAGTAAATTGAGTCAGGCTTGTTGCAGCGGGCGATCGACTTTCTTGAAACCTCCAGACAGGGCGCAGGGGTCAGGCAATCAGCCCGCTGGCTGAGCGCGATCGATCGGCTGTACGTCATTTTACAGGCTGGCGATCGGATTTCTTACCTTGTTTATTGGTAATTACCTGTTCAATGAATCAGATTTAACTCACGCCCGCAACGAATTTTTCTCAAGGCTTTAGCAAAATATCAGGATATTCTTTCTGCCCAAAATACCCATGCCTTGCTCATTATCTCATTATCAAGGTTTTATCCCAGAGTGACACAAGAGAGATAATGGGACGGCTAGCGATTAAAGTTAATAGGGACGGGATGCCCGATCCCATACCCCTGAGCATAATCTACTCCAATCTCCTGCAATTTTTCTAAGATAGTCTCGTCTTCGACAAACTCAGCTATAGTTTTAAGATTCATCGCATGGGCAATACCATTAAATCCTTCAACGATTGCTTGAGAAATCAAATTATGACTAATATTCTTGACAAAAGTACCATCAATTTTTAGATAATCAACTGGTAAATTGATCAGATACGCAAAGGAACTCAACCCACTGCCAAAATCATCTAAAGCAAAGCGACACCCAATCTTTTTGAGTTCGCTCATGAAATATCTGGCTTGCTCAAAATTCGCGATCGCGGCGGTTTCCGTGATTTCAAAACAAATGCTCTGAGGAGGAATTTGGTAGCGAGGAAATTGGTCGATTAAAAACATCATAAATTGATTGTTACTAATGCTAGCGCCAGAAATATTGATCGTATATAAGCCATCAGTAAGAACCTGTTGCCCAGATAAATTATGATAATTAGAGAAAAAAGTTTCGATTACCCAACAATCGATCTTAGTTATCAAGCCATAACGCTCGGCGGCGGGAATAAACTCATTGGGAGCGACTATTTCTCCATTTTCGTCTAGCATTCTTAGCAAAATTTCATAATGCTCTAATGATGGGCTAGAGCTAATAGAGACAATCTTTTGGAAGTAGAGACGAAAATGATTGGTTTCCAACGCTCGGCTGATTTTGGAAACCACCAGTCTCTCACCACGTTGTCTAATTAGTTCGCCATCATCTAGGCTATAAACATGAATACAGTTGCGACCTTTGGCTTTGGCGGCATAACAAGCTGCATCAGCCGCTCCTAGAACAGGCATTAAATCTTGGCTGGTTTGGTCAATGGCAACAACTCCAATGCTGACCCCGATGATAAAGGTTTTGTTATTCCAAATAAACCGAAACTGATGCACTAGATCTTTGAGTTTTTCCGCAATCAGAGCTGCTTGAGATAGTGGACATTGAGTGAGCAAAAGACCAAATTCATCACCTCCCAAGCGAGCCAGCGTGTCATTAGCGCGCACTCCCTTTTGTAACAGTGTAGTGATTTGGCGCAGCAGCTCATCGCCAGCAATATGACCTGCGGTATCGTTAACTACTTTGAACTGATCTAAATCTAAATAACAGAGAGCGTGCTGCTGATTGCTAACTTGAACAGAGGCGATCGCCTCAATTAGCTGCTGTTCAAATCCTCTACGGTTGATTAAACCCGTCAGGGCATCGTGACTGGCTTCCCAATAAAGTTGCTTGGCAAGATAGCGCGATTCGGTAACATCATGAAAGACGATGACTGCCCCGATAATTTGGCCTTGGCGGTCTCGAATTGGTGCTGCTGAGTCCTCAATGCCGTACTCCGTCCCATCGCGAGCAATGAGAATAGTATGGTTAGCTAAGCCCACAATTTTCCCCTTTGACAGAGCTTGAGTTATAGGATTCTCTGCTGGCTTTCTCGTTACTTCATTAACGATTATAAAAACTTCAGACAGAGGCATTCCTTCAGTTTCCTCCGATGTCCAGCCTGTTAGTCGCTCAGCAACAGGATTGAAATATCTAATATTACCTTGAGCATCAGTAGTAATGACGCCATCGCCAATCGATTGCAATGTCACCTGAGCCAATTCCTTTTCGGCAAAAAGGGCATTTTCGAGGCGTTGATGTTCCTCAATCTCTTTAATGAGGCGCAAATTTTGTTCTTGAAGGCTTTTGCGGAGTCGTTGGATAGTTAGGTGAGTTTCCACACGCGCCAATACCTCTTCGACTTGAAACGGCTTGGCAATATAATCTACTCCTCCTGCGGCCAGCCCTTGCACCTTATTGAAAGTGTCATTGAGCGCACTCAAAAAAACAACTGGAATGTCTGCGGTGCGAGCTTCAGATTTTAATTGTCTGCAAATTTCATAGCCATCCATATCTGGCAATTTAATGTCTAGTAAAATTAATTCCGTGGCTGGAGATTGGGCGGCTCTGAGCGCCATTGCCCCTGTCGTCGCACTGCGAACCTTATAACCGTGTTCGCTCAATGTATCCCTCAGCAAACGCAGGTTGTCGGGTAAATCGTCAACGATTAAAATGTTGCCTCGATAGCTGGTAACTGAATCGCTAATCATCTTCAGTAAGATTGTGAGTACAATCCATTAGGTATGGGTCAGTTGTTTTGGTAAGTGGGTCTGATAGAATGTTAGTAACATTTATTTTGGGATAGGCTAGCTTGTAACAATTCGGCTGCCTATCTTTTGTTACCATAAGTTAGCTCAATCTTTACTGAATCGTGGTTTCAGCCGGGTTATCACCCGCCCAGATCTATAGAAAGGCTCTATTCCCCGCCTTCTCTTAATTGCCGCGATGTAATCCGCCACCTGCTGGCGCTTCCCTCAAGAAACGAAAAGCTATGGATACTCGATCGACAAAAAGTGATATTGTTAATCATACACGGGTAATAAAGACAATAGCACAGATTCCTAGACTGTCACAGGTAGGATAGTTGCGGGCTTATGTAAGTCCTATTAAAAATCATTTTTTATTTTATTATGGAAAAAAATCAACATCTACAATTATCCAAATGCCCAACGGGTATTCAGGGGCTTGATGAAATCACAGATGGAGGTTTACCCCAAGGCCGACCAACCTTAATCTGCGGGTCAGCGGGTTGCGGTAAGACGTTATTTGGTGTGGAGTTTCTAGTGCGCGGCGCAACACTGTACGGGGAACCTGGAGTTTTACTTACCTTTGAAGAAACGGCGGCAGAAATCACCAAAAATGTCACATCTTTAGGCTGGGATTTAACTGAATTGAGCGCTGAAGGCAAAATATTAATCGATCATATTTATATTGAAGCCAGCGAAATTGAGGAAACAGGAGAATACGACCTAGAAGCCCTATTTATTCGTCTAGGCTATGCGATTCAAAAAATAGGGGCTAAACGGGTAGTTTTAGACACGATAGAAGTCTTGTTTGCTGGTTTAGCCAATGCCAACATTCTCCGAGCAGAATTGCGCCGTTTATTTCATTGGTTAAAAGACCAAGGTGTGACAGCCGTAATCACTGGCGAGAGAGGAGAACAGACCTTAACCCGTCAAGGTTTAGAAGAATATGTTTCGGATTGTGTGATCAAATTAGATCAAAAAACCGTTGGAGATATCGCCACAAGAACTATCCAAGTTGTCAAATATCGCGGCTCTCGCCATAGTAATAATGAGTATCCTTTTTTAATTGAAGAAAATGGCATTTCTGTCTTACCAATTACTTCTTTAACGTTAGACCATGAGGTTTCTAACGAGCGCATCTCAACGGGCATCCCGCAACTTGATGAAATGTTTGGCGGGCAGGGCTACTATCGGGGTAGCAGTATTCTTGTTACAGGCAGGGCAGGAACGGGGAAAACGACCCTTGCCGCTTATTTTGCCCAAGCAACCTGCCTGAGGGGCGAACGGTGTTTATATCTCGCCACTGAAGAATCCCCCCAACAAATTCTCCGTAATTTAAACTCGATTGGTCTTGACTTAGCCCCCTATGTAGAGCAGGGATTATTGCAATTTGATGCGGTACGTCCCACTAACTATAATTTAGAAATGCGTTTGTTTAAGATCCATCGCTGGGTCAAAGAATTTCAACCAAGTACGATCGTAATCGATCCGATGAGTAATCTCATTTTGAGTGGAAGCTTTATGCAAACAAAAAGCTTTTTCATGCGCTTAATTGACTACTTAAAGAGTAAGCAAATCACCGTTTTCTTGACCGATTTAACTCCCGGTGATACTGACCGCGACTACGAACAGACAGAAATGGGTGTTTCCTCTCTGATGGATACTTGGTTGGAACTCCAAACCCTCAAGGTCAATGGGGAGCGCAATCGGATTCTCTATGTCCTCAAATCTCGCGGCATGATGCACTCAAATCAAGTACGAGAATTTGTGCTCACCAATCAAGGGGTAAACTTGGTGGAGGTTTATTTGGGAGATGGCAAGGTATTAACAGGAACGCAACGAATCAATCAATCATTAGAGGAACAATCTGCCACTAGAAAACGGCGACAGAGCTTTGAACTCAAAAAACGCGAGTGTGAGCGAGAAAAACATCTCATACAAGCTCAGATCGAAGCTCTGCAAATGCAATTAACCAATCGAGATGAGGAATTCACTTTGCTGATAGAAGAAGAAGAAGAATATCAAAAAACGGTGCTGGATAATCGAACCTCTATAGGAAGATTACGCCATCTTAATCTCTAAAATCTGTTTTCTAAGGAGAAAAAACATGACCGATCATTTATCAGATACCGCTAACACAAAAAGAGCAGAGATTTGGCAACTGCGCTTATATGTGGCGGGACAAACCCCTAAATCTCTGGTTGCTTTTGCCAATTTGAAGAAAATCTGTGAGGAATACCTTAACGGTCAATATAGCATTGAAATTATTGACTTAAGTAAACAGCCCCATCTCGCGATAGAAGATAACATCGTTGCTCTACCAACCCTCGTCAGAAAATTGCCCGAACCGATTAAAAAAATTATTGGTGATTTATCGAATACTGAAAAAGTTTTAGTAGGACTGCACATAAGTCCTCTTATGGATGAACGCTAACTCAATATTTAGGCATTAACGGCACTAACGATGATTGACTCAGAAGATTTTAACCTAAAAACCACAGAACTTTTTGAACAGGCTTTGTCCCAATCGCAGGAACAGTATTATATCCTACGTCTTTATATTGCAGGTACAACGCTCCAATCGGTGACGGCGTTGCAAAATATCAAAAAAATTTGTGAGCAACATCTCCAAGGACGTTATGAATTAGAAGTTATTGATATTTATCAACAGACAGAAGCCGCTGTTGCCGAGAATATTCTGGCTGTTCCCACCTTGATTAAACAGTTACCTACGCCCTTACAAAAGATTATTGGCAATTTATCGAATACGGAAAAAGTGTTAATGGGTCTTAATATTGTGCCTAAAAATATCATTGAAGAGGAAAGCAGTGAAGGACTCCCAAGCTCCTATTGAAAAGTTGCGCCAAGAAGTCGAAACGCTACAGCAGCAATTGGCTGAAGTGCAGGAACGTCTAAATGTGACGGAAGAAACGTTGCAGGCTATTTGTTCTGGCGAAGTTGACGCTGTTGTTGTTTCTACGCAGCAAGGAGAGCGAGTTTTTACGCTTCAGGGGGCAGATTATGTTTATCAGTGTTTAGTTGAACAAATGGGGGAAGGAGCAGCAACTGTCTCTTCTGAAGGCTTGATTTTGTACTGTAATAAGCGACTCTCAGAACTCTTAGATTTTTCTTTAAAAAACCTGATTGGCTCTAGGTTAGAAACCTTTATTGCCCCCAAGGATAGAAAAGCGTTTTTACTACTTTTACAGGAGGTTCAAGAAAAAGAAACTCTCACCAGAGAGTTATCTTTGATCGCGGCAACAGGAAATAAGGAAGTACCTGTCAAATTATCGCTTAAACAATTGAAAATAGATGAGCTTTTAGTTAATAGTATTATTATTACTGATATTACAGAATCTAAAATTAAAGAAGCTGCTAAACTCAGTCAAATTCTCAACAGCGCGATCGCCGTTATTAATAATTTTCGTCTTTTGACCGATGGCACGTTTAAAATCGATTCTTGGATAGGAGGGACCCAACAGCTTTTTGGCTATAGCTTAGAAGCCGTGCAAGCCGATTCTTCCCTAATTACGGCAAATATACTACCTGAAGATCGAGAAAAGGCTCTTGTCTCATTGGTGCAAAACATTAAAGGAGGGCGATCGGGGATCGTTGAGTATCGTTTTTTGCATGGCGATCGCACTATTCGCTGGCTTTCCTCAAACTATGTCGCTGAATGGGATCGAGAACAAGATTGTTGGGTGGGCATAGAAATTATTACGGATATTACTCAACGCAAAGAAACAGAGCAAAAAATTGCCGAACAAGCAGCCTTAATCGATCTTACTACTGATGCCATTTTTGTACACGATTTAGACGACCAAATTTTATTTTGGAATAAAGGAGCTGAACGTTTGTATGGTTGGACAGCAACCGAAATTATCGGGCAAAAAACTAAAACCTTATTTAATCAACCAATTGCTCAGACTAAGGCTATAAAAACCACTAGCGAACAAGGTATTTGGCAAAGTGAAATAAAACAAAACACTAAAGCAGGCAAGAATATTATCGTAGAAAGTCGTAGAATTTTGGTAGAAAATCATTTTTTAAAGCTAAAATCTATTCTCGTAATTAACACTGATATTACAGAAAAAAAACAACTTGAAAAACAATTTTATCATGCCCAGAGATTAGAGAGCTTAGGAACGTTAGCAAGTGGAATCGCCCATGATTTTAATAACATTCTTACCCCGATTTTGAGCGTTACTCAAATGCTTCCTCTCAAATTTCCTAACCTGGATGATAAGACAGAAAGACTGTTTACGATTCTTTCTAGCAGTGCTAGACGTGGGGCAGATTTGGTCAAGCAAATTCTTCTTTTCAGTAGAGGAACGGAAGGTAATTATGTAATATTACAGCTAGGCGACCTGCTCCTAGAAGTGATCGGTATTACTAAACAGACATTTCCTAAATCAATCGCAATTTCAGCGGAAATACCTACTAACGGACTGTGGAGAATCTCGGCAGATTCTACCCAAATGCACCAAGTATTTATGAATCTGATGATTAACGCCAGAGATGCGATACCAGACGAAGGAACTTTGACTATTTGCGCTGAAAATCGTCTATTAGGTAAACATGATGCCCTGATAAATTTGGAAGCAAAAGTAGGTTCTTATGTGGTGGTGACGGTTTCTGATACAGGAAGCGGCATCCCACCAGAATTGTTAAACCGAATTTTTGACCCGTTTTTCACGACCAAGGATATTGGCAAAGGAACGGGACTAGGATTATCAACCGTGGCGGGGATTGTCAAAACTCATGGCGGTTTTGTCAAGGTTGATAGCGAGTTGGGCAAGGGGACCGAATTTAATATTTTTTTACCTGCTATAGAGGGAGAGGTGAGTGTCATACCCCGAGAAAAATTACTGCCCAGAGGTAAGGGCGAGTTGATTTTAATTGTGGATGATGAAGCCTCTATTCAAGAGGTAACACAAACCTCTCTCGAAAACTATAACTACAGAACAATACTCGCTAGTGATGGGATTGAAGCCTTTGCTCTCTATACCGAACATCAACAGGAAATCAGTGTTGTTTTAATGGATATGATGATGCCCAACCTAGATGGTGTTACCACAATTGAGACTTTGCAAAAAATCAATCCTCTGGTGAAGATCGTTGCGACTAGCGGACTCATTAAGAATAGAAAACTGGCATTAGATGCTGATGTAAAAAGTTTTTTATTGAAACCGTACACGATCGGAGAATTATTGCAAATGTTAACGGAGATACTGTCGTTAGACGAGGATAAACTAGATGGCATCTCGCCCATTACCTCTCAAGTTCTTTCTCCCCTGGCGAGGGTTGAATTATCCAGGGACGCTTTAGCAACAATGCCCCCCGAATTGTTACAGGCAATGTATGAAGCGGCGTACTATTGTGATGCAGATATCCTGCTGGAATTAATTGAACGAATACCTTCTTCTCAAGGGGCGATCGCGAATGCCCTCAAAGATTTAGTGCTAAATTTTAAAACGGATATCATTATGGAATTAACTGATTTATCTAAATTAGGGCTAAGGAACGATTAAAGCAGGTAAGCAAGGAGCCTCAATGCACTTTAGTCCAGATGAGAGCGTGTTTTTGGCAAACGGGATTCGTGACAATTAAGGTCACTTTGCTTCTTGTAACATCAGGAAAACCTTTTCTCAACCCAAGCAGCCGATTTATTTATGAACAAGCACATTTCTCAACTGACAAGTCTACTCGTCATTGCGATCGGGTGTGTCGTCCTGCTCGGTTGGCAATTTGACATCTCCCTACTCAAAAGTGGTTTTCCCGGTATGACTTCGACCATGAAAGCAAACGCGGCACTTTGCTTTTTGCTGGCTGGAGTGTCTTTGAGATTGTTGCAGTACCAAAGACTAACCCGACTGCACTATCGAGTCGCTCAAGGGACGGCCGGGTTGGTAATTGTGATTGGGCTGCTGACGCTGAGCGAGTATCTCTTTGGTTGGCATCTGGGCATTGATGAGTGGCTTTTCCGCGATGTCGCGTCTTCGGTGGCTCCTGATCCGGGGCGAATGGGAGTGAATACTGCCTTAAATTTTGTGCTGATGGGAGTAGCACTATTACTGCTAGGACAATATTCCCAACGGGACACTTGGTTGGCTCAGATTTGCAGTAGTGTTGCAGCTTTAATTTCTCTGCTAGCTTTATTTGGACACATCTTTGAGGTCAATATTTTCGCCCAACTGATCGTAGTTGCAACAACTCAAGCCATAAACACGATTCTGACTTTTTTCATCCTCTATGGAGGAATTTTATTGCTCCGACCCAAGGAAGGGTTAATGCAAGAAGTCACAAGTCCGCTAGTCGGCGGATTGATGTTGCGGTGGCTGCTGCCTTGGGCCACGCTCTTTCCAGTGGTAATGAACTGGTTCTCTCTTCAGGGGCAAAAACTAGGCTGGTATAACGCTGAATTTGGCTATGCATTGCGGTCAGCCATCCTGGTTTTCACGTTCTCAATTCTCATTTGGGGGACGGCTCGATTTCTCAACCAGATAGATTTCAATCGCCAACAAACCCAAGCAGAGCTGCAAAAACTTAATGAAACTTTAGAAATCCTTGTGACTGAACGGACAGAAGCTGTACGAAAATCACAGGCTCGTTTTGCTGGAATTCTAGAAATCGCCAACGATGCAATCATTTCAGTCGATCGCACTCAACGCATTACCCTGTTTAATCAAGGGGCGGAAAAGATTTTCGGCTATAAAACTGAGGAAGTTTTAGGGCAACCCCTGAGCTTATTACTGCCAGAACAGTTTAGGAATGCTCACCAGCAGCATATCCAACAATTTGCTCAATTTTGTATAGCGGGAAGGATGGGAGAACGAGGTGAAATTTGGGGTCGCCGTCAAGATGGCACTCAGTTTCCTGCTGAAGCCTCAATTTCTAGGCTGGAAATAGGAGACGAAACGGTATTTACGGTTATTCTGCGCGATATCAGCGATCGCAAACAGGCTGAGGAAGAATTACTTCAAACAACAACGCTGCAAAAAGCCATTTTAGATAGTGCCAACTACAGCATCATTTCCACCGCCCTAGATGGTACGATTCTTACCTTTAACAAAGCTGCCGAGCGATGGTTGGGATATAGTACCGAAGAAGTTGTGGGGAAAGCAACACCTGCGATCCTTCACGACAAGGAGGAAGTCGTGCATCGCGCCCAAGATTTATCTGTCCAAATGGGAATCTCTATCAAACCAGGATTTGAGGCTTTTGTTGCCAAGGCACGTCTTGGAGAGACAGACGAATACGAATGGTCTTACATCCGCAAAGATGGTAGTCGCTTTCCGTTAGTCGTCTCGGTGACAGCTTTATATGACCCAGAAGGCAATATCACAGGGTTTCTCGGCATTGGAAACGATATTACCCTTCGCAAGCAAGCAGAAGCATCACTGGCACGCACGGCAGCGATTGTGGAATACTCTGGTGAGGCAATTATTAGCAAGTCCTTAGACGGCATCATTTTAAGCTGGAACAATGCAGCAGAAAAAATCTTTGGCTACAAGGCTGAAGAAATCATAGGACAATCGATCGGCATTCTAATTCCACCCAATCTTACCAACGAAGAACAGCAAATCCTCGAAAGAATTCGACAAGGAGAAATGATTAAAAACTATGAAACCTTGCGCGTCCGCAAAGATGGAAAACTTATCCACATCTCTTGCACCATCTCGCCTGTGAAGGACACAAAAGGCAGAGTTATTGGGGCTTCTGTATTTAAACGCGACATCACCGATCGCAAACGAGCTGAAAACGATCGCAAACAAATTGAGACAGCTTTACGAAACAGTGAAGAGCAGTTTCGCCATGCGTTTGAAGATGCCTCGATCGGGATGGCGATCCTTTCCCTTGACGGGCATTGGCTTAAAGTCAATCCTGCCCTGTGCCAGATTGTTGGCTACTCCCCAGAAGAGTTGTTAACACTAACTTTTGAAGACATTACCTATCCTGAAGATTTAGCAGTGGATCTTAATAATAGGCGTAATCTATTAGCAGGAACGCTTTCAACTTACCAACGAGAA
Organism: Microcoleus asticus IPMA8; assembly: GCF_013179805.1. GTDB lineage: Bacteria > Cyanobacteriota > Cyanobacteriia > Cyanobacteriales > Microcoleaceae > Microcoleus > Microcoleus asticus. The sequence goes on along the minus strand of NZ_SRRZ01000007.1, from coordinate 58,665 downwards.
AAACGTTATGTGCATAAGCAAGGACATATTGTTTGGATTCTGCTGAATGGATCTGCAGTACAAGATGAGCAGGGAAATCCACTGCATATTATTGCTCAAATTCAAGACATCACGGCTCGAAAAGAAGTTCAAAAGACACTCGAACTGCAAAGCATTATTATGAATAATATGGCAGGGGGAGTGTGTTTAGTCAAAGCCTCAGACTTGACGATATTCTACACTAATCCTAAATTTGATGAGATGTTTGGCTACCGAGAGGGCGAACTCACAGGTCAACCCGTTGGTGTAATAAATTATGTCGATACACAGATTACACCCGACGCAACCGTTGAAGATATTGTCACTCAAGTCGATCGGGACGGGGAAGCGAAATATGAAGTCTACAACAAAAAAAAAGATGGCACACTCTTTTGGTGCAGAGTTCATACCTCTAAGTTTGAGCATCCTGAATACGGAACTGTATATGTTGCCGTTCAGCACGATATAACAAAGCTAAAACTGTCTGAACAAGCCTTGCAAGCTACCACAAACCGCCTCAACTTTCTCCTCAACTACAGTCCCGTCGTTATTTTTAGCAGTAAAGTTGATGGCGAGTATGGCCCAACATTCATCAGCGAAAACATCAAAGACGTAATCGGCTACGAAACCAAAGAATTTTTAGAACAGTCTGGATTTTGGATCGATCATCTGCATCCAGATGATGTAGACCAGGTGCTTAATGGACTAACAAATCTATTCACCGATGGTTTGTATTTTCAGGAATTCCGTCTTCTGCACTCAGATGGGAATTATCGCTGGATACTCCAACAACTCAAGCTAATTCGAGATCGTGAAGGGAGACCAGTGGAAATTTTGGGATATTTAATTGATATTAGCGATCGCAAACAAGCTGAGGTGGAACTTCGCCAGGCGAAGGAAGCAGCAGAAGCAGCCAACCAAGCAAAGAGTGTCTTCCTCGCGAATATGAGCCACGAACTCCGCACCCCCCTCAACTCGATTTTAGGATTCACGCAATTGATGAGCGATGAGAGCGCTCTGACTCCTTCTCTCCAAGAGCGCTTGCAGATTGTCAATCGTAGCGGTAAACATTTGTTGGACTTGATTAACGATATTTTAGATTTATCCAAAATCGAGAGCGGACGGATGACACTCAATCCTTCTGACTTTGATTTGACAAATTTGCTGACTTCTCTTGAAGAAATGCTGCAAGTTAAAGCCCATTCTAGAGAATTGCAGCTAATTGTCGAACCCGATCCAGATCTTCCCCAATTTGTGCATACCGACAAGAAAAAACTATATCAAGTCTTGGTCAATCTGCTCGGTAATGCCATTAAATTTACCAAGCAAGGAAGCATCACCCTACGAATAAGAGCAGGAAAAAGAGATAAAACATCCTGTCACCTATGTTTTGAAATTGAGGATACAGGTGTGGGAATTGCACCAACAGAAATTGATAAATTGTTTAAGGTCTTCGTGCAAGCCCAAGCTGGGAATAATTTGAGTCAAGGCACTGGGCTTGGTTTAGCGATCAGTCAAAAACTCGTCCAACTCATGGGCGGTCAAATTCGGGTTAAAAGCACTTTGAACCGAGGTAGCACTTTTTCCTTTGAGATTGGTGTACAGTTACCTCAAGCAGAATCCTTACCCCCAGAATCAATTAATCAAAGAGTAATTGGTTTAGCTCCTGGACAACCAACCTACCGTATCCTTGTTGTTGAAGATTTAGCAGAAAATCGCCGCTTGTTAGTCGAGATCCTGACCTCCATTGGCTTTGAGGTGAGAGAAGCAACACAGGGAGTTGAGGCAATCTCACTGTGGGAGAGTTGGTTGCCGCACCTGATTTTCATGGATCTGCGAATGCCAATCATGGACGGCTACATAGCTACTAAATATATTAGACAACACCCTAACAACCAAGAAACTGTCATTATTGCTTTAACTGCCAGTGTTTTTGAAGAAGAGCGAGAGGACGTTCTCATGGCTGGCTGTAACGAATTTATGAGCAAGCCATTTCAGCAGAAAGAAATTTTTGACAAACTCGCTAAATATTTGGGAGTGCAATATATTTACGAAGCCCTAGGAGCAACTCCAAACAAACTATTAGCTGAAAGGCTGTCTGTAGAAGATATATCCGTGATGTCCCCTCAGTGGTTAGAACAAATGTATCAAGCCGCTTACTATCTCGATACCGAAGTTATGAACGAATTAATCGTACAAATCCCCGAATCTAAAGCAGGTTTGTCCAACGCACTAACTGATTATATCAATAATTTTAATTCTGACAGAATTCTGGAGTTAATTCGACCTCTGCTGCCGAATCCACTGTAGTTACCGAGTTTAAGGATAAAGAAGCTATAGTGCTCTAAGCAGTGGCTATATTTCCAATAGAAACCAACATGGGAAAGGATTTGGAAGTTTTTGGACAGGTTTATTGCAGATATCCATCAGCACCAGGCAATGGCATACACATTGAGATGGAATGTGCTGTATCATATAGCAATTCTATTTCATGTGTGAAGGAGATTTATTTTTTTTATGAACCGCAGAGGGCGCAGAGGGTACAGAGAAAGAGAAAAGAGATAGAGAAATGATTGATTTAACAGGCAAGGTAATTTTAGTAACTGGCGGCTCGAAGGGGATTGGTGCAGTGACGGTGCGGACTCTGGTTAATGCTGGGGCTGAGGTGATTTTGCATTACTGTCGCAGTCAAACTGAAGCTGAAGCGGTAGCAGCAAGTGTTGCGCGCGATAGATGTTATTTATTGGCTGCAGATTTGATGCTGGAAAACGCGGCCTCGACTTTGTGGCGAGATGCTTTAAAATGGCGCGGTCATATTGATATTATAGTTAACAATGCTGGGATTATGCAGTCAGCGGGTATTGAGGACGAGTTCGATATTTGGTCGTCAGCTTGGCAGCAAACTCTACAAGTTAATTTAGTTGCCGTTGCCGACTTGTGCCGGGAAGCAATTATTTATTTTAAAACTCGCAGTGGAGGTACAATTATTAATATAGCAAGTCGCGCTGCTTTTCGCGGAGATGACCCGAATTATCTGCACTACGCTGCGTCAAAAGGTGCTGTTGTTGCTTTAACTCGCAGCATTGCTAGAGGGTTTGCGGCTGATAATATTTTGGCTTTTACAGTTGCACCGGGATTTGTCAGTACAGAAATGTCTAATCAGTTTATTCAAAAGTGCGGCGAAGCTGATATTATTCGCGATATCCCGATCGGCAAAATCGCTCCTCCTCAAGATGTTGCCAATGTTATCGCGTTTTTAGCGTCGGGTTTGGCTGCGCACGCTACCGGGACTACGATCGACATTAATGGAGCCTCTTACGTGCATTGATGCGATCGCACAACTTGCACAAAACATCTAATTGTAGGGTGCGCATGGGACACTTTACGACTACCTCCAAAGACTCACGAAAGCACATTTTTCCTAGAACCAATTTATCACTTTAGCCAGACGCGAAAACAGCAACAAATTAATTAAGGTTAGAGAAAAGACTACCTGAAGGGAAACAGATTATGACAGCCGATAACAATGGCCAAACCAAACGAGTTGCCATACTCATCGAAAATGGAGTAGAAGATTCGGAATTTCTAGTTCCTTACAATGGCTTAAAACAAGCAGGATTTGAAGTAGTTGTCCTCGGTTCGCGGACAAACGAAAAGTATGCAGGGAAACAAGGAAAACTTGCCATGCAAGCAGACGGAACTACCACAGAAGCAGTCCCTGCAGAATTCGATGCAGTGATAATTCCCGGCGGTATGGCTCCCGATACAATGCGGACTAATCCCAATACAGTACATTTTGTACGTGAAGCATTTGAGCAAGGAAAAATCGTCGCTGCTGTTTGCCACGGCCCGCAAGTTTTGATTGAAGCAGACTTGCTGAAAGGCAAAAATGCGACTGGTTTCTTGGCAATTAAAACAGACATGATCAATGCCGGAGCTAACTACATCAACGAAGCTTTAGTAGTTGACGGCAACTTGATCACTTCCCGCCAACCGGGAGATTTAGCAATATTTACCACCGCAATTCTGGCTCGCCTCGGTTACGGCGGAAAAGAAGTCGCTTTGCCAGAAGAAACTGACACAAATGCAGAATGGTGGAAATTAGCTAATGGTTGGGGTGGCTCAACACAAGGCGACATTGTTAAAGGTTTGAATACCGCCCTCGCAGGGGAACGCTATGCTTGCGAAGCCTTTCAAAATTATGCGGAAAAAACTCAAGACAGCGATTTGCGATCGCTCTTGAGAGAAATCATTCAAAATAAACAGAACCACATCCTCGCTCTCGAAAAACGCCTCAACGATTTCGGCGAAACACCCTCAATTCCCGCCCAAATTGCTGACAAATACGCTAAATTAAAAGCCTCGATGCAAGGAACCGATGAAACGTTCTTGCTGCGGAGCACTCTGGGTGATTTGCAAACCGGTGTTGTCGATATCAACAACCTGCGGGTGAAGTTCACAGATCCCGTATCAACTGCCATTTTAACAGAGATAGAATCGGATTTGTCCAAGTGCGAGCAAGTCGTTGCTAAACTCTACCGCGCCCGTGCAGTTTCCCAGGAAATTAAGTCGCCTAAACCTTCGACTAGCCCCGCTGTAAAAATGTAATTAGCAGGCGGATAAATAAGTTTGTAGTTTTGTTGAGAGGTGAAAACCCGTACCAATATCGCAACTACAAACTTGCTCTGCAATCCTACAATCTACGCTTTTGCGGTAAAATAAAACCCAACACTAAAAAGCAGATATTCAACTAACTGCAAGGTGGAGGGTTTTATTCAATGGGTTCTATTTTTGTTTCAGCGAGATACGGCGGGTTTGAAGGAAGCTTGTGGCATCCGCAGGCCGTACAAGCCCCAGATTCATGCGTGCACAAATAAAAAATATAGTATCCGATAACTAGCCCCCTGATACATCCGTCAAGTCATTTTCTTCAATTCTTTAATCTAAAATCTAAAATCTAAATCTAAAATCTAAAATCGATTAACCAGCCCCCGGATACATCCGTCAAGTCGCTTTCTTCAATTCTTCAATTCTAAAATCTAAAATCTAAAATCTAAAATCTAAAATCTAAAATCGATTGGCTTGTTCCCTCTTCCTTTAGACAGGAGACACCTGGGCTATAAATGCGCTACTGTGTTGCCAATATTTTGATGAGGAAAAAAAGGCTGTGGTTCCCTTACGCGATGACAATCCCATTAGTATCACTCCCTACGTCACCTACGGGCTGATTGCCGCAAACATATTAGTATTTTTGTACGAACTCAGTTTAGGCGATCGACAATTAACCCAATTCTTCTACTCTTGGGCCGTAATTCCTTGCCAGTTAAGCAATATGTGTCGGGTTGCTCTGCCAGTTTCGCCATTTCCCGAATGGACGACACTAATTAGTTCCCAATTCCTGCACGCAGGCTTTCTCCACATTGCGGGAAATATGTTATTTTTGTGGATTTTTGGCAATAACGTAGAAGATCGTTTAGGACACGTCAAATTTTTAATATTTTACCTTACTTGTGGCGTTTTAGCATCACTAACTCAGTGGTATTTTTCCTCAGCATCGCCCATTCCGTCCCTGGGTGCTAGCGGCGCGATCGCAGGCGTCATGGGAGCTTACATTCTCAGATATCCCCAAGCAAAAGTTCTGACACTGCTTCCCTTGGGAATCTTTATTACCACTGTCAGAGTCCCCGCTTTCTTCTTTCTAGGGTTTTGGTTTGCACAGCAAGCATTGAGCGGCTTGGCTTCCTTAAATGCCCCGGCAAGTGTCGGCATGGAATCCGGCGGAGTTGCTTACTGGGCCCACGCCGGCGGCTTTGTTTTCGGCGCTATTCTCGGCCCTTTATTGGGATTGTTTTCTGAACATAATGAAATTTAAGTTTTAACCGCAGACTAACGCAAATTAACGCAGATAAACTGCCAAGAATATCTGCGTTAATTTGCGGTTAAAAACCTCTTATCTTTTTAGATAAAAGTAAAGTCAAATTCCGAAAGAGAAGAAACTCCTGTTACACCATTTAACTTCGCCAAAATGCGAGAATCGCTGCCGGTGGCGTTATTGCCATTGCCGTCATAAATAATGTAAGTATTGCCGCCGGAATCGTAGGCAAACAAGAAAGCAGTTCCTCCCAGAATATTTGCAGAAACAGTTGTCTGCACTTCCAGCAGAACTTGGGTGTTACCGCTGAGATTGGCAAATCCGGGGGCAAAATTAAACTGATCGGCGATCGGCACACCGAGGCCGTTAAAATCAGTAATCACATCGTATCCGCCCGCCGCGATCGCAGCATCGATCGCCGCCGAAGAAGCCGCATCAAAAGCCGGCCCACCTTGTGCAGGGCTGGTATAGCGGAATTGATTGCTGCCGCCGCCCCCCGTCATGGTATCTGCGCCGAGGTCACCTACGAGCACGTCGTTATCCAAACCGCCGTCCATGCTATCGTTGCCGCCTTGACCGTCAATAGTATCGCTGCCCGCTAAACCGTTCAAATTGTCCGGCAAAGAACCCCCAACCAAATTGTTAGGCCCGCTATCAGCCGGCAATATTTGAACGGTGACAGTACCTACGCCCGGAATTGTCCCGAACCCGTCGCTGACGCTGTAGGTGAAAGCAGTTGTACCCGCTACGTTGCCGGGGATGAATTGCACTTGAGAGACAAGATTTACAGCTATCCCCAGTTGCGGTGTGCTGACATTGATAATGCTGAGCGGCCCTTTTTGCGGGCTGGAATCGTTCGCCAGCACGTCGATGAAAGTGGGCAGCAAATTATTCGTACTCGTAAATACGATGCCGTCATTGACAGCAATGGGCGAGAGGGTAGTTGGAACAGTTACGGAGGTATTGAAAGAATTGATGTTAATCGCCACTGACGCTGCTGCGGTGCCGCCTTGGTCGTCAGCTACGCTGTAGCTGAAAGAACCGGCTTGCCCGATCGCGTTTGTTCCCGGTTGAAATGTCAGCCCGAGTAAATCCTGAACTGTTAACTTTTGGTTCACGGTGAGGGGGTTCGTACCCGTAATTACCTGACCAAAAGTAGGATTGGGAAGTCCGACTACCGCGATCGACAGCGGCTGGCCCTCCGGGTCGCTGGGCGCCGAAATGCTCAGAGACAGAGGCAAATTCTGCAAACCAGTCACCGTCTTGCCCGCTTCCACGATCGGCGGCTGGTTAGGAGTCGGAGATGTAAAACTCGGCGGAGTCGGCCCCCCGCCCAAAGGCGGAGGAGTTGGGGTCGTAGCAGTTGGAGTCGGGACGATGGAAGGACTCGGACTCGGGGTTGTCCCGCCCGCAGTCGGAGTCGGAGTCGGACTCGGAACCTGTGTCGGCAATGTCCCCGGTGCCGGAGTCGGACTCGGAGTTGTTCCCGGCGACGCAGTTGGACTCGGAGTTGTCCCCGGTGATGGTGATGGACTCGGAGTCGGTGCCGGAGTCGGAGTCGTCGCCGGAGTTGGAGTCGTCGCCGGAGTTGGAGAAGGAGTTGTCCCCGTCGGTGTCGGAGAAGGAGTTGTCCCTGTCGGTGTCGGAGAAGGAGTTGTCCCTGTCGGTGTCGGAGAAGGAGTTGTCCCTGTCGGTGTCGGAGAAGCACTTGTCCCCGTCGTTGGTGTCGGAGAAGCACTTGTCCCCTGAATGGTGAAAGGATTGTCGTCTACGCGCGGTAATTGATCTGTAGTGAACCTAGATTCATCTAGCGAGTTCGATCGAACATCAATCAACACCGCCAAAAATTCCCCAGTTCGCCTGTCAGTAATAATCGTGTTGCTAGAATTCGAGCCTTGGCCCTGGAAAATTTCTAACTCTGTAAAGTTCAGACCTCCAGCCAGACCGATCGAATCTCCCGCATTAAAATCTCTAATTACATCAGCATCCCCGATTTCGCGACCGCCAGTAGTGAGAAAGCCGTTGCCAGCAGGCGACGTGCCCACCCTACCGAGAACAAAGATATCCGATCCGTCGCCTCCTGTCAGAGTATCCGATCCGCGATCGCCCGAAAGAATATCATCCCCAGCATCTCCAGACAGAGAATCATTCCCGTCGCCCCCGAAGACCAGGTCATCACCCTCGCCGCCGTCACCAGTATCGTTACCAACACCGCCGGTGATGACATCACCGCCCTCCTGGCCCAACAAAATATCATTGCCCCCAGCGCCAATCAGGCAGTCGTTACCCGTGTCGCCAAAAACACTGTCATTGCCCTTGTCGCCAAAAATCAGGTCGTCCTCGCCACCACCGCGCAGACAGTCATTGCCTTTACCGCCGTACAGCGAGTCGTTGCCTTCAGAACCGAAGACAATATCGTTGCCCTGGTCGCCAAAACCTACGTCATCGCCCTGGTCCCCAGAAACCAAGTCATCGCCTTTGCCACCCCGCGCCGTGTCATTGCCGCGCCCGCCCTCAACGATATCTTTACCAGCGCCGCCGTTGAGAGAATCGTTACCGTCTTCGCCCCTGAGTAGATCGTCTCCGTCCCGACTCAGAAGCGTGTCGTCGCCGCCTCCCCCGGCAATCGTGTCATTGAACAAGCTGCCGATTAAATAGTTAATGCCGTCATTTGCGACAACTAAGCCATCGACAAAAAGTGGCTCGGGGGGAGGCGTGGGAACTGTCAGAGGTGGCCGCGGCACCGGGGTGATCGAAATGTCCGTCCCCGTGTCCGTTGTAGTTGTCGTTGTCCCCGTGTCCGTTGTAGTTGTCGTTGTCCCCGTGTCCGTTGTAGTTGTCGTTGTCCCCGTGTCCGTCATCATCACGTCCGTCCCCGTCATCGGGTCTGGTAGCGTGCCGATGATATCCGAAATATTCCCATTCCTATCCAGTAACACGAACGGTGGCTGCCCTTCGAGAAAACCTGCTGGTACTGCACTTGGCATTGTTCCGACTCCTTGCGACGCTACTCAAAAACTACTAAATAAACTTAAAGTCAGATGCAGTAATGACGGTGCTGAGCGCTCCCGGCACTGTAGGAATAGAATTCAAAACTCCCAAATCGAAAGCTGGGAGACTGTCATCTGCCACATTCGGGTCGAAGCCGAGAACGTACTTGTTAAAAGTATTGTTCAGGTACACGAAGAAAGCTCCCGTCTTGCTCGAACCGTTTTGATTCTTCAACACAGCATTTACTGCTTGAGCGTTATCAAATTTAGATTCAAACAAAATGACTGATTGCTTGCTGATGTTGTCGCCGCTAGACCCGATATTCCTGACGATAAAACTGGTGAAATCGAGAGTAGTTCCTGAGTTGGTTAAACCTGCGAAATTTGACGACCTGAACAAGAATCTGTCGGTCTCGCTGCCGTTAGCGTTAAAGTCAGCAATCACGTCCACGCCTTCGCTGGGAGTTTCGTAGTAGAAGAAATCATTGCCAGCATCGCCCGTGAGCAAGTCTGAACCGGCACCGCCACCCAAAATGTCATTGCCTGCACCGCCGGAAAGCGAGTCGTTGTCATCGCCGCCCAACACCAAGTCATTGCCGAAGGCGCCGCTGAGACAGTCGCTGCCGGCACCGCCGTCGAGAGTGTCGTCGCCCGCTTGGCCGTCGAGGGAGTCGGTGCCGGCCTCGCCCAACACGTAGTCATTGCCCGAACCTCCGAGTCCCGTATCGTTGCCTCCTCCACCCAAAATCGTGTCATCGTTGTCGCCGCCGGATATGGAATCGTTATTGAGACCGCCGTCGAGCAAGTTTCTGCCCAGTCCGCCGTCGAGGATGTCGTCGCCTGCACCGCCGTCGAGGGAGTCGTCGCCTATGCCACCAAGTAAGGTGTCGGTGCCGAGTCCTCCAAGTATCGAGTCGTCAGCGGATTCTCCCAATATCGAGTCATTGCCTGTTCCGCCGTCAATGCTGTCGTTGTTGTCACCGCCCAAGAGGTTGTCATTGTCATTGCCGCCGAACATCAGGTCGTTGCCCAGTCCGCCGATCAGCGAGTCTATGCCGTCTTGGCCGTCGAGGGAGTCGTTGCCGAGTCCGCCGTCGAGGGAGTCGTTGCCGATCGCACCCACCACCGAGTCGTTTCCTGCTTCACCGAATTCGAGGTCGTTGCCACCACTGCCGTCGATGATGTCGTTGCCATCGCCCCCAGAGAGGGTATCGTCGCCGGCCCCGCCGAGGATGAAGTCGCTAAGGTTGCTGCCTGTAAATGTGCTAGCCGGGAGTGCGCTGCGATCGACAATATTATCTACAACCGTGATGCTGAAGGATATCGGCTCGAGAGTTGCAGATCCGTCGGAGGCTGTAAACGTGAAACTGTCGCTGCCACCTGTCGCCAGCAAGTTGTATTTGACGATGTTGTTGTTGATATCGTCTTGCGTGAATTTGCCGCCGACGTTGAGAAAGGTCGTGCCCCTTTGGACAAAACCTCTGGTAGCGTCGGGGGCTTTGGTAATCGTGTAAAAGATTTCCGACGGCGTGTTGTCGGGATCTGTCACTAACAAATCCGCAGCCGTGATTGTCTGGGTAGGATTACTTTTGGCAACCACCACACCGTCGTTAATTACTAGCTGCGGCGGGCTGCTGACGCGGATGGTTGCTACCGCCTGACTTGTGCCGCCGTTACCGTCTGAGATCGAGTAGCTGAAGCTGTCAGTACCCGAGAAGCCCGGATTCGGGGTGTATTTGAATACGCCGCCGCCTACGGGAACCAGGCTCCCCTTGCCTGCTGGAGTAAAAGTCGTGACAGTAAGAATGTTCTTGTCCGCGTCAGTGTCGTTCAACAGAACGTTGAGACTGAGTTCTTGACCCGCAACAGTAGTGAAGTTGTCGTTAACTGCTCTTGGAGGCTGGTTAAGGATGGGCGTCGGCGTCGGCGTCGGGAACGTTGGCGTCGGTGTCGGACTTGCTGTCGGCGTCGGGAAAATCGGCGTCGGACTTGCTGTCGGCGTCGGGAACGTCGGCGGCGGGCCGTCTGTCGGCGTCGGCGTCGGACTTGCTGTCGGCGTCGGCGTCGGACTTGCTGTCGGCGTCGGCGTCGGACTTGCTGTCGGCGTCGGCGTCGGACTGTCTGTTGGCGTCGGCAGGGGAAGCGGAGTTGCGCTGCCGGGAACTGTGGGGGCAATTACAAATGAGCTTCGCCCTAGGGTTCTGCTGTCTACTCCGGGCAATACTGCTAAGAAGTCGCCGCTGACGCCGTTGCGAATAATCGTACTGCCGGCTTTGGTCTCGGTGCTTTGGAAGATTACCAAATCTTCAAACTTGAGGTCGCCACTTAACCCGATCGCATCTTCGCCTTGGCGAAAGTCTGTGAAAATGTCGGCATCGGCGAGATCTGGGCCGCCTGTGGTGAGAAATGCCGGGTTAGTGCCGTTGCTGCTGCCACTGGGGGAACTGAAGGCACCGATGACGAAGACATCTCTGCCTTCGCCTCCTGCCACTACGTCTTTGCCTGCTTCGCCCCAAATAACGTCGTTGCCCGCACCGCCGTCCACGATGTCGTCGCCGTCGCCGCCGAATACGATGTCGTCGCCGTCGCCGCTAAAAAATGTGTCCCCGCCGGCGTTTCCGTACAGCCAGTCGCCTCCTTCGTTGCCAAATAGCAAGTCCTCGCCGTCGCCGCCGAAGAGCGAGTCGTTACCTTGGTCGCCCCAAACGATGTCATCGCCTCGATCGCCCAAAAAGCTATCGTCGCCAGCACCGCCGCGCAAGCTGTCGCTGCCTTTGCCGCCGTAAGCCGTGTCTCTGCCTTCGCCTCCGATTACCGTGTCGTTGCCGTCATTGCCGTACAGCAGGTCAGGGTTATTTCCCCCGTCGAGGGAGTCGTTGCCTTTGCCTCCGTACAGGGTATCGAGTCCTGAACCACCGTCTAGAACGTCGTTGCCAGTCGCGCCGAACAGCACGTCGTCATCGTCGTTGCCAAACACTAAATCGTCGCCGTCGGCTCCTTGAAGGTTGTCGTTGCCTTGCAGCCCGGAAACCACGTCGGGCCCGGGACTGGCAACTAAGGAGTCGTTGGTTTCTGTGCCGCGGAGCACGCCGCCGATCGTTGAGGGTAGGGTACCTGTGCCTCCGCCCAATGTGTCGTCTATGCCGCCAAATGTGTCGTCCCCGGAGGGAGTTGGTGTTGGAGTCGGAGTTGGCGTCGGAGTCGGAGTTGGTGTTGGCGTCGGAGTTGGCTCTGGCGCCGGAGTTGGCTCTGTCACCGGAGTTGGGCCGATCGTTTCATCACCCCCGAGGTTGAATATCGGCTCACCTTCGAGAAATCCTACTGGTTCGAGAAATCCTGGTGGTACTGCGCCTGGCATTATTTTGGCTCCTTTAAACGACGATACCGATTAACTTTAAGAACTGATTAGTATCAGTTTGTTGCCACAAATATGGCTTAAGATTGATTAATAATCCCGATCATTTCTAGCATACTAAATCAAAACTGCAACGGCTACAGATATTTTTTAAGCCGGGCATCTTTTGATCTCAAAATATTAATGATTGCACGTTTTGAGGCCGATTTTGGGTATACTTTAATATCGCCCCATTTCGATCGAAGGTAGAAGTCTGACTTCAAGTCAGACCAGGGTATTTGTTCAGAAGGAAAAAAATTAAAATCTTCGTATTGATATTTTTTTCTTTCCTCCTGCCGAATGCCGAATACATATGTGCCTCTTGCCTTCAGAAGCCGAATGCCAAATACATAAGAGCCGAATGCCTTAAGCTGACTGCTGACAAGAAACAGAGCTGTGAATGAGGGGCAGAAGGGGCCCGGTTTGCTCTTGTCCGTTGACGGCTAGTTCGCTGTGGCAAAGGTAAAGCAGGGAACAGCGACTTAACAAATCTAGCAGAATTCGCCGCAGCCGCTGTTGGTCGGCAGCCGTTTCCTCTTCGGTTTGCCAGGGATGCCCCTGTTGCGATCGCAAAAATAAGGGAGCACCAAACAATGTCGCCGCACCGCCGCTCAGCCACAGGGGCGAGCCGGCATCCAGCCAAAAGTGCCATTTGTGGGCGCGGCGGCTGCTGCGGTACTGGAAGATGTTGGCGAGGGTGACGGCTTGGGCTTCTGGGCCTTCTGAACGGACTGGAAATGGGTTGGCGGTGACGGTTCCTTGGCGCAACAACTGGATGAAGCGGGCGATCGTTTCTGAGTCGCCAGCGTTTGTTGGTTCTACGCGCTGCAGACGCCCCTGTATTTCCCAGTAGTGGCCGGCGGTTTCCATTAACTCGCGCAGGGCTGCTAGCCGATCGTAAGGGAGGTATCTGTCGTTCATGAGAAATTTCTGGATCGCTCGATCGAGCAGGGCAATTGGACTCGGCAACAGCCGCTCCTGCTGTTGCGACCGCTGTTGTTCGATCCACTCCACAATCTGCTCGTAGGCCGCGGCGGCTCGGTGTCCCAGTCTGTCCCACCGAGGAAAGGCTTTAATTGCCAGCAATTGAGGTCGATCGATATCTGGGCAAAAACAGTGATCGGCGATTAAACCTGCTCTCACTTGGTCGATCGATTTTTGATTTGGGATTTGAGATTTTAGATTGAACGTGGGGTTGGAATCTTCTGTTTCCAATGAACGGTGTTTCTGGCTGCCCAACACTACCAGCATTTCGGCTGCGCCGTCTCGATCGACTAAACGGCCGAGTCCCGGATAAACTAACGCTAACAAAGTGAGCAAAGCTCGAATCTCTGGCGTACTCGATAGGGGACGCTGATCGTTGAGGGAGGTGGCCGCGATACCATCTCGGGCGAGAATTTCCGTTAAACTGTAACGCGCGATCGCATCCATCCCGGGAGCAATTACGGCGATTTCCTGCGGTTCCACGGCTTTTGACTTCACCGCATCCACGATAATTTCGGCGGTTTCTCGCAGCAATTGAGCCCGGGAAGTGGTTTGGAGCGATCGAACCGATCCGGGCAAACTCAAGCCTAAAGGATAAAAACCCTCAGAATTAACGGCTAAACTTACCGCTACATCCCCAATTTCTGGGGCTAAACCGGCTTTTGCGTCCAAATTTTCCACGCTTTGACAGCGGTTTTCGAGTCGGGCTAGGTATTCCGTGTCAGCCCCCAAGCCCAAACGCACTCCTCCATCCCGATTGTAGGAGAACGCCCCCGCCGCACCTTGGTCGAGCATTCGATCGAACAAATGGCCGCTAATCGCCGGATAATCGTCAACATCGTCTGCCAGCACAGCTTGGTATCTAGAGGCCAAATGCTGCTGGTAAGTGACATCCGGCAACAAATAGCGCCAGTAGAGTTCGCAAACAATCCCGTAAGTCAGCAGCCCCCGCGTCAAGCACCATTCCCGCCACCTTTCCAGCAACTCTCCCATGCTAGTCCACAGGTTGTTCGAGCCGCCGTCACCAGCAAATCCCTGTTCCAGAATGCTGGGAATCTCTTCTCTCGGCGTACCGCTGACAGCAGCAAGTTGTAATAAGTCTAGTGTTCGACGCACCATTCGGTTTGGACTTACCCCTGTTTGTTGCAAAATGCCTTCGTCTAGTTCGCGACGCCAGAGTCTGGCGGCAAGTTCCAGTTCTGTTTCAGGTTGCAGCCGCAGGGGAAATTGAGCCCTCAAATCCAGGGACTGAACTAGCAGCGGCCAAAATAGCAATACCTCCTGCTCAAAAAAACCGAAGGGTGTTGTCGAGTGAAAGGTATATTTTCCTTGGGTAGCGACGGCGATGCGATCGGCCAATTCTAGCCGGTTGTCTCCGTTAGCTGCTAAGACTAAAATTGCTGGGGCAGTTTGTCCGGCCCGCCGCCGCCCGGAACGCCACCTGTCTGAAACTTTTGGTGGCACAGGCTTGACAGTTTGGCTCCAAATGCAGAACTGCTCGACTAAACGAGCGGTTTTGCCACTGCGGGCGGCTCCGACAATCCAAATTGAATCCGAGGCTTCGGTTCCGAGTTTATGTAAATTTGTTACCATACCGTGAATACTTTAATCACTAATGTCTACAGCCAACTAACCAGCTTTAGCTATGAATACTTCTCCCTGGAACAGGATTGTAAAATATCTCTACAGCGCTCACCAATGGTATCGAGAAACGCCTGACAGGGCCCTAGAACAGGCTTATGATGCTGCGTTAGCAATTAAGGCGATCGAAGACGAGCATTTTGGCGGCCAAAGAATCTCCGCTCGATCGGGAGATTACGGACACAGCACCCTGTCTTACTTTAAATCCGAACTGCAAAAATACCTCAAGGTCATCCAAACCCGAATGGTTGAGTTTAATGCTAGCCGTTCTTTTTTGGAACTGCCGGAGCGAGTTGGGGCAAAACCGAAGGCGGGGCAAAGCGCGGATCATTATCAGCACGGATTACATCTCGACAATAAAGATCGAGCCTCTCTTGTGTTTGAGAAGCTAGAGTTTATTGATGGAGTCATCGACAAGTATATTAATAATAGTAAATCAACTGCAATTGTCCCGGTTGCCACTTCAGTAAATCAACAGGTGAAATCTACAAATAGCAGATCTCAACCTGACGCCAATAAAGGTTCAGCTAATTCAGTTCAAATTCACGATGGCGAGGTTGATACTAACTTTGAAGAGGTTAATCTATTGCCTCGCTCGCTTTTGGGAACTTTGAATCGAATTACTAAAGAGTTAGACCCGGAATCTGAAAAAGAAGTAGTTAAAAATTTCCGCAATTCCAAAGTAAAAACAGTCATTTCTCTGAGATTTATTTTGCTTTTGATTTTAGTTCCGCTGTTGACAAATCAAATTTCAAAAAACTTTATAGTCGGGCCGGTAGTTGACCATTTTAGATCCCAGCAAAATGCACCAATATTCCTCAATGTTAACCTGGAAGAAGAAGCCTTGCAAGAACTAGAGAGATTTGAGCAGCACCTCAAATTTCAAAGGTTAATAGGCTTGGCTCCGTCGCTTTCTTTAGAAGAAACGGAAAAGAAGATTGCCGATAAAGCTGTTGAACTAGCGGAGGAATACCGCTCTGAAAGTGGTGGAGCTATTAAAAATATTTTTGCCGATTTGATTTCCTGCATAGCCTTTGCCGCGATTATCGTCACTAACAAGAAAGAGATTGAGATTTTAAAGTCTTTCATGGATGATGTGATTTACGGCCTCAGCGACAGTGCTAAAGCTTTCGTAATTATTTTGTTTACCGATGTGTTTGTCGGATTCCACTCGCCTCACGGCTGGGAAGTAGTTCTCGAAGGTGTATCGAGGCATTTGGGGCTGCCAGAAAATAGGCAGTTCATATTTTTGTTCATTGCGACATTTCCAGTTATCTTGGATACGGTATTTAAGTATTGGATATTCCGCTATTTAAACCGGAGTTCGCCTTCGGCCGTTGCTACATACAAGAATATGAACGAATAATATCAAATGGGTAACGTCGGAATTATACCCTGCTTTGCTGTGCCTCCCGCTTGGGTGGGCCTTCTCAATAGCCAGTGGGAAGGTCGCACTGCTGCACTCCTAAAATTCTTATTTCGGTACGAAAAGAAACGATATAATCTGCTCATATCTAGTCGCATAAAATAAGCGTTATCACGTGTGTAGTGAGGACTAAATTTTTCATGAAATATTGAGAAATTTAGTCCTCACTACAGAGGTATTAGGGCTATTTGAAAGGACTATAATTGCTAATTCCTAATTAGCAATTATAGTCCTAGACGCAAGAACTGGTTTGACGGGCAAATTATAACGGTAAGGCGCTCTTGTGTCGTGCGCCCTAAACATAGAGGTTCTGCGTAAGTCCTGCAATTAGCAATTAGCAATTAGCAATTGCCAATTAGCAATGACCTAATTCCAACGCTTCTTGCGCTGTCGCTGGTTCGCCACCGACTCCACCAGTCCCAGTCCGAGAAAATTACTCAGCAGCGACGCATTCCCGTAACTCAGGAAAGGCAGCGGAATGCCCGTAACCGGAGCCAAGCCAATGTTCATTCCAATATTTACGAACACCTGAAAAATCAACATTGACAGTACGCCGATCGCCAGCAAAGAACCAAAATTATCGTTAGCAGTTTGAGCGATCGTCACCAACCGGAAACAAATTATCCAAAACACCAACAGTACGCAAATGCAGCCAATAAAGCCCAATTCTTCGCCAATAGCTGAAAAGATAAAGTCCGTATGCTGTTCGGGAATAAAGTTAAGCTGAGTTTGCGTTCCGTGAAACAAACCCCTGCCTTTGAGTTCCCCAGCCCCAATAGCAATCCGAGATTGAATCAAGTGATATCCGCTGCCTAAAGGGTCTTTCTCGGGGTTTAAAAACCCTGTCAGACGCATTTTTTGATAATCCTTGAGCACATTCCAAAAAAGATGTCCGACGTGTCCCGAAACAACGTTCACCAGCACAGCACCGAAAGTCCCCAACCAGGGCCAAGGTAGCGATCGCCAAGCGATAATACCCGCAACAACTACCCAGGCTATCCAAATCGGTGTAGACAGGTTATTGAGAAGAACTGAGATTAGAGGAGAGAATAGCAATATTAGCCAGCCGGGATTGACATTACCCCAGTAAAACATCCCCATTGTGATCGCGCCGAACACCAAGGAAGTACCTAAATTTGGTTCGGCAAATATCAATCCCCAGGGTACAGCCATAATCGCCAGCATCCTCAACATATTAGCCACCGTGGGGACACTCTTGTCGTGCAGGAGAGCTGCTAAAGTGACAATCATGCCTACTTTGGCAAATTCTGACGGTTGCAGGTAAAAGCCGCCGATGTTGATCCACCGCTGGGCACCGAGCCCTGTAGTACCGATAAACCGCACTGCAATCAGCGACAAATTGATTAATATGTAAATCGGCCATTTCCACTCAAGCAGTACTTGGTAGCGGCAGCGGGAAATGATGATGGCGAGGAACAAACCGACTGCCCCAGTTACCCAGTGCCGCCACCAGTCGATCAGCCCCTGGTTGATTTCGACGCTGCGGATCATGATTCCCCCGAAGATGGTGAGGCCGATGCAAGCGGCAAACAGCCAAGGGTCTGCTTCTTCCCAGGGTTTGAAGATGAATTTCCAGCGGTTTCTGACTTGTATTCTCTGCAACATGAGGATTTTAGATTTTAGATTTTAGATTTTAGATTATCGAGCGGATTTTCGGAAGTTGTGGATATAGTTCGGATTCAGAGCCTGCACCTTACTGTAGGAGCGTCGGTGTGAGTATCTCACATTATTCGGGCAGTTCTAGGGAGGTTCCGGGCCCTCAGCAACGGGCTAGGAGTGCGCGGGCACAACAATCTCCTAGGGTGCGCACGGAGCACCAATCTCCATCTAGGCTGCACTGTGCGCACATTACCCGAATTTGGAACGAAAAATCCAGGTTTGAGGTGACAGCGGGCGGTTCCCCATTACGGAATAGCCCGATCGCGCTCCGCAAGTTCTAGAATAGTCAGGCTGGTTCGTAAAGGTATTCAAAACCGTTACCGTCGGGGTCTCTGCCGTAAAAAGATGCTGTACCGTCGCGGTGTTCGTGAATGTGGGTGACTGAAACACCATCGGCTTTGAGTTGTCGGTAGGCGGATTCCATTTCGGTACGATCGTCAAATACAAACCCAAAATGCGGGCCTGCTTGGCTGTAACTCGGACTCAACAGCGCCAATCCGTCCTCTCCTGCTTTTAAATAAGCCCAGTCTGCATCTTTCCAGACTAACTCCATGCCCAAGTTTAGGTAGAACTCAGCAGACTTCTCTATATCTTGCACGCAGACGGCTACGTGCCCCAATCGTTTTAGTTTCATGTCAACAAAATTTCTGGTTGTTCTTTCGTTTATTGTATCTATTTTCTGATTTTTTACTCGATTAATTAGGTATTTTTTATATTTTTTTAGTTGCGGCTAACTGTACTTTTTCTACTTGTTTGCTGGCGTCCATTTCGCTGAACAGTTGAATGGCGCAGTCAAAATTTTCTTGGGTTTTCTCGATATTACCAAGTTTTTGTTCTGTCAGTGCTAGTTGATAGCAAGCTTCGGCTCGGTCTAATTTAGCGCTGGCTCGATCGAGTATTTCTATTGCTTCTGCATGGTGCTGCATGGCTTGGTCAAATTCTCCCCGTTCTCGGTACAGCGCGGCTGTACCGCTGAGAGCTTTGGCTTTGATGGTGCTGTACTGGTTTTGGTCGGCGATCGCGATCGCTTGGCGGTACAAGCTCAAAGCTTTCTCTGTGTCTCCCAAGTTTTGATAGGTGGCGGCGAGAAAAACTAATTTGTATCCCGTACCCACCAACTGACTCTCTTCCCGATCGGTATAAAGTTTTTCGGCGAGCTCTTCCGCCTCTTTTTTTGCTCCGACACAGGAGTTGAGGAAAGCTAAGCCAACATCGATCGAATAGCTGTTAATCCCGATTTCGTCCCGCGAATTTTTCAGCTTGACAAATATCTCCATAGCTGATTCTAATTCCCGCATTTCTATTTGACAAAAACCTATATTAATTGCAGCGTTAACTTTCCAGAATTCCAGATTAGCTTGTTTGCCGTTTTCCGGTTCGCTACTTTTCGCTATAATTTGCAAAGATTTAGTTGCTTTTATTTCCGATATTTGGTGGCATTCTATGGCTTGATTAATCTCCCCTAATATCCGGTAACAAACGCCTAAAATACTGTAAAGACCGCTCAAATAATAATCAGAAGTCACATTGTTGACGATGCGAGTAGTTGCTGAAATTATTGGCTGCAAGAAACCTAATGTGTAGAGTGCTCGACCGAGCTTGTAATCTTTGGCAAACTGGATATTGATTTTTTTGAGGATGACGCTCGCGGCCTGCTCGAAACAGCTAATTGCCACATAATGATAGTAAGCTTCAAAAGCTTTCAACGCATCTTCTACAGTCTCAATATTTTCAACACTCTCGGTCCAGAACTCGGCTGCTTTGCGGTTGGCACTCTCCCAGTCTCCGGGCGAGAGCCGATCGACCGCTTCTTCCCGAATTGCTGGATGCAGCCAGTATTCGCCCTTCTGAGACTCGACTAGCGATCGGTGCAACAGCGATTTAATAATTTGTCGGCGTCCGGCTTCGGGCACGTCCCACAGCAAACACAAAAGTCCGTCAGTAGGGACTGTCGGCACGTCTTGATAGCGGTAACAGCCCAAGCGACAGAGGAGTTGATAGGCTTCCAAATCGAGTTCTTGCAGGCGGTTAAACTGACTGGTAACTAAATTTTTCAAGTCAGTTTCAACGAGCGGATGGTCGCTGTTTTCCAGCCAGTAAGCCGCCATATCTCCGTCAAAATCTTCTCGCATTGTGCCCCAAAGGATGCCCATTGCTTTGGCATTACCGCCGTAAACTTTGTGCATTTCCTTGAGGGCGACAGGATCTATCTTAATATTGCGATCGCTAAAAAATTGCTGCCAAACTTCCACCTCTAATCCCGGAAGCAGGTAGTGTTCGACGGTTACGTCTGAATCGCAAAGCCGATCGCGACTGGTAATCAGCGTTACCGACTGCACCTCCGCGTCAGCCAAAACTCGCAACAGTTCCACGTAAAGCCGGTGCGGTTCAATAAACTTACCTTGTCCGTCGAGTGCGGCTTCCAAATTGTCAATCAATACGCCGACTTTGTGAGTCTGAAGCTGCCGCTTCAGCCGCCCCAGGGTGACGCCAAAGTCGGGCCCTGGTTCTTCCTGAAAGTCTTGCTTGAGCCATTCTTCGATCGCGCTTTCCAAGGCTGTAATGTTCTCTGTCTCTTTTGCCATCAACAGTTCAATTACTCGATCGAACCCTTGAGATTTGAGATACTGTCTGGCCAAAGTCGTTTTGCCCATACCGCCGGCACTTTGGATGACAATCACTTTAGCTCCTTGGGCGACAAGAGTATTTAGATCTTCGATCGCCCCGAACCGGCCCAAAAAATTCGGGTTTTCCATATCCAACTCCGAATCAACTCCGAGAGATACTTGGGCCGGAACAATTTGTCCCGACTGCGGTTCGAGTTTCGAGTAGCTGCGCCAATACCGCTCTACAACAGCTTGAAGGTTGTCTCTTTTAATTTTTTCGCCTTCTCCAAACAGCGCTGAAAGTCGCTTCCACAAATTAGAGGCAGCATCCTTAACAGTCCCTACTCCATACCCTTCACTATCTGCAACCTGTTGGTACGTCCTGCCTTGCACCCCTTGCCAAGCTTCGCGAAAGATAGCGCTGTCAAGGTTGTCGAGAGTTTTCAGGTTTCGAGCCACAAGTAACGAGTTTGTAAAATCCAGTGCACGATCGGCTTCCATTTAGTCACCAGGTTTAGCGTTACCCATCTGACACAACTTTAACAGACTTTTTCCGACTCGCTTACACCCTCAAACAGTGGACTTGTATAGACTTTTACCGACTGACACGGCCGAGGTTGGCGAGGGATACTGTTGAGTGTGGAGGGGAAGTTGACGGACAAGCTTCTAACTTACACACCGATCGAGTCGAGTTTATATTTGGGAGCAAGCAACTATGTCTATTAACGATCTTGAAACAGCGATCGTGGATGAAGAAATTCGACCTAATGAGCCCGGTCGCGTTCGTTTCCAAAACAGTTGGTGGCCGGCGAAGTGCGATCGAGACATGACTTTTGAACCCGGTGAGGTGGTTCGCGTCGTGGGAATTGACAATATTACTTTGATCGTTGCAGCGTCGTTTGTCATCAATTCTGAAAGTTAATGCAAATCTACAATCGGGAGCAAGCAATCATGAATTTTGACAATTCCGAAAAAGCGATCGTGGATGAAGAAATTCGACCTCATGAGTGCGGTCGTGTTCGTTTCCAAAACAGTTGGTGGCCGGCGAAGTGCGATCGAGACCTGACTTTTGAACCCGGTGACGAGGTTCGCGTAGTCGGAATTGACAATATTACTTTAATAGTTGAAGCGTCGTTATAAATCAATGGTTTAGGGACTCGGACTATCAGTTTTTAGCATCTCAAAATTACGAAAAATTAGCAATTAGGAGCAAACAATGATGACTGTTAGCTATTTAGAAAAAGCGATTGTAGAAGAAGAAATTCGACCGAATAAATGCGGTCTTGTCCGCTTTCAAAGCAGTTGGTGGCCCGCTAAGTGCGATCGAAAAATAACTTTAAAACCGGGTGACTTGGTTCGCGTCGTGAGACTTGACAACATTACTCTGATAGTTGAAGCGTAGTTGGGAATTAAGGAGTTAGCGAGTCAAGCTATAGGTTGATCGAATCTCAAAGTTGCGACCAACTTGGAATTAGTAGCCAAAAATCATGACTGTCAGGCATTTGGAAAACGCGATCGTAGAAGAAGAAATTCGACCTGACAAATTCGGCTTCGTCGCATTCCACAGCAGTTGATAGCCTGCTTCGGTGCGATAAACGCATAACTTTTAAACCGGGGGAGCTGGTTTATGTGGAGGGAATTGACAAGATTACCTTGCTGCTGGAGGGTATGGCTTGAAATGTCGGAATTTGCGATCGCGCCGACAAACTGAGCTTTCTTTAAACCCTGTAGGTTTAAGTCAGCAGCAGTCAAAGCATCTCTAGTAAAAACCGCCAGACATTTCTCGGAGCAAAGCAACTGCCACAAGATAAAACCCAAATCGACTCGCCCCTGGTAATAACTAGAACGATCCGACAGAAAAATTATATAGGGGCGCGAGGTTGATAGACCGATCGCCCGATCGACAACAGCCCCAGTCGCCACCAAATCGCAGTGGCGGGAATGCGTCCAAACAGCCTGCAATTGCTGCCAAGTCAAAGTAATTAACCGGGTTCCAAGATCTTTGGCGAAAAACAGGGGATTCATGTAAAAAACGCCGCCTGACGGCATTTGACTGGTAGGCCCAATAATTGGCACAGGGTCGATCGGCTGTAAGCAGCCCCGTCACAGACAACCGTCATCGCCGAAACATCAACATCCGCGCCAGATGCTCTCAAAGCTTTGAGAATTTGACAGTTAATTGCGTCTTCCCCGTGGCCGTTGCTGAGGAAAAGCACCCCCTTCGATTTCATATAATTAGGATACAATCAGAATCAGTGCCGAGCTTTTTTTAAAGACAGCCGTGCGATAGCTACACTCGGGCCGGCTAACTTTTTGTTACTCTAATTTAAATACCTTGTGGAAGTGAAACAGCGTGAATATTGAAATTGGGCGGGGCAAAAGTGCTCGCCGAGCTTACGGCATAGATGAAATCGCGCTCGTACCAGGACAGCGCACCCTCGATCCGAGTTTGGCAGATACCAAGTGGCAGATTGGCGGGATCGATCGAGAAATCCCGATCATCGCCAGCGCAATGGATGGAGTAGTCGATGTCCGCATGGCGATTTTGCTGTCGGAATTGGGAGCAATGGGCGTGCTCAACCTAGAAGGGATTCAAACCCGCTATGCCGACCCCCAGCCAATATTAGAGCGCATCGCCAGTGTCGGGAACCACGAATTTGTTTCCCTGATGCAGCAACTCTATGCCGAACCCATCAAGCCAGAATTAATCGACCTGAGAATTAAAGAAATTAAAGCTGGAGGAGGAATTGCCGCCGTCAGCGGTACCCCCGCCGGTGCGAGCAAATACGGCCGGACGGTTGCTGAATCTGGAGCCGATATATTTTTTGTGCAAGCAACTGTAGTCTCGACAGCTTTCCTTTCCCCTGAAGAGATCTCATCTTTAGATTTGACTCAATTCTGTCAAGAGATGCCGATACCAGTAATTTTGGGCAACTGCGTGACCTACGAAGTCGCCCTGAATTTAATGAAAACTGGCGCTGCGGGCATTCTCGTGGGCATAGGGCCGGGGGCTGCTTGCACGTCTAGGGGCGTATTGGGTGTCGGCGTTCCCCAAGCCACAGCGGTAGCAGACTGCGCCGCCGCGCGGGACGACTACTATCGCGAAACTGGCAAATACGTGTCGGTGATTGCTGACGGCGGTTTAATTACCGGCGGCGATATCTGCAAGTGCATTGCCTGCGGTGCGGATGGAGTGATGATTGGTTCGCCCTTTGCCAGGGCCGCCGAAGCTCCCGGCCGCGGCTTTCACTGGGGGATGGCGACTCCCAGCCCGGTTTTGCCGCGCGGCACTCGCATTCGCGTGGGGACTACGGGTACTGTGGAGCAAATTTTGCGCGGGCCTGCGCTGCTAGATGACGGTACGCACAACTTGCTCGGAGCTCTGAAAACTAGCATGGGCACCTTGGGCGCTAAGGATATTAAGGAGATGCAGCAAGTGGAAGTGGTAATTGCTCCTTCTCTACTGACTGAGGGTAAAGTCTATCAAAAAGCTCAGCAGTTGGGCATGGGTAAGTAGATTTACTGACCCAAGACCAGGGTACGTTGACAAAATTTGTTCAATAGTCTCGAAATTTACAGAATGTTGTGGAATTATCGAGAAGGAGATGTCACAATATAAGAAGCGGAGACGAATGTTTCCGTTCACTCCTCACACCACACTCCGCCCGGACTACTGTTCGGGCGGTTCCTTTTTTCCGGGAAATCTTCGCTCTTGCCTACTAGGTACAGAGCAGAGGCTCTTAGCTCCGGAGAGTGGGAGAGTGGGAAAGCGGGAAAGTGGGAAAGTGGGCAATAGGGGGAGAATTTTTCTGCTGAAGGCCTTCTGCCTTGGGAAACATAAGTGCCTTTTGTTTTCAACCCTCTTCCTTTTGCCTTCGGAAGCCGAAGGCCTTCTTCATTCTTCTTCATAAGCTTTCTGTTAAAATCGTTGACGCAAGTGGTTACATTTTTTGCTAGACTTGTTATCCGAGAAATAGTATTTACAAGGATGGCTAGGGATGTCAGCAGCCGCGCAAGTAACCGACTCTACCTTTAAGCAGGAAGTGCTCGATAGCGAAGTTCCAGTTCTAGTGGATTTTTGGGCTCCCTGGTGCGGGCCCTGTCGGATGGTGGCACCCGTCGTAGACGAAATTGCCCAGCAATATGAAGGGCAGGTCAAGGTAGTAAAAGTTAATACCGACGAGAATCCTAACGTGGCGAGCCAATACGGTATCCGCAGCATTCCGACGCTGATGATATTTAAGGGCGGTCAACGGGTGGACATGGTCGTTGGGGCAGTTCCGAAAACTACTCTGGCAAACACTCTGGAAAAGTACATTTAACTCAACTGCGAGCGGTGCGCGTTGTTCTTTCTTTTTGGGCCGCGAAAGCTAACTCGCTTCAGAACCGGGGCAAAGCTACTGGAAAAGTTATTAGTTGCCAGCAGGGCAATTTGCTGGTGGCTATTGGCTTCTAAATTTGGCTTGCCCCTTAATTTTTATTAGCGACAAATTGTTACCGTTTCGGAAAAATTCATGATTCCTTCTGGGTCTGGTCAAGGTCTTGAGTCCCTCCAAGCTGAATTGATCGATTTGATCGATCGCTTCCCAATGTTGAAGCACTCTGAGTGGATCGAACGATCGCTCTCTACTATAGTGCAAATGGCCGGAGAGGAGATCGATCGCCTAGACTGGAAAATTATCTCGTCGTCTCTGCGAGATATGGAAAAGGCTTTTGAGATGTTTTATCCTTACCGCCACGTTCGCAAAATTGTGATTTTTGGTTCGGCAAGGGTGTCACCGCAATCTGCGGAGTATTTGATGGCCAGAGAGTTTGCGCGCGCCATCGCCCAGCAGGGGTTTATGGTGATTACTGGCGGCGGCGGGGGAATTATGCAGGCGGGGAACGAGGGGGCGACTGCTGAACGTTCTTTTGGGCTGAACATTCAGTTACCTTTCGAGCAGAGTTCTAATCCTTTCATTGCCGGCGATCCCAAATTGCTCAAATTTAAATATTTTTTCACTCGCAAGTTATTTTTTCTCCGGGAAAGCGATGCTTTGGCTCTGTTTCCGGGCGGTTTCGGCACTCTGGACGAGGCTTTTGAGTGTCTGACTTTGACTCAAACTGGCAAGTTCGGGCCGGCTCCTGTGGTATTGATCGATCGACCGGGAGGAGATTATTGGCACGATTGGAATTATTTTGTGCAAAAACAAATGCGCGACCGGGGTTTGATTTCAGCCGACGATCGCAGCCTGTATACAATTACTGACGATGTAAATGTCGCTTGCGAGGCGATCGGTAGTTTTTATCTGGTTTATCACTCCTGCCGCTACGTGCGCGAAAAACTGGTAATTCGCTTGAAAACAGAGCTTTCTGAGGAGAATGTCGATCGGCTAAATGCTGATTTTAGCGATATTGTTGTCACCGGAAAAATTGAAAAAAGTCAAGCTTTGGAACCGGAAATAGGAGATGCAACTTTCGATCTGCCGCGCCTGACTTTGCATTTCAACCAGCGGGATTTGGGGCGACTTTATCAGCTAATTGCTGCTATAAATCAAATGGGTGCAGCTTCGCCGGAAGCGACGCATCCAGAAAAAAAGTAGTTATTAGTCATCAGTCTTCAGTCATTTTTGATATTGGTGAGGTCGGAGAGAAGTTTGACAACTTTTGTTTTGACAAAATAGATTAAGATAAATATTTGTACAAAGTTAAGAAAAAAGCGGGCAATAACAAAAGAAAATCTTGTCAATATCTTGATGAAATTATTTGGGAAAAACCAGCAAAATGCTAGACCTGCTGCTAATTAGCGCTTTGGGGTTTCTCGGCAGTTTCGGTCACTGCACGGGGATGTGCGGCCCGCTGGCAATGGCGTTTTCGCTCTCTAGTACCGGCAAGGATAAATTAGCTACTTTGCGCTTTCACCTACTGCTCAATTTGGGGAGAATTGCTGCTTACGCTTTCGTTGGTGCTGGAATTGGCGGACTGGGTTCGGTGTTAATTGCAGGCGGACTTTTGGCAGGTACGGGTAGCGAATTGCGGCGGGCGATCGCCATTCTCACGGGCACGATGCTGATTTGGTTCGGAGTAGTGCAAATTAAACCGGGTTTGCTGCCCGGATTGCCGCTGCTGCACCCAATGTCGCACGATCGAGTCGGACAAGCAATGAACAAGCTTTCGGCACAAAAAAAATGGTGGGTGCCGATTGCTTTGGGTTTGCTTTGGGGTTTGATTCCCTGCGGTTTCCTCTACGCGGCGCAGATTAAGGCGACGGAAACGGGAAACCCGGTTTTGGGTGCGGCGACGATGCTGGCCTTCGGACTCGGTACGCTGCCAACTATGCTGGGAGTGGGTTTTTTTGCTGGCAGATTGAGCGCTAACAGGCGGAGTCAACTTTTTCGTGCGGGTGGTTGGGTGACGGTGGCGATCGGGATTCTTACCTTGCTGCGAACCGATGAAATGGTAGATTTTACGGGCCACGCAGCGCTGCTGTGCTTGATGCTAGCACTGTTGGCGCGTCCGGTTAGCAAGTTTTTGCCGCAACTGCTGCGCTATCGCCGCGCCTTAGGTGTGGGCGCGTTTGTCCTAGCCGTCGCCCACACGTTTCATATGCTGGATCATACGCTGCGATGGAATTTTGATGCTGTGTCTTTCATGTTGCCGCAGCATCAGTTGGGAATGGCTGCTGGGATGCTGTCCCTGCTGTTGATGTTGCCGGCGGCAGTTACAAGTGTCGATCGCATTCAAAATTTTTTAGGCAAGCTGTGGCGAATGCTTCACCTGTTAAGCGTTCCAGCTTTCTTGCTGTGCGCTGTACACGCGGCACTCATCGGTTCCCACTATCTCGGCGGCTTTGAATGGACGGCGGTTAATCAATTGCGGGCGCTGCTTTTGGGTATAATTACCCTGGGCGTCTTGCTAGTGCGATCGCGTTTGTTTTGGTCTGTTTTATCATTGGAGAAGTTCTATGTTTCGCCTGTCAAACAAAAGTAAAAGTTTGGGATTGTTAGTTTTTTTGGGATTGCTAATTGAAGCAGCAATTCCCAATGCGCCGCAGTTAAACTCGATTTCCGTTTTGGCGCACGAAGTCGAAGTATCGGGAGATGTAGCAGCTACCTTTCACCTAGAACCCAACCACAACCCCCGCGCCGGACAGCCTGCGAAAGTGTGGTTTGCGCTGACTCGCAGGGGCGGTCAAATCATCCCACTAGAGCAGTGCAATTGCAAATTAGCGGTTTATCCGAAAGAGCGCAAAGAAGGGGATAAGCCACTGATGCAGCCGCCTTTAAAAGCCATATCTGCGGAAAAATATCAAGGAATACCAGGAGCAGACATTGTATTTCCGAAGGTTGGCATTTACGAACTTGAATTGAGCGGAACAGCCAAAAATAAAGCTACTTTTAAACCGTTTAAACTTAGTTACAGTGTCACGGTTAGGTAATACCATTGTAGATTTTATATCTTAATGACTGATCGAGAGATTTTCTGTTAATTAATTGCAGAGACTACAAAGGACAGGAAAGAAGAGGAAGATTGAGAGCAAGTTTTTTATTTTAAGTTGATTTTGGCACAAGGTCGATAATTTAGTTAAATTACTATTATAGCAAGTGCCACGACGGTTATGACGTGCTTAATAGCTGAAACCCTCAATTTAATTGCCCTTTCCGTCGGGATTCTTTCCTCTTCCTTCTTCCTCCTTACTTCAAATAGCAAATCTTAATTTTTAATAAAGATAATTGGGTTAATTCTGCACTAAGTAAATTTCTGGGTTACATTATCAATGTCAATTCTGGAATTTTTGCAAGCTAACCTCTCTTGAACTGACAAAGGATATAACAATGGATATCTTATCTAACACCGTGGCGCTATCGCGGATGCAATTTGCGCTAACCGCCATATTCCATATGCTGTGGCCAGTTCTGACTACGGGAATGGGAATTTATCTGGTAATTGTTGAAGGAATGTGGCTGAAAACTCGCAATCCAGACTACTACCATCACGCTCGTTTTTGGTCTAAACTTTACGTCCTTAACTTCGGAATAGGAGTAGCTTCTGGAATTCCAATGGAATTTCAATTCGGCACAAATTGGGCACCATTTTCTGAAGCTGTTGGTGACTTTTTTGGCAGCATTTTAGGCTTTGAAGCTTCAATGGCATTTATGTTAGAAGCCGGCTTTTTAGGAATTATGCTGTTTGGTTGGGAGCGCGTTCACCCGATCGTCCATTATTTCGCTACAATCATGGTAGCCTTCGGCGCGAACCTATCAACCGTCTGGATTTTAGTCGCTAACTCTTGGCTGCAAACTCCTGCGGGCGGAGAAATGGTCAATGGCAAGTTTATTGTCAGCGATTACTTTCAAGCAATTATGAACCCGTTCGCATTAAACAGCATTCTCCATATGTTTTTTGCGACGTTAGAAACTTCGCTGTTTGTCATTGGCGGCATTAGCGCTTGGTACATTCTCAATAAGCGCAACCAAGCCTTTTTTTCCAAATCTTTAAAAATTGCCATAGCGACAGCAATCGCCGTTGCACCTTTGCAGATATACATCGGACATTTGAGCGCCGAACAAGTTTATCACTATCAACCCACTAAATTAGCAGCAATCGAAGCTAAGTGGGAAACTTCACCAGCGGGAGAGTCAGCAGATTGGACTTTGCTAGCTTTGCCTAATGAAAAAGCCCAAAAAAATGACTGGGAAATTACCGTGTCCAATGGCTTAGGATACATTCTGGAATTCAAACAAAAACTCTCCGAACCCGTACTCGGATTGAAGGAATGGAAGCCAGAAAATAGACCCCGTATGGTGGGTTTAATCTATTATTGTTTCCGCATCATGTCCGGGATTGGATTCTTCTTTTTAGGATTGATGCTGTTCAGTATAATTCAGTGGATGCGGGGCAAACTTGCTGCTGAAAATATTAGCAGTCAACCTTGGCTGATGCGCGCTTGGGTATTAGCTGCTCCCCTGGGGTATATTGCTGTAGAATCGGGTTGGATTGTCCGCTGTGTCGGCAGACAACCTTGGGCTTTATACGGGCAAATTCGCACTGCTGACGCGGTGTCAAACATCCCCGCCAGCAATGTTTTAACTTCTCTCAGTTTCTTTGCCGTTGTTTACAGCTTTTTGTTTGTTTGTGCCTTGTATTTTGGCAGCAGAATTATCCGCCAAGGGCCTAATTTAACTCTGCCAGTACCGGGATTAGACAATGAACCCGCAATCGAAAGTGAAGCCGGAGAACACATTCCCGATCAACGTCCCGTAGAAGCACAACAATAGGAGATTGTATGCAAGCTTTGGAGCATTTTCTCCCGCAAGTTTGGTTTGTAATTTTGGCTTTGTTCCTATTGCTATACGTCATGCTAGACGGTTTTGACTTGGGAGTCGGAATCTTGTCTCTGACTGCTGACGACGAGGAACGCAGGGGCATTTTAATGACGAGTTTGGGCAACGTTTGGGACGCGAACGAAACGTGGCTGGTTTTAATGGGAGGCGCTTTATTTGGCGCATTTCCCCTCGCTTACGGCACGATTTTGACAGCGCTGTACATACCGATTTGCATGATGCTTTTTGGTTTGATATTTCGGGCTGTCGCCTTTGAGTTTCGCGAGCATTCTAAGCGCAAATTACTCTGGAATTATGCCTTTGGTGCTGGCAGTTTTTTAGCAGCTTTAGCTCAAGGATTTGCCCTCGGTGCGGTACTTGAGGGCATTGCGGTTGATGAAGCCGGTCACTTTGTGGGGACTACTTGGGACTGGCTGGATTGGCGATCGATCTTGGTCGCTTTGACGCTGATTCAAGGCTATGTTTTGATCGGTTCAACCTATCTAATTATGAAAACGGAGGGCGAACTGCAAACAAATCACTATCGCACGGCTAAAATTGCGGCGGTGACAACTTTAATCGGAGCGATTTTAATTACGATCGCCACTCCGATTTTTTACGAAAGTGCTAGAGCCAGGTTGTTTGAGAAACCGCTAGTTTATGTCTTTGCCACGATTCCTTTGCTGGGAGTGCTGTTGGTAGGATTGCTGCTGAAAAGTCTCGCAAGCAAAGAAGAACGAACGCCGTTTATCTGGACGATTCTAATTTTTTTGCTTACTTTCATCGGCTTGGGATTGATTGTTTTTCCCTACATTATTCCTTCGCAAATCACAATTTACCAAGCCGCAGCTTCGCCCAGCGCCCTGGTATTTATGATTGTGTTTATGGGCGTTCTTCTCCCGATTATGATTTTTTACAACATCTACAATTATGTTGTTTTTCGGGGTAAGGTTGTCGGCGGCCACTACGGGAAATAAAGCATAATCACACCGCATATGTAAGCAAATATACGCAGATTGTATCAACTAAATATCCGGTTCGATCTGCGTATATTTGCGGTTAAAAGATACAAATAATTGTTTTATAATACCATCACCACATTAGGCAACCATACTATACATAGCGCAAATAGTTCGGAGTAGGGAAAGGAACTCGTTTAGGATTAGCGATCGCACGTCATGCGATTTGAAATTGGAAATTTGAGATTGCTCGCACGGATGAGTCCGGGAATTTTCATCACGATGGGGAGCTTTTTTTAAAGATACACGGATGAATCCGGGGGCGCCGTATCAAATTGCTTTCTGTCAAATAATAGTTGAGAAACATGGGAAAAAATTACAGTTAATTCTGTCCCTAGCGAGGGTGCAGAGTTTGCGATCGCTATCTTTGGCAAATAATAAAATACAATGGAATGGAATGTTTTAATTTTACTCTTGTATAATATAGAGTCAACAAGTTATGGATGCGGTCGCCAATTTGTCAGGTTATCAGATTACAGAGCAACTTTATGCAGGTACACGTACCCTAGTCTATCGAGGCATCCGTAGCCGTGACCAATACCCAGTCGTCATCAAACTGCTGCGAAACGAATACCCCACCTTCAACGAGCTCGTCCAGTTTCGCAACCAATATACCATTGCCAAAAATCTCGACTTCCCTCACATTGTCAAAGCCCTGACGCTGGAAGTATACCGCAATAGCTATGCCCTAGTAATGAAGGACTTTGGCGGAGTCTCCCTATCTACTTATCTCAAAACAGCAACAAATGAAACCCAACCATCTCAAGCTTTACCTTTAGCAGAATTTCTCCAACTCGCCATACAACTAACAGATATTATCCACTATCTCTACCAAAAGCGAGTCATTCACAAAGATATTAAACCCGCTAATATTCTCATTAATCCAGACACCAAACAAATTCAACTAATTGACTTTAGTATTGCATCTCTCCTACCACGCGAAACCCAAGAAATACAGAATCCCAATATCTTAGAAGGAACATTATCCTATCTCTCTCCCGAACAAACAGGACGGATGAATCGAGGCATTGACTATCGCAGTGACTTTTATTCCCTGGGTGTGACTTTTTATGAATTGTTGACAGGAAAATTGCCATTTATCTCGGATGATCCGATGAAATTGGTACATTGTCATCTCGCCACAAAGTCGAAACCGATCCATCAAATAAATCCAGAAGTTCCCCTAATCTTATCGAAAATTGTCAGTAAGCTGATGGCGAAAAATGCCGAACACCGCTATCAAAGTGCATTAGGACTCAAGCACGATTTAGAAAATTGTTTATTTCAGTTACAAAAAATAGCCAAAATTGAAGATTTTGAACTCGGAAAGCGAGATATTAGCGATCGCTTTACTATCCCCGAAAAGCTTTACGGTAGAGAAAAAGAAGTTGCTCAACTATTAGCTGCCTTTGAGCGAGTCAGCCTGGGAACAACGGAAATGATGCTAGTAGCAGGTTTTTCGGGAATTGGGAAAACCGCCGTTGTCAATGAAGTTCATAAACCCATTGTCCGTCAGCACGGTTATTTTATAAAAGGCAAATACGATCAATTTCAACGCAACATTCCCTTCAGTGCCTTTGTGCAAGCCTTCCGCGACTTAATGGGTCAATTGCTATCAGAATCGGATAGCCAACTGCAAACATGGAAAACCCAGATTTTAGCAGCATTGGGAGACAACGGACAAGTCTTGATTGACGTGATTCCTGAGTTAGAAGGCATAATTGGCGCTCAACTTCCTGCAACTGAATTGTCAGGAAGCGCCGCCCAAAATCGCTTTAATCTGCTCATGCAGAAATTTATGCAAGTTTTTACAAGCAAAGAACATCCTTTAGTGATGTTTTTGGATGACTTGCAATGGGCGGATTCAGCCTCCCTAAATTTGCTACAATTATTGATGAGGGATACAGGATATTTATTAGTATTGGGAGCCTATCGAGATAATGAAGTTTCGCCTGTGCATCCATTTATCTTAACAGTGGATGAGGTAGTTAAAACAGGGGCAACAGTGAATACGGCTACTTTGCCAGCGTTAAGCGAACCAGATATGAATTTGTTGGTGGCGGATACGCTGAATTGCGAATCATCCTTGGCCCAACCTTTGACAAAATTAGTGTATCAAAAAACTCAGGGAAATCCTTTTTTCGCCACTCAGTTTCTCAAGGCATTACATGACGATCGGCTAATTAGTTTTAATTGGAATATTCGGCATTGGCAGTGTGATATTGCCCAAGTAAAAACCCTAGCTATCACTGATGATGTCGTTGAATTCATGGCATTGCAATTGCAGAAGTTGCCCAGAGAAACTCAGGATTTTCTCACATTAGCTGCTTGTATAGGAGCCCAGTTTGATTTGAATACGTTAGTAATTGTCAGTGAGAAATCTGCTGGAATGACGGCTACGGCTTTATGGAAAGCATTGCAGGAAGGTTTGGTGATTCCCACGACAAAAATCTATAAGTTCTTTACGGAATCGGATAGCGATGAAGTTTTCAAGGCTTCAGCTAACCCAACTTATCGATTTTTACACGATCGCGTCCAGCAAGCCGCCTATTCGCTCATTCCAGATTCACAGAAAAAAGCAACTCATCTCAAAGTCGGACAATTACTTCAGCAAAATTGCTCAGCAATAGAGCAAGAGGAAAAACTGTTTGATATTGTTGGGCATTTGAATCGAGGAATTGAGTTAATTACTCAACCGATCGAACGGGAAGCATTAGCTCAACTAAACTTAGCAGCCGGACGCAAGGCAAGAAGTTCTACCGCATACAGTGCGGCAAGAGTTTATCTGCAAACGGGGATGGGGCTACTACAGGTAAATTGTTGGCAAAGTCAGTATGAATTGACTCTGAACCTCTCTGTTGCAGCCGCCGAAGCTGCCTATTTGAATGGTGACTTTGACGGAATGGAGGAGATTGCAGGACTGGTATTGCAAAAAGCTCAGTCGATTTTAGACAAAGTTAAAATTTACGAAATTCAGATTGCCGCACAGATAGCTCAGGGCAAGTCGTTAGCAGCCATTGCAGTAGCCAGAGATGCACTCGGACAATTAGGGGTTGAATTGCCCACCGAAGCTGACGAAGCATTAATTGGCAAAGCGCTACAAACCCTGGCCACCCAACTTGAGGGCAAACCGGTTGAAGAACTAGCCGAGTTGCCGGTGATGACCGATGCCAAGGCGACTGCTGCCATGCAACTGTTAGCAATATTATTTGCACCCATTATCCAGGGAAGACCAGGTTTACTGCCCCTACTGAGTTCCACGATGGTGAGTTTATCGCTCTCCTGTGGAAATACACCCGCATCAATTGTCGGATATGCGATTCACGGCATGGTGCTGTGTGCCTTTTTGGGAGAAGTTGAAACAGGCTACGCTTTGGGTAAATTGGCATTCTCATTGATTGAGCGCTTCAATGTGAGGGAATTTAAGTGCATAATTCTGGCTATGTTTGGGTTCTATATTCAGCATCACAAGGAAGCTCTCAGAGCAACGATACCGACGCTGAAAGATGGCTATCTAGCAGGCATGGAAACTGGTGATTTTGTCCACGCTGGCTACAGCATAATCAATCACTTTTACGCCAACTTTTTCAGTGGAGTAGAACTAGACACTTTAGAAACCGAAATAGCAGCTTATAGCGCAGTCATGGTGCAGGCAAAGCAAAATTCTGCCCGAGTTTATTTAGGGATGATGCTGCAGATAGTGCGGAACTTGAGGGAAACTGTAAGTCAACCGAATTGCTTAATCGGCGATGCCTACGATGAAACGGTGATGCTTCCTAAGCATCATCAGGACAACGAACTTTCGTTGAGCGCTTTTGCTTACATCTACAAACTGCTGCTTGCCTACTTGTTTGGCAATTATCCGGCGGCCCTAGACCACATTGCGCAAGCCGAACAGTATTTTATGGCAGTATCAGGAGTGATTGTTGTTCCCATTTTCCATTTCTATGTAGCTCTGACGCACCTGGCGCTCTTCCCCACCCTGTCAGAAATTGAACAAGCTGAAATTCTCGCCTCTGTAGAAACCCATCAAACCACTCTGCAACAGTGGGCGAAAAATGCTCCTATGAATCATCTGCATAAGTGGTATTTGGTTGAAGCAGAAAAGCATCGAGTTTTGGGTAATAAAGCTGAGGCGATTGAACACTATGACCGGGCTATATCCCTCGCTAAAGAAAATCAATTTTTGAACGAAGAAGCATTAGCTAATGAACTGGCAGCAAAATTTTATCTAGAGTGGGGTCAAGAAAAATTTGCCAAAATTTATGCACTGGAGGCTTACTATGCCTACAGTCGTTGGGGAGCCAAAGCTAAAGCTATTGATTTAGAACAACGTTATCCTCAATTCCTGCTTCCCATTCTTCAACAAGCTAGCTCCTATGCTTCCTTCAAGGAAACTATTACGCGGGGAACGATTACTTCTACTCACTCTTCTAGCAGCAACTCTGAATTTCTAGATTTGCCTACTCTGATCCAAGCCTCTCAAGCCATTTCTGGGGAGATTGAAGTAGATAAACTCCTGACTACTCTCCTAAAAATAGTGATTACAAATGCTGGGGCAAGCCGGTGTGTGTTATTGCTTAAACAAGATATTGAGTTACAGGTAGTAGCCCTTGTCGTAGAGGGGCAGGAACCGCAACTATTACCATCAATACCGCTAGAATCAAGTCAGGATGTAGCGATTAGTTTGGTCAATACTGTCAAGCGGAGTTTGAAACCGCTGGTATATGCCGATGCGAGAGTAAATCCTCAGTTTGCTGGAGATAGTTACATTGAACAGCACCAGCCTAAAAGCGTTCTGTGTAGTCCAATCCTTAATCAAGGCAAGTTGATTGGAATTTTATATCTGGAAAATAACCTGACAGTGGGGGCATTTACGAGCGCTCGGGTTGAAGTGCTCAATCTTATTTGCTCTCAAGCCGCCATTTCCTTAGAAAATGCCCGTTTGTATCAAGAATCTCAACAAGCATTTACAGATCTCAAACAAGCTCAAATAAAAATAGTTCAAAGCGAAAAAATGTCGGCATTGGGGAATTTAATAGCTGGTGTCGCCCACGAAATTAATAACCCGGTTAGCTTCCTTGCTGGCAACATTAGCCCAGCCTTAGACTACATTAATGATTTGTTTGGATTGCTCGATTTGTATCAGCAAGAATATCCTAATTGCAGTGCGGCAATTAAAGATGAAATTGAAGCTATCGACCTCGATTATATCCGGGAAGACTTACCAAAGTTAGTGGGTTCCATGCACGAAGGCGTGAAGCGAATCAAAGGCATTAGCACCAGTCTGCGCATCTTTTCCCGTGCCGATAGCGATCGCCCCGTCCCCTCCCATATCCACGAGGGCCTCGAAAGCACCTTGATGATCCTCAAACATCGCCTCAAAGCTTCGGACACACGCCCAGAGATTCAAGTCATCAAGAAATACGGTGATTTGCCGAAAGTAGAGTGCTATGCAGGTCAGCTAAATCAAGTTTTTATGAATCTGTTGAGTAATGCGATCGATGCTCTGGATGAATCAAATACTGGACGGAGCTTTGCAGAGATTAAAGCGGCTCCTAATAAAATTACTATCGAAACCAAATTATCGGGCGAGCCGCAACAAGTTGTGATTCGGATCGAAGACAATGGGGTTGGCATTAATGAGGGGGTGCGAGACAAGATTTTTGATGATTTATTTACGACGAAGGAAGTCGGTAAAGGGACGGGGTTGGGGTTAGCGATCGCACGGCAGATTGTTGTTGAGAAACACTTTGGTATTTTAGAAGTAAATTCAGCGTTAGGTCAAGGTGCAGAGTTTGTAATTACAATTCCCATCAAGCCAAGAGAATCAAGATAGTTGTGATGCAGCAATGAATGACATCCTCCTGTGGTTCGTCCGCAGATATCGTGCTGGGAAAGGTTGATATTAAAACAATATAGACCATTAGCCAATAAAGTTAAAAACATTAGTATCAATTGGGGATGTTTCCCGATATGGTTGATAAACTATACCTTAGAGTTATAGTCGAGCAATTTTTTTGAGGACTGAAAAATGGATGTCATCATTCCCCTAGCTGGGTATCGGCTCGCAGAACAAATCTATGCAGGCTCTCGCACCCTCGTTTATCGGGGTGTTCGAGATAGCGATCGCACTCCTGTTGTCATCAAACTACTACGAAACGAATACCCCAATTTCAACGAACTTGTCGGGTTTCGCAATCAGTACACCATTGCTAAAAATCTTAATTTTCCTAGCATTATTCACCCCTTGACTCTAGAAGTATACCAAAATAGCTATGCCTTAGTCATGGAGGATTTTGGAGGAGTATCTCTATCTACTTATCTCAGGGTTGCTAACGCTCAAAACCCTGCTAAATCTTTATCTTTAACAGAATTTCTCAATCTGGCTCTGCAACTCACAAACATTCTCCACCATCTCTACCAAAACCGAGTCATTCACAAAGATATCAAACCCGCCAATATTTTAATTAATCCCGAAACCAAACAAATTAAACTAATTGACTTTAGTATCGCATCCCTCCTACCACGAGAAACTCAAGAAATAAAAAATCCCAATATCTTAGAAGGAACATTAGCCTATCTTTCTCCCGAACAAACCGGACGGATGAATCGAGGCATTGACTATCGTAGTGACTTTTATTCCCTGGGTGTGACCTTTTATGAATTGTTGACAGGCTCGTTACCATTTGTCTCAGAAGATGCGATGGAATTAGTGCATTGTCATCTCGCTAAACACGCGATACCCATCCATCATCTTCATCCAGAAATTCCCCTGGTTTTATCTGAAATTATCAGTAAGTTGATGGCAAAAAATGCCGAAAACCGCTATCAAAGTGCATTAGGACTGAAATATGATTTAGAGAAATGTTTAACTCAACTTCAAGAAACTGGTCAGATTGAATCTTTTGAACTGGGAGACGGAGATATCAGCGATCGCTTTACTATCCCCGAAAAACTCTACGGTAGAGAAAAAGAAGTTACTGAATTATTAGCTGCCTTTGAACGAGTCAGCCTGGGAACAACGGAAATGATGCTAGTGGCAGGTTTTTCGGGAATCGGTAAAACCGCCGTTGTCAATGAAGTTCATAAACCCATTGTCCGTCAGCGCGGTTATTTTATCAAAGGCAAATACGATCAATTTCAACGCAACATTCCCTTTAGTGCCTTTGTGCAAGCCTTCCGCGACTTAATGGGGCAATTGATCTCCGAATTGGATACCCAACTGCAAACATGGAAAACCCAGATTTTAGCAGCAGTGGGAGATAACGGACAAGTTTTGATTGACGTAATTCCTGAATTGGAAAACATCATCGGTAAACAGCCACCAGCAGCTGAACTATCAGGAAGTGCCGCCCAAAATCGCTTTAATATGCTGATGCAAAAATTTGTGCAAGTTTTTACAAGTAAAGAACATCCTTTAGTGATGTTTTTAGATGACTTGCAATGGGCAGACTCCGCATCCCTGAAGTTGCTACAATTATTGATGGAAGATACGGGATATTTATTGGTATTAGGTGCTTATCGGGATAATGAAGTTTCTCTTGTGCATCCATTGATATTCACAGTGGATGAAATTGTCAAAACAGGGGCAACGGTAAATACAATTACTTTGCCACAGTTAAGCGAACCAGAGCTGAATCGGTTGGTAGCAGATACACTTAATTGCGAGTTATATATTGCGGAACCTTTAACAAAATTAGTTGCTCAAAAAACCAAAGGTAATCCTTTCTTTGCAACACAGTTTCTTAAAGGATTGCATGACGATAAGCTGATTACTTTTGATTGGGATATCCGGCATTGGCAATGCGATATTGCTCAAGTTAGAGCTTTAGCTATCACCGATGATGTTGTCGAATTTATGGCAGTGCAATTGCAGAAGCTACCGACACAAACTCAGGAAGTTCTCAAGTTAGCTGCTTGTATTGGGGCACAGTTTGATCTGAATACGCTGGCGATTGTCGGTGAAAAATCGTCGGAAGAAACAGCAGCATTTTTGTGGATAGCTTTACAAGAAGGTTTCATTCTTCCCACAACCGAAATTTATAAATTCTTCATTCAAACAGATTCCCTAACTGCCACCCAGTCGGCTGCAAACCAAACTTATAAATTCCTACACGATCGCGTCCAACAAGCCGCTTATTCCCTGATTCCAGACGAGCAAAAAAAGATCGCTCACCTAAAAATAGGGCAACTTTTACTGACCCATACATCTGCTACTGAAAAAGAAGAAAAACTGTTTGAGATTGTTAACCAACTTAATATCGGCAAATCCCTGATCCTCTATCAAGCTGGGCAAATAGAACTTGCAAAACTCAACCTGAAAGCCGGACAAAAAGCCAGAGCTGCAACTGCCTATACAGCCGCATTTGAGTATTGTACTACGGGCATCGCCTTGTTAGGTAAGGAGGGGTGGCAAACCCAGTACGAGCTAACCTTAGCCCTATACGAAGCTGCCACTGAAACTGCTTATCTGAGCGGCAAATTCGAGCAGATGAAACAATTGGCAGCAATCATTACAGAACACTCTAAAAACCTGTTGGATACGATTAAGGTCTATGAAGTTCAAATTCAAGCTGCCCAAGCTCAACATCAATTTCTAGAGGCAGTGCAGATTGCCTTAAAGAGTGTGGAGCGTCTAGGAACCAGTCTTCCAGAGCAACC
This sequence comes from Microcoleus asticus IPMA8, assembly GCF_013179805.1. Lineage (GTDB taxonomy): Bacteria > Cyanobacteriota > Cyanobacteriia > Cyanobacteriales > Microcoleaceae > Microcoleus > Microcoleus asticus. The sequence goes on along the minus strand of NZ_SRRZ01000007.1, from coordinate 19,069 downwards.
GAGTCAATTAGATATTGCAAAGGCATTCGAGGCGACTAAATCTATCCTGGCTGGAAGACAACCCCTGGACTTAATAACTCTGCCTCAGATGACTGATCCTAACAAGTTAGCAGCTTTACGGATTCTTAAATCTGTCTCTTCTTCTGCTTTTGTTGCAACTCCAGCGCTCTTACCGTTTATTGTCCTCGAACAGGTAAATTTGTCTGTTCAATATGGCAATGCCTCATTCTCTGCAAATGGGTATGCTTACTATGGACTGATACTTTGTGGGATAGCGGGAGAAATTGAATTTGGCTATCAGTGTGCAAAACTAGCACTTTTATTGCTCGAACATTTTAATGCCAAAGAAATGAAAGCCAGAGTCTATGTCGGAATTTACTGTAGCGTGTGGCATTGGAAAGAACCGCTCAAGAACAGCTTACCTTTTCTCCGGGAAGGCTACCAAGTGGGACTGGAAACAGGAGATTTAGAAGCAGCTATCATTTGCGGATTTATTTACATCTCATACTGTTGGTTTATGGGCAGAGAACTAAGCGATCTCAGTCGAGAGAGTGCTGCCTTCCGAACTCAGATCGCCCACCTCAAGCAAGAAGGACTGACTAGCCATCTAACTGTGTTTCAGCAAGCAATTTTAAATCTGATTGGCGATGCTGCTGAACCTTGGCAGCTTAGTGGAGATGCCTTCGATCGCGAGGAAATTGTGCCAGCCCTCGAGCGATCGGGCGATCGGACTGTGCTTTACTATTTCTATACCAGCGAACTGAGTCTGTGTTATCTGTTTGGCAAGTTTGAGTTGGCGGTGGAAGCGGCGATCGCAGCCGAAAAATATATAGGTGGCGCTACAGGTTTATTCATAGTTCCAATCTGCTACACCTATGATTCTTTAGCGCATCTGGCAATCTATTCTCAGGTTTCCGAGGCACAACAGCAACACATTCTTGAACGGGTAGCTAAAAACCAGGAAAAGATGAAAAAGTGGGCCGATCATGCTCCCGAAAATTACCTGCACAAATTTTATTTAGTTGAAGCCGAGCGCTACCGAGTTTTAGGGCAGAAATCAGAGGCATTAGAATTCTACGATCGCGCCATCTCCCTTGCTAAAGAGCATCAATTCCTCAACGAAGAAGCACTAGCTAATGAACTGGCCGCGAAATTTTACCTAGAATGGGGTAAAGAAAAAATTGCCCAACTTTATGCGATCGAGGCTTACTATGCCTACAGTCGTTGGGGAGCTAAGGCTAAAGTAGAAGATATGGAAAAATGTTATAGCCAACTCATCGCTCCTATCCTTCAGCAATCTCATCCCTCCACCTCCTTCCAGGGAACTATCAGCCACCAGGAAACTATTGCTTCTACGCGCTCTTCTAGTAGCGTTTCTGAAGTTCTAGATTTGGCTAGTCTACTCAAAGCTTCTCAAACCCTTTCTGGGGAGATTGAACTCGATAAACTCTTAGCTACTCTCCTAAAAATAGCGATCGCCAATGCTGGAGCAAGTAAGTGTGTCTTGCTACTCAAACAAGGTAGTAATTTACAGGTAACAGCCCTTGTAGAAGAGGAACAGGAAGCGCAGCTATTACCATCCATACCTCTAGAATTAAGTTTGGATGTAGCAATTAGTTTGGTGAATACTGTCAAGCGGAGTTTGGCACCTCTGGTACTGGCTGATGCTAGGGTAAATCCTCAGTTTGCAGGCGATCCCTATATTCAGCAGCACCAGCCTAAAAGTATTCTTTGTAGTCCAATTCTTAGCCAAGGTAAGTTAATTGGAATTTTATATCTGGAAAATAACGTGACGGTTGGAGCATTCACGAGCGATCGGGTTGAGGTTCTGAATTTGCTCTGCTCTCAAGCCGCCATTTCCTTAGAAAATGCCCGTTTGTATCAAGAATCTCAACAAGCATTTACAGATCTCAAACAAGCTCAAATAAAAATAGTTCAAAGCGAAAAAATGTCGGCATTGGGGAATTTAATAGCGGGTGTCGCCCACGAAATTAATAATCCAGTTGGTTTTCTGGTTGGTAATATTCAACCAGCCTTAGAGCATATCAAAGATTTGTTTGGATTGCTCGATTTGTATCAACAAAAATATCCCCAACTCGATCCAGAGATTCAAGAGGAAATCGAGGACATCGATCTGGACTACATCCGGGAAGATTTACCGAAATTAGTAGGTTCGATGCGGGAAGGCGTGAAGCGGATTCGGAATATTAGTACGAGTCTACGGACATTCTCCCGTGCCGATACTAACTATCCCGTAGCTTGCAATATTCACGATGGCATCGATAGCACCATTATGATCCTGAAACATCGCCTCAAGGCTAACGAAACTCGTCCAGAAATCAAAGTGATTAGGGAATACGGTAACTTACCACAAGTGGAGTGTTATGCCGGACAGTTGAATCAAGTATTTATGAATTTATTAGCTAATGCGATCGATGCTTTAGATGAATCAAATCAAGGAAGATCTTATGCAGGAATCGCCAATCAAATTACTATTAAAACCGAAATTGATGAAAACAAAAACCAAGCGATTATTCGCATTAAAGATAACGGTGTGGGAATGAGTGAGGCAGTGCGAGAGAATATTTTTGATGAGTTATTTACAACAAAAGCGGTTGGGAAAGGAACGGGATTAGGATTGGCGATCGCACGGCAGATTGTTGTTGAGAAACACTCTGGTATTTTAGAAGTAAATTCAGCGTTAGGTCAAGGTGCAGAGTTTTTGATTACAATTCCCGTCAAGACAATAGAATCAAGATAGTTGTGATGCAGCAATGAATGACATCCTCCTGTGGTTCGTCCGCAGATATCGTGCTGGGAAAGGTTGATATTAAAACAATATAGACCATTAGCCAATAAAGTTAAAAACATTAGTATTAATTGGGGACGTTTTCCGATCTGGTTGGTAAACTATACCCTAGAGTTATAGCTTATCAATTTTTTTGAGGACTAAAAAATGAATGTCATCATTCCCCTAGCTGGGTATCGGCTCACAGAACAAATCTATGCAGGCTCTCGCACCCTCGTTTATCGGGGTATTCGAGATAGCGATCGCACTCCTGTCATCATCAAACTACTACGAAACGAATACCCTAATTTCAACGAACTCGTCGGGTTTCGCAATCAGTACACCATTGCTAAAAATCTTAACTTCCCCAGTATTGTTAAACCTCTGACTCTAGAAGTTTACCAAAATAGCTATGCCTTAGTGATGGAGGACTTTGGAGGGATTTCCCTATCTAATTACCTCCATATAGCAACTGATAAAAACCAACCTGCTAAATCTTTATCTTTAACAGAATTTCTCAATCTGGCACTGCAACTAACAGACATTCTCCACTATCTCTACCAGAACCGAGTCATTCACAAAGATATTAAACCCGCTAATATTCTGATTAATCCCGACACCAAACAAATAAAACTAATTGATTTCAGTATTGCATCTCTGCTACCACGAGAAACTCAAGAAATTCAGAATCCCCACATCCTTGAAGGGACATTAGCCTATCTCTCTCCCGAACAAACCGGACGAATGAATCGCGGTATTGACTATCGTAGCGACTTTTATGCCCTCGGTGTCACTTTTTATGAATTATTGACAGGACATTTACCATTTATCTCTGATGACTCGATGGAACTGGTGCATTGTCATCTCGCCAAACAGTCAATACCGATACATCAAATCCATCCAAAAATCCCCATAGTTTTATCGCATATTGTCAGTAAATTGATGGCAAAAAATGCTGAAAACCGCTATCAAAGTGCATTAGGATTAAAACATGATTTAGAAATTTGTTTAGCTCAATTAGAAAAAACTGGTAAGATTGAGGTTTTTGATTTAGGACAGGAAGATATTACAGACCGATTTCTGATACCAGAAAAACTGTACGGTAGAGAAAAAGAAGTCGATCGTCTATTAGCTGCTTTTGAAAGAGTAGCTAACCCCCCTAAATCCCCCCTTGGTAAGGGGGGACTAAGGGGGGTAGAAATGATGCTAGTAGCAGGTTTTTCTGGAATTGGCAAAACCGCAGTCGTGAATGAAGTTCACAAGCCAATTGTCAGACAACGGGGCTATTTTATTAAAGGCAAATATGACCAGTTCCAGCGCAATATTCCATTCAGCGCATTTGTGCTAGCCTTCAGGGATTTAATGGGGCAATTAATATCAGAATCAGATGCTCAGTTACAAATATGGAAAAGCAAACTTTTGACAGCAGTTGGCGACAACGGACAAGTCTTGATTGATGTAATTCCTGAGCTAGAACGCATCATTGGTAAACAGCAAAGAACACCTGAACTATCGGGAAGTGCCGCCCAAAATCGCTTTAATCTGCTGATACAAAAATTTGTGCAAGTATTTACGCAAGCCGAACATCCTTTAGTAATGTTTTTAGATGATTTACAGTGGGCAGATTCGGCATCCTTGAAATTGTTGCAACTGTTGATGGAAGATACGGGACATTTATTGGTGTTAGGTGCTTATCGAGATAATGAAGTGTCTCCTACTCATCCATTTATTTTGACGGTGGATGAGATTATTAAATCCGGGGCAACGGTGAATACAATTACTTTGGCTCCGTTGCAAAAAGATGACATTAATCAATTGATTTCAGATACTCTTAGTTGCGGATCAGAGATTGCCAAACCTCTGAAAAAACTGGTGTATCAAAAAACTCAAGGTAATCCCTTTTTTGCTACGCAATTCCTGAAGGCTTTACATGACGATGGGCTGATTACTTTTGACCCCCCTGTGTCCTCCACCCCCCTTTCATCCCCCCTTACCAAGGCGGGACAGACGGGGGTACAAGGGGGGTGGCAGTGCGATATTGCTCAAGTGAAAGCCTTGGCAATTACTGATGATGTGGTAGAGTTTATGGCACTGCAATTGCAGAAAATGCCGTTTCCTACTCAGGAAATGCTTAAATTAGCCGCTTGTATTGGGTCGCAGTTTGATTTAGCTACTTTGGCAATCGTCAGTGAAAAGTCGGCGGAAGTTGCTGCTAGTGCTTTATGGAAATCTTTGCAAGAAGGTTTGATTATTCCGACTACGGAAGCTTATAAGTTCTTTACTCAATCTGATAATGAGTCGGTTTCTAGTGCCGCGGCTAATCCAACTTATCGGTTTTTGCACGATCGCGTCCAGCAAGCTGCCTATTCTCTGATTCCGAACGAGCGCAAGCAAGCAACACATCTACAGATCGGTCAACTACTTTTAAGAAATACTGTTTTGGCAGAGCGTGAGGAAATCTTATTCGATATAGCCAATCAACTAAATCGCGGTCGCTACTTATTAAACGATCCAGAAGAAAAGGAAAGATTGAGCCAATTAAACTTATTGGCAGGACGAAAATCTAAAACTTCTACGGCATATACTGTTGCCTGTGAGTATATAACTACTGGCATGGAATTATTGAGAAAAGACTGCTGGGATATTCAATATGAATTATGCTTTGCGCTCCACAAAGAACGGGTTGAAGTTGAATATTTGAATGGCAATATTGAAGCATCACAAATCTGGATCGATCGCACTCTCAAACGGGCAAAAACTGCCATAGAAAAGGCAGAAATTTACAACTTAGCAATTATTCAATATACCCTACGAGCTGAGTATCCAGAAGCTATTGCTGCGGGGATTAAAGCTTTATCCTTGTTTGGTATTGATATTACCGATGAGGATTTTGAGGTGGTACGCGATCGCGAAATTGCGACTGCTCAAGCCATCTTAGAAAGCCGAGGGATTGCTTCTCTCAGTGATTTACCCATGATGACCGATCCTGAGAAAAAAATGGCTACAAAGTTAGCTATTGCTATGGGCCCGCCCACCTATCGATCGCATCAGCGTCTGTGGTCAGTCATTTGTGCCAAGGCTGTTAATTTGTGTTTGCAGTATGGTAATACGCCTGAAATAGGCTATATTTACCCAGCCTACGGTGGCTTACGTGGTTATGCTTTAAATAACTATCAAAATACAAGTGAGTTAATCGATTTAACGCTGCAATTAATGCCCAATTTTAATAATAGTTCGGCTGAAAGTGTAGCCTATTTAATGATTGGTAGTTCTCTCCGTCATTGGTCTCACCCTCTTAAGGTAGCCAGCCAAGATTACCAAAACTCCTATCAAATTGGTTGGGAATCAAGCAATTTACAATATGCTGCTTATGCTTTTGGACACAATATGTACTGTCGTTTTTACCAGGGACTAGAACTGAAGGAATTAGAGGCAGAAATTAATCAATCGCTGGCTTTTGCGCAACAGCAAAAAAATCAATGGTCTATCGATTTACTAACTGGTGGTCAAATGCTTGCAGCCAAGTTGAGAGGAACACAAACTTGGTCGGAAACTATAGAAAATGAGTATCTAGAACGCTGCCGAAAACATAAAAACTGGCAAGTTATCTGTATTTATACTATTCTTAAAAGCCAAATACTCTACCTCTGCGATTGCCCAGAGTCAGCTTTAGAATCTGCCGAGAAAGCTGAAGCTGAGATTGTTAATGTTGCTCCCCAAGGCTTACTTCCCTATGCCAGACATCGCTTTATCTATGCTCTATTGTTATGCCAACGTTACGATCGAATACCACAGGCAAAACAATCCGATCTGTGGCAAAAATTGATAGAGTATAAACAGCAATTAGCTGTTTGGGCGCAAAACTGTTCGGAGAATTTTAGCGCTGCCTCCGAGCTAGTTTCAGCAGAAATGGCGCGTATTTCTGGAGATAAACTATCGGCAATTGAACTGTACGATCGCGCGATAGCAGCCGCCAGTCAAAACGCCTTGATACAAGAAGAAGCTCTCGCCAACGAACTAGCAGCTAAATTTTACTGGGAATGGAACAAAGAAAAAGTCGCTCAAGCCTACATGATTGAGGCCTATTACTGTTATGCCCGATGGGGAGCCCAAGCCAAAGTTGCAGATTTAGAACAACGTTATCCTCAACTCCTCGATCCTGTCCTTCAGCCACCCCAATCGTCTACCTCTTTCAAGGAAACTCTTACCCTGGAAACGATGGCTTATAACCGCTCTTCTAGCACAGCCTCGGAAGTTCTAGATTTGGCAACTCTGCTCAAGGTATCTCAAGCGATTTCAGGGGAAATTGAACTCGATCAACTCTTGACTGCTCTGTTACAAATAGTGATGACAAATGCTGGGGCAAGTAAGTGTGTCTTACTGCTAAAACAAGATATTGAGTTACAGGTAGCAGCCTTTGTGGAAGAGGGACAAGAACCGCAGCTATTACCGCCCATGCCACTAGAATCAAGTCAGAATGTGGCGATCGCTTTGGTGAATACTGTTAAGCGGAGTTTGAAGCCTCTGGTACTGGTAGATGCTAGGTTATATACTGAGTTTTCTGGAGATAGTTACATTGAAAAACACCAACCTAAAAGTGTGCTTTGCAGTCCAATTCTCAATCAAGGTAAGTTGATTGGGATTTTATATTTGGAAAATAATCTGACAATAGGAGCCTTTACAAGCGATCGCGTCGAACTGCTCAATCTGCTCTGCTCCCAAGCAGCAATTTCCCTTGAAAATGCCCGCCTCTATCAACAGTCACAACAAGCTTTGACAGAACTCCGTGCCAGCGAAGCGCGCTTCCATAAAATGGCTGACAATATTCCAGGGATGGTCTTTCAATTCCAGTTGGCTGCTGATGGTGCTAAGTCAATGCCCTACGCAAGTTCTGGTTGCATCGATCTGTATGAAGCTGAGCCAGAAATGGTGATGGCAGGAATCATTAATGTCTTTGATGCAGTTTATGCCGGCGATCTTGCTGATCTTGAACAAGCAATTACCAAATCTGCCCAAACCCTGACCCCATTTAATCATGAATGGCGCAGTGTCACCTCGTCCGGCACGATAAAATGGGTGCAAGCAATATCTCAACCAGAACGACGAGCCGATGAGTCAACTGTATGGGATGGTGTTGTCTTTGATGTGAGCGATCGTAAACGCAGCGAAGCTGAATACAAAGCTACGGAAACTGCCCTGCAAATTTCCGAGCAGAACCTCCGCACTATCTTCAACAACGTCAGTAGTGCCATCATAATTCACGATCTGCATGGCAATGTGCTGGATGTTAATAACCGAGTGCTAGAAATGTTTGGTGTGGAGCGAGAGCAAGCACTGCAATGCTCGATCTTGGATGACTACTCTACACCGGATAATCCGTTCCATCTGGTAGAAGACTGGTGGAGAAGGGTATTAGCTGGGGAAACGATTCAATTTGAGTGGAATGTCAGAAAAATTGATTCTAATACAGTCTTTGAGGTTGATGTCACCCTCAACCGCATCATCCTCGATAGCAAAGCAGTAATTCTTGGTAATGTGCTGGATATTAGCGATCGCAAACGCGCCGAAAATGAACGTCAACAAAAGTCAGAAGCTTTAGAAAAGACTTTACGAGAACTTCAACAAGCTCAAATCCAACTTATCCAAGGTGAAAAAATGTCAGCTTTGGGTAACTTAGTCGCTGGTGTCGCTCACGAAATCAACAACCCTGTCGGCTTCCTGACTGGCAATATTACCCCAGCCTTAGATTACATTAACGATTTGTTTGGGTTGATCGATCTAGTGCAACAAAAATATCCCCAACTAGAGCCAGAGATTGAAGAAGAAATCGAAACCATTGAGCTTGACTACATCCGGGAAGACTTACCCAAGTTAATAGGTTCGATGCAAGAAGGCGTGAAGCGAATTCAAGACATTAGTATTAGTCTGCGGACATTCTCGCGTGCGGATAGCGATCGCCCCGTGGCCTGTAATATTCACGATGGCATTGATAGCACAATTATGATCCTTAAACATCGTCTGAAAGCCAATGACTCCCGCCCCGAAATCCAAGTCATTAAGGACTATGGCAATATCCCAAAGATCGAATGCTATGCCGGACAATTAAATCAGGTATTTATGAATATTTTGGGGAATGCAATCGATGCTTTGAATGAATTAAATATTGGACGTACTTATGCAGAGATTAAAGCCAATCCCAATCAAATTATCGTCACTACAGAATTATCGGACGATAGACAAAAGGTAGTAATTCGGATTAAAGACAATGGTATTGGCATGAGTGAAGCGGTGCGTGAGAAAGTTTTTGATAATTTATTTACTACCAAAAGTGTAGGAAAAGGAACAGGATTGGGATTAGCGATCGCGCGTCAAATTGTAGTAGAAAAACATCACGGACAAATTAAAGTTGATTCTGTCCCTAGCGAGGGGACTGTGTTTTCGATCACTATCCCTGTCATCTAAGGGAATAGAATAGCGTTGAAGATTATATCAACACATTTGAAACACTACCAAATTAACGATCATTATTGCAAAACATCAGGCTTGCTCACCTTATTTCGGTAAATCTCCAAGTGAACCATTATCTAGGTCTAATATGAATCCAAATAAAACCATACCTTTAAGACTTGTGCTCGTAGTTCCGTTTGTATTGCAAGTCTTTGCTGCCGTCGGACTGACTGGCTATCTGTCCCTGCGAAATGGACAGATAGCCGTCAATGATGTTTCTAGTCAGTTGCGTGAAGAGATCGGCGATCGCATTAACCAGCAAGTCCTGAACTATTTGGAAAGACCTTATATTGCTGGACAAGCGCTCGTCGCGGCTGCTCAAGAGGGGCAGTTAGATTTAACAGATGTCACCAAACTAGAAGGGACTTTCTGGCGGTTAGTTAGCCAAGGTACGATCGAATATATGCAAATTGGCGTGGCTGACGGTACGGGTATCACCGTTGACTATACACCCGATGAGGGCATCAATTCTCGTGTCGGGAGCAAAGAGATTTTTCCGCAGCGCGAAATCTACAGGCTGGACGATCGAGGTCAACGGAGCGCCCTGATAGAAACTCAAGCAAATTTTGACCCCCGAACTCGACCCTGGTATAAAACTGCACAGAAAGCTAGAAAACCAATCTGGACATCTCAGCCCTACTTAAGTTACTCGCTTAAATTGGTGACAATTTCTCTATCTCAGCCAATCTACGACAAGAATCGAGTATTGTTGGGAATTCAAAACAGTAACTTTCGGATTAGCAAGATTCATACCTTTCTCAGTCAGCTAAAGGTGGGTCAAACAGGACAAACGTTTATCATCGATCGCTCGGGCAACTTGATTGCCAGTTCAACAATCGAAAATCCTTACATTATTGATCCTAAAAAAAAGGATTTGCAACAAATTCCCGCCGTCAACTCTGAAAGTTCTGTAATTAGTGCCACCGCGCAAGCAATCCTCGATCGATTTGGTAACTTTAACGCCATTACACAGAGTCAACAGCTTGATTTTATGCTGGCAAATCGGCGACAGTTTGTACAAGTTTCAGCCATTCGAGATGGACGAGGAATCGACTGGTTGAGCGTGGTTGTCGTACCTGAATCAGACTTTATGGCACAAATTGATGCCAACACCCGCACCACTATTATGCTCTGTTTGGGTGCGTTAGGTTTGGCAACTATTCTAGGCATCTATACTTCTGGCTGGATTACCAGTCCGATTCTGAAATTACAAAAGGCAAGTGAGGCAATCGCATCTGGCGCTCTTGACCAAACAGTGGCAGTTAAAGGCATTGATGAATTAGAAGCCCTGGCTGGTTCCTTTAACCAAATGGCAGGACAATTACGAACTTCCTTTACAGAACTAGAAACTCGTGTAGAAGAACGCACCGCCGAACTCACTATTGCCAAAGAAGCTGCCGATAATGCCAACCAAGCCAAGAGCGATTTCCTCGCCAACATGAGCCACGAACTTCGCACACCTCTCAACGGGATTCTCGGCTATGCCCAAATTCTCGAACGTACCAAAACTATACCCGAAAAAGAACGTCATGGTGTAAAAATCATCCACCAATGCGGCTCTCATCTACTAACATTAATCAACGATATTTTAGACCTTTCCAAAATCGAAGCCCGCAAACTAGAACTTACCTCCAAAGCCATTCACTTGCCATTTTTCCTGCAAGGAGTAGTAGAAATCTGTCGAGTGCGTTCAGACCAAAAAGGTATCGAGTTCATTTATCAACCAGATACAAACTTACCCACAGGAATTGTAACTGACGAAAAACGACTCCGCCAAGTGCTACTCAATCTCTTAGGAAATGCGATTAAATTCACCGATAAAGGTAGCGTCACCCTTAAAGTAGAAGTGTTAGAGCCAAATGCCAATATTCCCTTGCCTCAACTTAAATTTCAAGTTATAGATACAGGAGTTGGCATCGCATCTGACCAAGTACATAAACTATTCCAAGCATTTGAACAAGTAGGCGATCGCAAACGCCAGGCGGAAGGCACAGGCTTAGGTTTAGTCATCAGTCAAAGAATTGTGGAATTGATGGGCGGAAAAATTCAAGTTGAAAGCCATCTGGGAATTGGCAGTAACTTCTACTTTGAAGTAGCACTGCCGATCGCCACCGACTGGGCACAAAAAAGTTCAGTCAGAGACGGGCGCACAATTATCGGCTATGAAGGGCCACCACGCCACATATTGATCGTGGATGACCGTTGGGAAAATCGGTCAGTATTGGCGAACCTGCTAGAGCCTCTAGGGTTCACATTTACTGAAGCAGAGAATGGTCAAAAAGGCTTAGAAAAAGCTATAGAAAAACTGCCAGATTTAGTTATAACTGACTTAGCGATGCCAGTAATGGATGGCTTTGAAATGCTCAAACAGTTACGAAAATCGGAGGTTCTCAATCATTTACGGGTGATAGTATCTTCGGCATCGGTGGCAGAAATAGACCAGCAGAAAAGCTTAGAGATGGGTGGAGAGGACTTTCTGGCCAAACCCGTTGATGCAGAGAAGTTGTTGACTTTGCTTGCCCAACATTTACAACTCATCTGGAAATATGATGTAACTGAGTTAACAACAAGCAATAATGAAGTATCTACCAAAGAACTAATTCCCCCATCGGCGGCGGACTTGCAAATTTTACTAGAACTGGCACAGGATGGCTTTGTCAGAGAATTGGCAGAAACCGCCGCTCAAATTGGGCAAAAGGATGAGTGCTATCAGCCCTTTATTCAGCAAGTAATACAATTAGCTAAGCAATTCCAAACTGAGAAAATCGAGGAATTAATTCAACAACATCTCACTAATAATATTTAAAAGTTGGATGGCTATGACTATGACCACAGGTTTAACTGGCTTAATTTTAATTGTTGATGATATTCCCACCAATTTGGATGTCATCTCGGAAGCGTTGAGTAATGCGGGGTATAAGGTGGCGATCGCTACCAGCGGCGAACGCGCCCTGCAACAAGTTGAGCGACGACCTCCCGATCTGATTTTACTGGATGTGATGATGCCGGGAATTGATGGATTTGAAACCTGCAAACGCCTTAAAGCTAATGTCAAAACTTGTGATATTCCGATTATATTTATGACTGCTCTGGCTGATGTAGACAACAAAGTTAAAGGGCTTAAACTTGGTGCAGTAGACTACGTTACCAAGCCCTTTCAAGAACAAGAAGTGTTAGCCCGGGTGAAAACTCATTTACAGTTACGTCTATTGACTCAAAATTTAGAACAGCAAGTGGCGCAAAAAACTGCTGAATTACAAGCAGCTCAGCTCCAAATCATTCAACGCGAAAAATTGTCAGCTCTGGGCAATTTGGTGGCTGGTGTTGCCCACGAAATTAATAACCCAGTTGGCTTTATTTCTGGCAATATTCAGCCCGCTTTAGACTACATCAAAGATTTGTTTGGATTGCTGGATTTAGTTCAGCAAGAATCTGCTAATTTCAGTGTGGCAATTCAAGAGGAAATTGAAGCGATTGACCTCGACTACATCCGTGAAGACTTACCTAAGTTAGTTGGCTCGATGCAAGAAGGAGTAAACCGGATTAAAGACATTAGCATCAGCTTGCGGACATTTTCTCGTGCGGATAGCGATCGCCCCGTGGCCTGTAATATTCACGAAGGCATTGATAGTACAATTATGATCCTCAAGCATCGCCTCAAAGCCAATGACTCCCGCCCAGAAATTCAAGTTATTAATGACTGTGGTGATTTACCAAAAATTGAATGCTATGCCGGACAATTAAATCAGGTATTTATGAATATCTTGGGGAATGCAATCGATGCTGTGAATGAATCAAATATTGGACGTACTTATGCAGAGATCAAAGCCAATCCCAATCAAATTATCGTCACTACAGAATTATCGGGCGATAGACAACAGGTAGTAATTCGGATTAAAGACAATGGTATTGGCATGAGTGAAGCGGTGCGGGAGAAAGTTTTTGATAATTTATTTACGACTAAGAGTGTGGGTCAAGGAACGGGTTTGGGATTAGCGATCGCGCGTCAAATTGTGGAAGAAACTCACGGTGGAAAATTGAACTGTACTTCTATACTGGGAAAAGGAACAGAGTTTATCATTACCTTACCAACTCAAGCCGAACACAAAAGTTAATTTTCCCTGACATTTCAACTAATTCAATCAATTACTAACTCATAAAATCTCAAACAACAATGAACATGAATCCCTCCGACCAAAACAGTAATCCTCCCACAATCATTCAAATTCCCAACTATCAAATTATCTCCACAGTTTATTCAGGAAGTCGAACCTTGGTATATCGGGCTATCCGTACCAATGACCAATTACCTGTGGTCATCAAACTGCTGAAAAATGACTATCCCACCTTTAGCGAATTGGTACAGTTTCGCAATCAATATACTATTGCCAAAAATCTCAACTCACCGCTAATCGTCCAAACCTATAGCTTGTCACCCTATCAAAATGGCTATGCGTTAGTGATGGAAGATTTCGGGGGAATTTCTCTTCACGAATGGGGGGTGAAAAGGAAAAAACTCCTCTCTTTGAGAGAGTTTTTGGAAATTGCAATCGCCCTCTGCAATACCTTAGATATATTGTACGGTCATCGCATTATTCATAAAGACATCAAACCCAGTAATATCTTAATTAATCCCGAAACTAAACAAATTAAATTAATTGACTTTAGTATTGCATCCTTGTTACCGCGAGAAACCCAAGCCCTCATCAATCCCAATGTATTAGAAGGAACACTTGCTTATATTTCTCCAGAACAAACAGGACGAATGAATCGGGGGATTGACTACCGGACTGATTTTTATTCTTTAGGTGTGACTTTCTACCAATTACTGACAGGAAAATTGCCTTTTGAATCAAAAGAACCGATGGAGTTAGTACATTCTCATATTGCCAAAAATCCACCGGACTTAAGGGAGAAAAATGGAAAAGATATCCCGCAAGTTTTCTGTGATATTGTCATAAAGTTAATAGCGAAAAATGCGGAAGATAGATATCAAAGTGCCTTGGGACTGAAAGCTGATTTAGAAAATTGTTTACATCAACTTCAAGAAACTGGTAAGATTGAGGGCTTTGAGATTGGGCGACGGGATCTGTGCGATCGCTTCCTCATCCCCGACAAACTCTACGGACGAGAAACCGACGCAGCAACCCTGCTCCAAGCCTTTGAAAGAGTCAGCTTAGGCGCAACAGAAATGATGCTAGTGGCAGGTTTTTCTGGAATTGGCAAAACCGCAGTGGTGAATGAAGTCCACAAGCCAATTGTCAGACAACGGGGCTACTTCATCAAAGGTAAATACGACCAGTTCAACCGCAACATCCCGTTGAGTGCCTTTGTGCAAACCTTACAGGACTTGATGGAACAACTATTGAGTGAAAGCGATACTCAGGTGGCGCAGTGGAAAGACAAAATCCTCTCAGCTTTGGGTGAGAACGGGCAAGTCCTAATTCAAGTCATTCCCGAACTCGAACAGATTATCGGCAAACAACCTGCTGCTCCAGAACTCTCAGGTACTGCTGCCCAGAACCGCTTCAACTTGCTATTCCAGAAATTCATTGCCGTATTCGCTAAAGCAGAACATCCTTTAGTGATGTTCCTCGATGACTTGCAGTGGGCAGATTCAGCCTCATTGAGCTTGATGCAAGTGCTGATGAGTCAAAGCGAAGTGGGCTATCTGCTGACTATTGGGGCATACCGAGATAATGAAGTCTTCCCCGCTCATCCACTAATGCTGACATTGGAAGAGATGAAGAAAGACTCAGCAACCATCAGCACCCTAACCCTCACCGCGTTAAGTCAATCTCACATCAATCGTTTGGTTGCCGACACCCTCAGTTGTTCTACAGTTCTAGCGCAACCGCTGACAGAGTTAATCTATCAAAAAACCAAAGGCAACCCTTTTTTTGCCACGCAGTTTCTCAAAACCCTGCATCAGGAGGGCTACATTGCCTACAATCTGCAAGTCGGACACTGGCAGTGCGATATGGTAGCAGTGCGATCGCTCTCCCTCACCGATAATGTGGTGGAGTTCATGGCACTGCAATTACAAAAGTTGCCAGAAGCCACTCAAGAGATACTGAAGCTAGCTGCTTGTGTAGGGGCACAGTTCGATCTCGAAACATTGGCGATCGTTTCAGAAAAATCGCCAACCGATGCCGCAACAGCATTGTGGAAAGCCTTGCAGGAAGGCTTGATTTTACCCACGAGTCAGATTTACAAGTTTTTTCAGGGTTCGGGACAGTCTGAGGCAGAAGATACAGTTAATCCGACCTATCGATTTTTGCACGATCGCGTCCAGCAAGCCGCCTATTCTTTAATTCCCGACGAGCAAAAACAGGTGACTCACCTCAAAATTGGGCAGCTATTGCTCAGTCATACCTCAGTCGCCGAACAGGAGGAAAAACTATTTGAAATAGTCAACCAACTGAATATGGGGAAAAGCCTCATTATTGAGCCATCGGAGCAAACGCAACTCGCTCAACTCAATCTCCAGGCAGGACAGAAAGCCAGAGCTGCCACAGCATACACAGCCGCATTTGAGTATGCTATTACAGGCATCGACTTGCTGGCTGAAAAGCGATGGACAACGCAGTATGAACTGACCTTAGCACTTTACGAAACCGCCACTGAAGCTGCTTATCTAAATGGCAATTTTCCGCAGATGAACCAATTGACAACGATCGTTTTGGAACACACCAGAACTCTATTAGATCGGGTTAATGTTTATCAAGTTGAAATTCAAGCTGCTCAAGCACAAGCTCAACCTTCAAAGGCTATACAAATTGCTTTGCAAATTCTCAAGCAGTTGGGAGTTAGTTTTCCAGAGGAACCTAACGGAGAGGATATTGGAAAGGCACTGCAAGAAACTTTTTCCCTTGTGGGTGGCAGACAGCCACTGGATTTGATCGGGCTGCCGGAGATGACCGATCGCACTCAGTTAGCCATTATGGAAATTCTCGCAGGTGTGACGGCATCTGCTTATGTAGCGGCTCCCACACTGTTGCCGTTGGTTCTGCTCGAACAAGTGAATGTATCGCTGCAATATGGCAATAGTTCGTTTTCTACTAATGGCTATTGCGGTTTTGGGGTCATATTATGCGGGGTAGTGGGAGATATTGAGTATGGCTATCAATTCGGTCAACTGGCACTCTTGTTGCTCGAACAACTCGATACCAGAAAACTAAAAGCCAAAACCTACGGACAAGTTAACTGCTGTATTTCCCATTGGGAAGAGCCTCTTGGTAACACTTTACCGTTGTTTCGAGAGGGCTATCAGATCGGATTAGAAACTGGGGATTTAGAATGGGGTGGAATTTGTGCCGTCCTGTATTTGATGCACGCTTGGTTTGCTGGCAAGGAATTGAGCGATTTGAGTCGAGAGGGTGCTGCTTTCTGCGCTCAATTTGCTCAACTTAAGCAAGAAACAATGGCTAAGCAGGGAGCTATTTTTCAACAAGCCATCTTGAATTTGTTAGGGAATTCGACAGAAGCGTGGCAGTTTAATGGGGATAGTTTTAGTGAAACAGAAGATCTACCGATGTTTGCGCGATCGGGGAATCAAACGGCTCCCTGCTATTTCTATGTCAGCAAGTTGGTGCTATGTTATCTATTTGGTCAGATTGAACAGGCGATCGCTGCTGCTAGCGCCCTTGAAAGTTATTTAGGTGGAGCTACAGGGATGTCCCTGATTCCTGTCTTCCATACTTATGATTCTCTGACACATCTGGCTAACTATTCCCAAGTTTCTCAGGTAGAACAACAAAGCATTCTGCAACGAGTGACTGCGAATCAGGAAAAGATCGAACGCTGGGCTGATGCTGCACCAGCGAATCAACTGCACAAATTTTATTTAGTTGAAGCGGAAAAAAATCGCGTTCTCAGTCAAAAAACAGCAGCCATAGAATTCTATGACCTAGCGATCGCCCTCGCCAAAGAAAACGCATACCTCCAAGACGAAGCCTTAGCCAATGAACTCGCCGCCAAATTCTACCTCGACTGGGGCAAACAGCGCATCGCTCAGGAATACCTGATTGAAGCCTACTACGGCTATGCTCGCTGGGGAGCCAAAGCCAAAGTTGCAGACCTAGAACGTCGCTACCCGCAACTGCTGGCTCCTATCCTCGGGCAAGCTCACTCTGCCCTCTCGGTCAACGAAACCGTCTTTGCTGTAGGAACCGTCACCTCCACCACTTCCTCCTCCACTGTCTCCAATTCCCTCGACCTCTGTGCCATCCTCAAAGCTTCTCATGCTATTTCAGGTGAAATCGAACTGTCCAAACTACTTTCATCGTTGCTTTCGATCGTCATCGAAAATGCGGGGGCTGATAAATGCGTGTTCATGCTCTTGCGAGACGAACACCTACTAATTAAAGGGTCAATTACCCTGGGGTCAGAGCCGGTCGTCTTGCAGCGCCTTCTGGTTGAAGAGAGTCAGGAAATTCCCCACAGACTAATTTACAAAGTCAAGCACAATCTGCAGACTGTTGTGCTGCTGGATGCGACAGCCGAGCCGACCTTAATAAATGACCCGTATATCATGCGTCAGCAGCCGAAGAGTATTTTGTGCAGCCCGATTTTGCATCAAGGGAAGTTGCGGGGCATTTTATATCTAGAAAATAATTTAGTAACGGGGGCGTTCACGAGCGATCGCATCGAACTGCTCAATTTACTCTGCGCTCAAGCGGCTATTTCTATAGAAAATGCCCGACTTTATGAGCGATCGCAAACCTATGCCCAACAGCTAGAGCAAGCCTTACATGACTTGCAGCAAACCCAATTGCAAATGATTCAAAGCGAAAAGATGTCGGCATTGGGAAACTTAGTTGCTGGCGTTGCTCATGAAATTAATAACCCCGTCGGCTTCCTAACTGGCAATTTGAATGAAGCCAAACGCACAGTTCAAGACTTAACAGAACATCTAGCTTTGTATCGCACCCAAGCATCTGCTGCCAACATTGCCGACCATGCCGAAGATATTGATTTAGACTATATCATCGAAGATTTGCCCAAAATGATTGACTCGATGCAATTGGGCTGCGATCGCATCAAAGGTATCAGCACTTCACTCCGCACGTTTTCTAGAGCTGACAAAGACTACAAAGCGCCCTTCAACATCCACTCTGGACTCGACAGCACAATCTTAATTCTCAAATATCGATTGAAAGCCAACGATCTGCGACCCGCCATTGAAGTAGTGAAAAACTACGGCAATATTCCCGATCTCGAATGCTTCCCCGGACAGCTTAACCAGGTGTTTATGAACATTATAGCCAATGCGATAGATGCAGTGGAAGAATCAAATACAAATCGCAGCTTTGCCGAAATCAAGGCTAATCCCAACCGCATTACCATTCAAACTTCCTTAGTAGATAACCAGGTCAAAATTAGTATTGCTGATAATGGTCAGGGGATGAATGAAAAAGTTAAAGCCAAAATATTTGACCATTTATTTACGACAAAAGCAGTCGGGAAAGGGACGGGTTTGGGATTGGCGATCGCTCGTCAAATCGTCGTCGAAAAACATAGCGGTTCCCTTCACGTCAACTCTATAATGGGAACAGAAACTGAATTGATCGTCACCTTACCCACTCACACCTAACAAAAAAGTTAAGATTCTCTATTCCTCAGACTCATTTAACAACCACTTACCCATCAATTATCAAACAACAATAACCATGAATAAATTCGACAAAAATAGCGACACTCCTACAAATGTTCAAATTCCCAACTATCAAATTATCTCCACAGTTTATTCAGGAAGTCGCACCTTGGTATATC
>NZ_SRRZ01000069.1 GCF_013179805.1 Microcoleus asticus IPMA8 | reverse complement strand
TTTTCCACCCCCCCCCCGCCATCCGCCATCCCGTCGCGTCTCGTGGGCTCGTAGATGGGTATAAGCGACCGGCGGGGGACGCTGGGGAAGCTGGGGGCTGGGGAAGCTGGGGAAGCTGAGGGCTTAATGTTTCATCAACCAAGGTGATGGGTTGTTAATCATGCTTACAAGACCAGCTAAAACCTGGTTATAGATTCCATAAAGTTCTCGACCTTTTTCAGTATTTATGTAATTGCATTTAACTGCGAATTCAATCCATGTTTGGGTTCCGGCTGCTTCTGCTTCGCAATCGTTTAGCTTAGCGATAAAGGCTGCTTGATACTGACGCTTTCGCCATACCTCAGCAAAGTTAGCACAAACAGAGCGTGATGACCGACGAATCCGATCGGTCAATGAGTATCGTTCTTCAACCGAAAACTTTTTGGACAATTCAAAATCTGCATCGCAGCTTCAAACGCCTTCTTGTCTATGTCCAAGTCCTTATGACTTTTAAAGGTTTCTCTACTCAACTTCCCCAGCTCCCCCAGCTCCCGCAGTTCCCCTAGCTCCTTATCTTAGTGTCATTCCCCTACATCCCACACCCTGTCAGGTGATATTCAATGCTCCATTAGCTCTGAGCCACTGCTTCTGTTGGCAAGTTAACCCTTGAGCGTCTGTAAAGCAAGCTCCTTTAACGCGGGAACGAGAGAAATCAGCACCCATTAACTGAGTATCTTTAAAATTAGTGTGTCTCAGATCGGTCTCAACTAGATTGGTATCTCGCAAGACGGCTCCCTTTAGATCGGCTTGAAATAGAGAGGCTCGTTTTAGATTAGCACGGCTTAAGTCAGCGCCAACTAAGTTGGCTAACTCTAGAGCAGCTCGGCACAAAATTGCTTCTGTCAAATCAGCATATCTCAAATCAGCTCCAACCAAATCTGCCTCAGTCAAATCAGCTCTCTGGAGAATTGTCTCATTAAGCTGGCTCTGTTCGAGATCGGCTCGCTGCAACGAGGCTTGGCTTAAGATAGCACCTTCCCAGTTTGTCTGACGCAGATTTGCTTCATCGAGATTGGCTCCCGTAAAATCCGCCCCTTTCAAGTTTGCTTTCAATAAATTGGCTTGACTCAGAATTGCTTGGACCAAACAAGCACCTTGTAAAGACGCTTCACTTAAATTAGCACCTTTTAAACAGGCAGAAGTTAGATTTGCACGATCTAGGAGAGCATGACTCAGGTTGGCGTTAACTAATGTGGTTTCCTTTAAATCCGCCCAAAAAAGGCTACTGTGGAGCAGACAGGCTTGACTTAAGTTTGCCTGTCTTAAGTTGGCTCGATTCAAATCGATCCAAATCATATTTGTGCCGATTAAGCTGGTGGAACTCAAATCAGCACTATTAAGGTTGGCATAACTAAAATCGATTCCCTGTAGGTCAGTACCCTTCAGGTCAACTCGACTAAGGTTAAGATTTTGAAAATTTCGTTCCTGCTCGGCATAGCGCTTAAGAATTTCACTTGCATTAATTACGTTCATGACCATTGACGAGGCATTGCTCGGCTTAAAATTTATTTTTAAAAAAGCTAGCTTCTGAGGCTTTATACTCATATCTTTGTCATCTATACTAATACTTTGTTATCGCTTATTTCCAAGACTAAAGGTAGATTTAAGATTTTCATAACTTTTAGCTCAACTTGCCTGAATTTAGCGATCGCTCTGTCTCGATTCACCAGCTTTATTTTATCGCCAAATAAGTTGATCTTGAACAGAATGCAAATTATACCATCACTATAATTATTTGTCAAAAGTATACCCAAGAGTTACATCAGGTTTCCTAGCGATTAGTCAGAGATTTACCGACTTTTGGTCAACCCGTATATCTGAGAGTTCCCGGCGAAAATTTTATTGTCGTCAATGCCAAAGGTATAACACAGAAAGCTTATAGGTTTTTAAGGGGCTGCGTCTTGATACTAAGTGCAATGAAAAAAAATAGGAATTAAACTCAAGCAGGGAAAATATTTATTAGGGTAACTATCGAATATTAGTTCTTTATTTTTTAGATACTGATTGTCAGGATTGCAGATAGATGTTGCCTGAGAATCTGAATTCATCTGGTTCTCAGGCAACATCTATCTGCGCTCTGAATCCTTAAGTATTAGCTTACTCGTAAGCACCAAAGAACAAGTTACCAGGTGCTTGGGGGTTGTCACTCAAGTAGAAATCATCAACTAGATTCATGAGGTCATTTTTCATGATTTTGCCATCCCCATCGAAATCCAGCTTGGAAAAATTTTTTCGGCTAAATTATCATCACCCACTCCGTAAATTTTGTACATAATTTTATATTCTTCAAGGCTCCATGTGCCGTCTTTATCTACACCTTAAACATCGATAAACCTACTTGTTACTTTCAGCGTGAAAAAGTCGCTTTTGGAATCGTTCAGTAACTTGTCTTGATAGGAAAGCCACTCATCTAAACTCACCTTATTGTCGGCATTTGTGTCTGCCTCTATGGCAAGAGCCTCCCAGCGCTTACCATAGGTTGAGGAAAAATATTGGTAGGTTTCTGAATCCAGTGTGAGGTTGTAAGCTTCTGCAACACCACTGACAATTTTATCAAGGTCAGACTTTTTTAAAGACCCATTTTTATCAGCGTCAAAGGCATGAAAATAATAGGTTAATTTCTTTTTTTAAGTTTATTTAACATTGCTTAGTACGTTTCGTAATAACTAAACCGATAATAAGCTATTTTTTGATTTTTTAATTTTGTTTATAATAAGTCCCTACTTTTCCTACTTTTCCTACTTTTCCTACTTTTTCTACTTTAACACCTAGAATAATTTTCTTCCAAAAATCTTGGCAAATGGCTTGACTTAAACAACTTAACCTGATATAGATAAATAAGAAATATAAATACCACAATAAAAAGCTTGAACAAGCCAGATTAAACAAGCCTAGGAAAAATATTTAATATTTTGGCTTCTTGGTATCTACAGCACTATTTCTAGCTAGTAAAAAAGATGTTAAATCCCCTAAATCGCTTGCGTAAATTCCGTAATGACTCCCTAGGTAATCTAAAACTGGGTAATCTCCAACTGGGCGGCTGGACAATTCAATCCAAAATGCAAGCATTGCTCCTAGGAGTTAGCCTCGGTTCTGTAGTGGTAGTTAGTGGGATTGGTTGGTATCAAACACAAGCCACCCTCAGAAGCAAAATCGCCGAGCAACTTGCAGGTATCAGCAGCACCAAAGCCGAGCAGTTTGAATCGTACTTTGAAAATTTGAACAACCAAGTAGGAATGCTGGCAGCAGACAGCAATGTTGTTAAAGCGATGGTGGATTTAAATGGGAGTTTCCGCAACCTGGAGCGCAACTTTGTTCCCGCCGAATGGGATACAGCGTTGGATACTTACTACACCGAGCAATTTTTCCCTAGGTTGAAAAGTAATCTATCCCCACAAGAACTGAACCCCAGCGTCTATCGTCCCACCGGACAAGCAGCTCGCTATCTCCAGTATCACTACATTGCTTCTAACCCCAATCCAGTCGGCAAAAAAGACAAGCTGCTAGATGCTGGTGATGGCAGCGATTACAGCAAAGCTCATGCCAAATATCAAAAAATATTTGCAGGAATTATCCAAAAATTCGGTTATTACGATTTATTTTTGATTAATCATAAAACCGGGGATATCATCTATTCCTATTTTAAAGAAACAGATTTTGCTACTAATCGACTACAAGGTTTTTACGCCCAGAGTTCACTAACTGATTTGCTGCAGAAAGTCCAGTCAAATCCTACACAAGGTAGCATTCAGGTTGCTGATTTCAAACCTTACCGCCCCTCTTATAACGCTCCAGCCGCTTTCGTGGCAACGCCCATTTATAGCGGTTCTAACATGATTGGCATCTTGGCCGTGCAAATTCCCATTGAAAAAATCGACCAGGCTATTAGCCGAAGTAATAATTGGGAAGGCAGCGGTTTGCAGAAAACGGGGGAAGCTTATTTAGTCGGGCCGGATTCGTTAATGCGTTCGACATCCCGTTTTTGGGTTGAAGACGCCAAAAAATATCAAAACGTGGTTCGTTACACCGGGACTGACCAGACAACTCTGCAACTGATGGAGAACTTCAACACTACCATTGGCTTACAGAAAATCAACTCTCCCGCTGCCGAAGCCGCCTTAGCAGGAAAACAAGGCATGATGGTAGACCGCAACTATCGCGGGGCAGAGGTATTGAGTTCCTACGCTCCTTTGAAGTTGAACGGCTTAAATTGGGCGATTCTGGCAGAAATGGAGGTGGGCGAAGCTTATCGTCCGCTTTACACTTTACAGGTGATTTTGTTGATTGCGGCGGTGCTTTTTCTACTGGGAACGGCGTTTTTAGCAGCAATTGCTGCAAAGATTTTTACCTCTCCCCTGCGTCGCTTGACTGATAGCGCCCGGAAACTTAGTGCCGGGGAACTGGATGTGGATGTTGAGGTAAAGTCGGAAGACGAGTTTGGGGAATTGGCAACAGAGTTCAAAGAGGTGGCGAACAAATTACGCCAAACTCAGGAGCAACTGGAAACCAAGAAGCAAGAAAATGAGATTCTCTTGCATAATATCCTACCCAGCGCGATCGCCCAACGCCGGAACGAAGGAGAGTTAATAATTGCCGACAGCCTCAAGCAAGTAACCATTCTCAATGCCCATGTGGCAGGTATTGCTGAGTTGAGCAAGCAAACGTCACCGCTAAAGGTAACAGAACTGCTTACGAAACTATTTGATGAATTTGACCAAGCCGCAGAACATTTTGGCGTTGAACGGCAAAACACTCTTAGTACAGATTACGTAGCAGTGTGTGGACTCACCCAAGTCAGATTTGACCACAGCAAACGAACGGTTGATTTTGCTCTAGCCATGTTAGACATTATCCAACGCCGGGAAAATGGTCGTCGTAATTTTGCTTTGGGTTTACGCATCAGCATTCATGCAGGCCCAATCACAGCAGGGGTAGTCGGAACCCAGAAATTTGGATACAGCATCTGGGGCGAAACGGTATATTTGGCAAGCCGCTTACAGAGCAAAACTGAGTTGAACTATATTTTGTTAACTCAGAGTGTGTATGAACGGGTAGCAGATAGCTATACATTCGTGCAGAACCCATCGGTGAATATTGAAAACCTAGGAAATGTACAAACCTGGACGTTAGTAACGGCCCAAAAGTTGGTTACAAGTCAGGTGGACTTGGTTCAGTCATCCTTCGCCAAAGTCAAGCCTATTTCTGATAAGGCTGCCGAACTATTCTACAACCGGCTGTTTGAATTAGAAC
The DNA here is from genome assembly GCF_013179805.1 of Microcoleus asticus IPMA8. Taxonomy (GTDB): domain Bacteria; phylum Cyanobacteriota; class Cyanobacteriia; order Cyanobacteriales; family Microcoleaceae; genus Microcoleus; species Microcoleus asticus. Next base: position 32,654 of record NZ_SRRZ01000069.1, on the reverse strand, counting down.
CTTCTTTTCGTCCTTTATTTAAAGGGGATATGAAAGAGCAAGAACGTAAATTAATGGCTACGCTTGCTCTCGCCGTGGAAGGTTTGCGTCACCCCGATAAAATTATCGGTCCCGTCCAGAAGCTGGGTCGCAGCCATGCAGGCTTTGGCGTCAAGCCTGAATATTACGATACCGTCGGCGAAGCTTTGCTGTGGGCGTTAGCGCAAGGACTGGGTGAAGAATTTACTACGCCAGTGCGAAAGGCATGGGAAGAAGCTTACACGTTCCTGAGCGGAATTATGAAAGAAGCAGCAGCAGAAGCTGAGTTGGAAAAAATAGGCGTTTAAACAGTTGACAGTTGACAGTTGACAGCGAGGTTTTTAAGAGGTGGATTAAACCACCAACCTAGTTCTAAAAACAATCCATCGGTTTGAGGGCGAGGCGAACAGCGCTTAATATTCAGTAAAGCAAAATCCTAACTAATCGGAAGCTGCTAAAAGATACTTACTACTTACCGTTTGTTGGTTAAAAAACAGTCATGGATAAATCACTTCTGGGATGGCTATTGCTTTTAGGATTGGGATTTCCCTTGTTTGGTATACTGCTTGGTGAAGCCGCTTCAAGATTGGAAAGGCAGCAGCATCCCTTAGCAGTTGGTCTGCGTCAGGTGCGCGAGTATGTGTTACCGCCGTTAGCCGTGCTATTGGTAATGCGGCAGCTTTTGAGCGTCGCTGGCAAAGATTCCTGGGCACGTTTTGTGGAAACGCTAACTTGGGTTGCCCTGATTGTAGCGGGACTTTCTTTAGTCAACGCCCTACTGACTACAAAAAAAGAAACTATCAAATGGCAAATTCATGTCCCTAACCTGTTCTTTCAGGTAGCTAGGGCTGTAGTGATCTTAGCCATTGGCTATCACATTATCAATGGAGTTTGGGAGATAAGCTTAAGTGGGTTGGGCAGCAGTATAGGGATAGCTTCAGCGGTAATTGCCCTCGCGCTGCAAGATACCCTCAGCAACTTGGTATCAGGATTGCTGCTGCTATTTGCTAAACCCTTCAGAACCGGTGACTGGATTGAGTTCGACGGAAAGCAGGGGCGGGTAATCGAGCAAAACTGGTGGTCGGTTACTATCGCATCTCCTGGCAAGACATTCAACGTTCCCAATGGGGTACTGTCGAAGGCAAGCATTATCAATTACGGTCAGGGAGCAATTTGGAAAAGTATTTCCGCCAGCTTTTCTTATGACGACTCTCCTAATCAAGTGATTCCAGCACTAAATAGCTTGGTGGAGGGCATAGATGCGATTGAAGACGAAGGTTTAGCTCAGGTTAGTTCCTATGGAGACTCCTGTATCACATACGATCTTTACTATAAATTACTGCCTGAAAAGAATTTTGGCGTTTCTGGGCAACTCAAATCCCGAATTTATTATCTGACCCAACGTTATGGTTTTACCGCCCCCTATCCGATTCAAATGCATTATAACGTGGATGCTAAACAAGGAATACCAAGCCAAATTCCCCAAGCAATCGAGAACCGCCAACCGGAATTAGTAACTTATTTGCGATCGCTCCCATATTTCATAACGCTCAATGACAATCAGATTGAAAAATTAGCCCAACGGGCTAGATTTAAAAGCTACGGCCAAGGTGAGCTAATTATTCAGGAAGGCAAAGAAGATGAGGGACTTTATATTATGTTCAAAGGTACGGGAGAGGCTTACCTAAAAGATGAAAAAGGCGATCGCAAGGTAGTGGACGAGCTTGAACTTAACGAAGCCTTTGGTGAAATGGCTATCTTTCCAGGAGAGGTTAGTCCAGTTACAGCGATCGCCCTAGAAGATGTTGAGGTTGTAGTGATTCCCGCCGAAAAGATTATCGAAGCAATTGAATCTAACAACAAATTTGCCTCAGAATTTATCGAATATATCGAAGAACGCAAAAAAATGGTTCTAGTTGCTAAAGGAATTAAAGAAGATGTGAAGTCGTTGATTAATAACAATCGTAACCCAGTGCAAGTGAGAAGATAGTTAAACCATTGACAGTTGACAGTGAGATTTTTTCGATGGGGATTTACACTCCACCATAAAAACATTCCGCCAAACTGCGGGGGTTTTCAACCTTAAATTTTGATAAGATTATAGCAACCGCCCAGGGGATGCCGGACACGATAGATCGCACAAACAGGTAGCTCTTATTACTTCTGTTTCCTGCCTTCTACCTTCGGTCTCTTGCTATTGCTATCCTGAAATAAGCGGTAAAAAGAGTGAGTTTTTTTGTAATTTAAGGCTTGACTTTTGGGGTCAAACAGTGTAGATTTTATTTAGCGATCGAGTTTAAATTTGACCTCAAGTAAAGACTTTAAAGTCAGTAAATTAAACCCTAAATTTTACATCAAAGGAGGATAAAAATACACTAAATTATTTCCTATCTTTTTTTCAATTTCCCACCTAACCACCTTGACGGCTCCCATATATGTCATCAATCAGGATGAGGACAAGTAGAGCAAAAAAATACATAAATTACTTATTTTTGCTCTACATAGTTTTAGTATTAACAGCCTGCGCTGGTCAATCAAAAACCTCACAAGTAAATATTGGCAATCAAGCTAGTGCGGATCAATCTTCAAAAGAAAACTTGGGTATTCAGAAAGTCGAGGGGAAATTAGTTAAATCACCCTCAAATCAAGACTCAGCTAAACAGGGCATTGTCTTACCCGAAGTAAAACCCCTGGAACTGGAGGGAACACTGGCGATATCGGGAAGCCAGGTAGTTTTGCCGATTAGTCAGGCTATTGCGCAACGCTTTATCCAAGACGGGTATCCCAGCAAGATTAATCTCGCTGGTATTGATACTCAGGTTGGCTTCAAGTTATTTTGCGAGGATAAAAAGGTAGATATTGTCAATGCAGTTCGCCCGATTAACAGTCAGGAGTTAGCAGCTTGTGCCAAATCAGGTGTTGAGCCGATCAACTTTCAAATAGCCACCGATGCTGTGACCATTGTAGTCAGTTCTCAGAATAGTTTCCTCCCACACAGTCTGACGCGCGAAGAACTGGCAAAGGTATTTACTGTTCAACATTGGTCAGATGTCAATCCCAAATGGCCAAAAGAGCTGATTAAACGCATTGTCCCAGAGGGGGCTGGTACTGGCGGCTCTGTTGACCTGCTTTCTCAAGCTATTTTCCAAGGGAACGTTAGCCAACTTACTAATGCTCCCAATACGGTATTTTATGACTTTGTAGAGCAGTTGCACTCAGAAGCTTTAATTAATCCCTATATGATTGGCTTTTTAGAGTATGCCTCCTATAAAGAAAACCGAGACAAGTTGAGGGCGATCGCTATTGATAGAGTAGACCCTTTTCTGTCAACATATCCAATAACTCGTCCTTTATATATTTATGCGGATGTCAAAGCGATCCGGCAACGACCGGAAGTAGCAGGCTTTGTTAACTATTACTTGACTTATGTGGACGAAGAAATTTCTAGTTTGGGCTACTTTCCAGTTAAACAAACCGTATTGGATGAATCAAAAACTAAGTTTTTACAATTGAAAGGTAATAAATAATCGTTGAAGGAAGTAGGCAAGAAAAATTAGTTACTTGTCCTTGGACTTGAAGAACCCCCTGATTGCAGAACTCACATACACCACAATAGTTAGAGATATGATTGAAATTGCAGAATTCACAACTGAGCAAACCAAGAGTTACTGGCAAGCTCTAGATCAGCTAAAGCTCAACTTTATTTGCCAAAATCAACCCTTTCAGTATGGCTTTCCGGTCATCATTTCTGCGGAACTTGCTGACCAACTGTACCAAGCCTCTCAGGAAGTTGAAGATTACATACTAGCCTTGGCAACTGATGCTGATGCTCTTAACGAGCGGATAACTCAGAGATTTAATAGCGTTGTGGGACAACCTCTGAACCTAAAGACTATCAACTCCCAATTAGTTAAACATCTTCAATCAGTCTTAGGAATTCCTATAGCGTATGATGTACTCGTAACCGACAATTGCCAGAATAGCTTAAGTATAAAAGCTACTGAGGTGCAAAGTGTGATTAGTTATCTAGGTTGGATACGTCTAATTTTACAGGCGGCAAAAACAGCACTAGGGGAGCATCCAGAAGAGTTATTGGATAAACTTTTTGAGCCAGAAAAAGGCTTAGAAGCTATTAACCAGCTAAGCCAAACCCCTGAGATTTTTATCGTTGATGTCGATCCGGTCAGACAGGCTAGCAGAATAGATCTACAAGCCATGTCAGAGTTACTATCTGGCTCGGGTTCTCATCTAGTGTCGATTTACGAGATTTACCGTCATGGAAGCCACTGGCTAGCTGACATCCACGATAGTGCAGGTAGGTTGTTAAAGACTGTAAAAATGGTTAATATCATCTGTCGGCTGGTGCCTGACGAGATCAGAGAGGTTCTAAGAACGCTACAAAACCAACCTGACAGCAAACAAGAACTTGTAGATTTCTTTTCAGACTCAAGCTTAAATTGGATCTGGCATCCAGCTTGGCAGAACATTTTTGATAAACGAGATTTAGCAGTCCTAAAAGATTTGCCGACGGCTCGCTACCATTATGTTGAAACTATTCAACAAGGTGAGGTTCCCCCTGGAGTATATTTTCAAAAATCAGTCGATGGTCATGGTGGTGCAAATCAGTCAATAGTCAAAGTCCAAGATAACTACTCTGTACCAGAAGGCTTCATCCTACAGCCCTATCTGGTCAAAAAGCGTTTTGAATATTTTGTCTCTGAACAGGGATTAAATTTTGATTGTTCTGTTGAATTGCGAATAATGCGTAATTTATCATTAGGTACTGCCCGAAATCAGAGCGGAGCTTACTTCATGGCAAGAATTGCTCCTTATGAAGTAGAGGGTGAGAGTGTGAAAAATAGTGTAAAGGAAATTCAAAACGCTGTGTCTCACATTCTTGATCAATACAAACAAAGCTTCAGAAAGATACACCATTGGCAGTTACCGTTCGGTTTTAGTCCGGTTCTAATCCAACCCTAATAGCTTCTTATTCATAAAACAATAATTGAAGTTAACTGAGGTGTGTAAACGTTACCCCTTATCCTTAAATTAATGATAATTCACTAAAAATTAAAAAAACCATAACTGAGGTCATCATGTTGTCTGAAAATCTCCTAGAAACCATTATAGAGTCTCACTCAATTTTACAGACCAGCCTGGACAAAGGTTGGCAAGAATTTAAAGAAAGCAATGATTTTTTAATCAGCAAGGAGTTATATCACCAAATGGATTGGTGGTATACTAGCCCATATTTTGGAGTTATTCCTAATCCAGGTCATTGGTATAGCTGTCAGCTAGCTGCCAAACATTTTCTCATAGAAGTTGGGAAATTAAGAATTTATTTCGATACTATATACCCCGGAAATTTTTCTCAATCGATAGAGGTTGAGAGAGATGAGGGATTAGATGTTAGACGATTTAAAATGACAGCTTTTCATCAAGTGAAACCGATTTGTGTTTTTCAGTTGGATTTTATCCACGATCACGAAAAGTTTTATTTTCTTTACCGCCCCAATTGTCTTTTTGTGAACTGGAGACAATTTAACATAAATAATTGTCATTGCGCGATGCAGAAACTGAACGCATTTGCTGAGCTTAAAGAGTGGCTCGTTTTTATTTAAAAATTGTGCCGCTTTATCCCAATAGCAGAATAGTGATGAAACACAGAATTGTCATTGAATGACATGGAAAAGTTATATTTTTTTTCTGAAAGCCTATCAATGAAAAGCGTGCAGAAATAAACGCAAGTATGGGCTATATCTGGTAGTCTTGAATAAACAAAAAAGAACAAACTAAAAAACTGATGATTTTACCCACAAATACTTGGCAGAAAATTTTCATAGTTACAGGAATAACTGTTAGTGTTTTTTCCATGTATTCTTGTAACGTTCATGCTCAATCTTTTGGAGAAAAAGAAAATGTATTAATAGCCCAAAATTTAGGGGGGATAGTACGAAAAATACCCCTGGAAGAAGTAGCACTTCCAGCAATGTCTTCAGCAAAGACAGCGACAAATGCTGTATTTAGCCAAGCCCGAATTGAACTAAAGTCAGATGGTTCGTTAATATACATACTCCGAGGTCAAAACCAACAAGGTTTTGAGGTTGAAGTACAAGTTACTCCCACTGGCACTCTTATTCAAGTTGACGAACAAATAGAGTCCAGTGGAGTCCCTGAAATTGCTCTAAAAGCTTTCAAAAAATGGGCACCAAATGACCCACTTATCAGCACTTGGCGGAGTACCCGTCTTGGCGAATTTTTCTATCAATTTGTCATTCGGGATTTTTGGTTAGAAATTGCTGCTGATGGTAATAAAGTCGTCATTTACCGCAAAAAAATCAATATTTAGCACATCAACAGTCAAAATATGCACTTTGGTCGCACAGATATATGAAGACATTTACGATTGGTAATTGGCAGAGAATTGTCGCTGCCACACTAACTGCAACAACAATTGCTTTCACTACTAATGCTGCTTTTGCTCAATTACTTAAGGGTGCTGGCGCTTCTTTTTCCGAACCTCTTTATCAGCGCTACAGCGCAGAATACGAACGGGAAACAGGCGTCAAGTTCAACTATAATTCCATTGGCAGTGGAGGTGGTATTCGGTTGTTCATCAATAAAACACTGGACTTCGGAGGTACTACTTTAATTCCTACCCCAATTGAGAAAAATCAGATGGAAGATGGGCTGCTAATGGTACCCACAGGAGGAGGGGCAATAGCTATTGTTTACAACCTTGAAGATGTGACCTCCGATGTCAAGTTATCTCGCGAGCAACTGGCACAAATATTCACAGGTAAAATTGCCAATTGGAACCAAGTTGATTCTCGTTTTCCTAGCAAAAAGATTCAAGTTGTAGTTCAATCCGATAGTAGCGGTACTACCTTGACTCTCACTAAATACTTGCGAAAAATTACGGGTGGAAAGATAGAAGCAACGCGGGAACCTAATTGGGGATTTCAGGTTTTCGCTGCCCTTCCTCAAGATAGTGCAGTGGCTGGAGAAGTACGAAGGATTGATGGTGCGATCGGCTACGTGCAAACAAGCTTTGCTCGTAAGAACAATTTGGCTACAGCTAGGATTGAAAATCGGGCTAGTCGTTACGTGGAACCGACTTTGGCAGAGACAGAAAAAGCCCTAGCTAATATCAAGTTTAACGATGACTTCACGACGGAAGATATTGATGACCCAGAAGATGGCTACCCCTTGGTTAGTTTGAGTTGGCTGCTGTTCTATGAAAAGTATCCCAACGAAACTCTTGTCCAAGCTAATAAGAACTTGTTGACATGGATTTTAACTAAGGGTCAAGGGTTTAATCGAGAGCTAGGGTACACGAAAATTCCTGAAGATGTAGCTAATAAAGTGATTGAAACTGCCAATAATGAATTTAGAGTTCGTCTTTAATGAAGGAGGCAGGAGGCAGGAGGCAGGAGGCAGGAGGAAAGAGGCAGAAGGCAGGAGGAGCTTTCTCAGTAGGGGATTCAACCCTCCTGCCTTCTGTCTTAAACCCTTGCTCCATGAAGGTCGCAGCAGGAGACACAGGGCACTTTTCCTCCTGCGTTCGGAGATAAAAAGGTTTGTTATCCATTGTCTCTATGAGAAAAAGGAAAAATTATGAGTAAATTGAGTCTGCCGTTGCCGCTAACCTCATTAATACTGGGTTGTAACTTGTTAATATTACCCCCTGTCTGGGCGCAAGCAAATCTTGCCGATACTCCAGAACCTGAATCTCAAACAACTATAAATGCAAATTTGCCCGATAAGAATGAGGCTACTGAGCAAGTTATTAGATTGGCAGACACTTCAGGTATTATGGTTACATCAACTGATGAAATTAACACGACTAACGAATCTCTGCGTCCATCATCTGTAACAACTTTTAACTCAAATGATTTTGAGGAAGAATCCCAAGACTTGTCGATTAGTAATATTGAACCCTCGAATATCCCCCCAACTCCTATTAGAAAGGAGGAGGGCTATGTCCTCCCCTCCTTAAGCCCGATCGAAGGTGAGGAGGTTAGGGGAGATCGAGTCTTATCCGAGAAGTATTGGGAAGAATTATTGAGTAATTCAAAGGTAATTTCTAACACATTGAAAAACCAACAAGTATCTTCTGGTAATAGGTTGCCCTCAGTTAACGCGGATGATGAACCTCAAGTCCAAGAAATTCCTACTAACCAATTACAACCGCCCCAACTATATAGCCAACCACCAGATGCTATGGAGGAAGTTACCAGTGTCACAGACCTGCGAGATCTTAGTCCTGGGGATTGGGCTTATGAAGCGCTGCGAAGCTTGGTAGAAAAATATCGTTGCATTGCTGGTTCTGGCAAAGGTACTTTCGAGGGTAATCGTGCTATAACCCGTTATGAATTTGCTGCTGCTTTTAATACTTGTTTGATAAAGGTTGGACGTATAATTTATAGCTTGAGCAATACCTTTCCTAATCGAGAAGAGTTGGCAGTTGTACAAAGGCTACAAGCGGATTTTGCTACTGAACTGAAAACTATCACAACTAAAATAGATAATTTAGAACAGCGGGTAACCTCTCTCAACAACAATCAGTTTAGCACTACTACAGTTCTTCGGGGTACAGTAGATTTTAATTTAATTAGTGCTTTTGGAGATCGGAAAGCTGTTCCTTCTGGGGAAAAGCCCCGGGACGATTTGAATGAAAATCTCACCTTATCAGCGCGCATAAATCTCAACTTTGATACCAGTTTTACAGGTCGAGACAGATTACGCACTAGCATTCGAGCTGGAAATGTCAGCAATTTTGGTAGTAGTGTTACTGGAACAGATATGACTAGCCTAATTGGTGCCGTTAACACTAGCAATAATCTTAGGGTGGGCTCGTTGTTTTATGAGTTTCCTATAGGTAAACGCGGTAAAGTAGCGATCGCACCTCTTGCAGATTTTCCGACTCGCATTTTTCCGGCTCTTAATCCTGTTTCTTCTATTTCCAATTTTGGTGCTGAAAGTCCTATCTATTCGTTTGCTTTTGGTACTGGTGCTGTAGTCTACTATAACTTCACCGATAAAATTGCCGCTGGTGTCAGTTATTTAACTACGAGTGGTAGCAATCCAGTTGAGGGACTGTTTGGCGGTCAATATACTGCTTTAACTCAGTTAACTTATACTCCATCTAATAGGTTAGCGATCGCTTTTACCTACGGTCGTTACTACGCTCCAGAACCGGGCTCAACTGTTAATGTAACTGGGAGTAAGGGCAGTAGATTTGCTCAGTTGCCTTTTGGAGAAAATACGGCGACTTCTTCTAACGCTTTTGGCTTACAGTCTACTTATAAGTTGAGCAATAAGTTAATTTTAGGCGCTTGGGTTAGCTATTTTAATGCGAGGGCTGAGTCTTCGCCCCGTGTTAATGGTTTAGATGGTTCAAGGGGAGCTAGTGCGGACATTTGGAGTTGGGCAGTTACTGCCGTAGTGCCAGATTTGGGTAAGTTAGGGAGTCAGTTAAATTTTGTCTTTGGGATGCCCCCGAAGGTTACAAGTAATGATGTTTATTCTCGCTTAGACCGCGATAGTTCGCTGCACTTTGAGCTATCTTATCGTTATCCACTTACTAACAACATCTTTCTTACTCCGGGAGTTTTGTTGATTACTAATCCTGAGCATAATGCAGCCAATGATAGTATTTGGATTGGATTATTCCGAACTACTTTTACGTTTTAATTAAAACTAGGGCGTTGCAAACGCTGAATATCGATAATCGCTGCAGCGGCGACTTCTCCTGCTACTCGTTCATGGGTTCCTGTTGGTTGCATCTGGACAGCTACTCCATCACGTAATTCAAAGCGGTCGTAACCGTCTGGATACCAGTCCATAAAATCGTCTAAAGTAATTGTCATTAATTTTGGTAGGGCTTAAATCATCTGTCATTCCTTCCTTCGAGCGTTGATGTCTTTTATTTTACCGACTCTCAGGGCGGATAAAATATTTAGCACGCCCTGAGAGAGGTTGAACAATCAACATTGTACCTATACGCTCCGATGAAACTTGACTATTAATTCAATTCAGATGCCACAACTTGACTATTAATTCAAATTTTGTTAAAAACGCTAAAAAATAGCTAATTGTTGCGGAGCGCTAAAGTCAGACATTTGCTGTACAAAATCAGGTGTTTGCTGTACAAAATTAGTGAGAATGCAGGTACTTACAGGGACTGCACCATACCTGTTTTTATCGGAAAATGTCCAGCAAGAGCCGGCATTTGCCTGTCAAATTACTACTTTTTTGTGCCGACAGTGCATTTGCTTGTTGAGGCTGGTTATAGCTGTTTAGTTTTGGTAGCAAGCAATGTTTTTGTCCGTACAAAACCTTTTGTTCAAATTGCTCCTACTGTTGTGACAACTTCGTAGCAGCACTGGCATCAATTGCCGCAACTGTCCCATTGAACTTGGGTAGCGTCGGTACGGTCTTGAACTTAGAGTCGTTTGACGATCGCGCTCTCTCTGAAATCAAGTACAACTGCATCAATGCGAACGCAATTGTCACTGCCTCCAAAGTGCCTAGTTTAACAAGTCAAGACTTACGCAACTGGCACACGGTGATGAGTGCTCACGCTCCTATCTACAACGGTTTCAAGCGGCCGAGGCGAGCGCTGTATTGGCTACATGGCGATTGCCCTTCAACGAGCGCCGAGCATTGAATTAAAGTCGCCACACCTCGATTATTCTCCCGATCGCGAATGTAGAAGAAAGGAAACAATGCGCGAGCTCATCCGCTATGCTAAAACCCCAAGATATCCTTGCAATACTCAAAGTCCACAGTTGGGATTCAACGAACTGGACGTACAGTTCTCTCGCTCAAAGCTTGGGAATGAGCGCATCGCCTCGGTTCATACTGCCCTTGAGCGTTCTGAAGCTGCCGGTCTGTATTATGGCTCCGAGCGGAAAATTTTGAAGCAAGCGGTGTTGGAATTCTTGGTTCACGGGTTGCGCTATGTATTCTACGCCCAACCAGGCCCCCTCTCGCGGGGATTGCCAACTGCACATTCTGCTGAGCCGTTGAAAAGCAAGCTGGTTGCTTTACCGTCTGAGGTTTATGTCTGGCCTGACCCTCAAGGTGCCGTGAGAGGGCAGGCAATCGCGCCTCTGTACCGCTCAGTCCCCCAAGCTGCCAAGAACGATTCAAAACTTTATGCCTTGCTCAGCTTGATTGACGCTATTCGAGTTGGTCGGGTGCGGGAGCAACGTGACGGCCGCTAGCGAACTTGAAAAGAGGATCGTCGCTCTATGAACCCGCAGATACTCATGCTGGAAATAGTTGCCAGGGTACTCTCGACTGTACCCACTACCATCGTCTTCACAGGAGGAGCAACTATATCCCTGTATCTGGACGAAGTGGCGGCTCCTGACATTCGACCTACCGATGATGTTGATTGTGTTGTGGAAATCACGTCCAGAGCTGAATATTACAACTTCTCGAACTTGTTGCGAACCCTTGGGCTTCAAGAGACTACAGAATCAGGTGCACCCCTATGTCGCTGGCAGTATGAGGGCATTTCAATTGATGTGATGCCGTGCGATGAGTCGGTGCTTAGTTGCCCCATCGGTTAGCACCACAACTACTCTTATTTCAATTGATGTGATGCCGTGCGATGAGTCGGTGCTGGGGTTTTCCAACCGCTGGTACAAGCCAGGTATTGCTAATTCTATTCACTACCAACTTCCAAGTGGTAGGCAAATCCTAATTTTTTCAACGCCTTACCTCCTCGCCTCCAAAATAGAAGCTTTCATTGGTAGGGGTGGGGGTAACTTTTATTTTAGTTCTGATATTGAAGACATCGTGGCATTGCTTGACGGGCGTTTTAGTTTGTTTGAGGAAGTGCAACAAGCTGACGAAGAAGTGAAAGCATTTTTATCAGGATGGTTTCGAGCCGAGCTTGCAAGTCTGTGTTCCATCGCGCCTGCTTTCCTCTCACCCGTTGCTAAAATTTCAGGTCGCACTCGCTTGCTATTGGAAAGAATTGAAAGGCTGGCGATGGTAGTTTAGTAGTTGACTGCTAGCAATAAACGGCAGCGGACACTCGATCGAGGTAAGCCTTACACTCGCAAACAGCTTGGCTCGGAACGCAAAAACCAGATAGTCCAGCCTCAACTTTATTGCTGGCATAGTGGGTACTACGCTACAAAATCGCTTCATAAATTTTAGCTACCTGCCAATTTTCTCATACTCCTTAAATTTGATTTTTTATTCAATTCCGATGCCACAACTTGACTATTAAGTCAATCCACTTGTTGTTAAAAACGCTAAAAAATTAGCTAATTGTTGCGTCAGCTAAAGTCAGGCAAGTGCAGTATAAAGTCAGGCAAGTGCAGTATAAAGTCAGGCAAGTGCAGGATATTTGCAGGGGGTGCACTTTACCTGCATTTACCTGCAAATATCCTGCACTTGCCTGAAATTTTCGGTCAAATTGCTGCTTTTTTGTGCTGTTCGTGTCTTGACCTGTTGGGACTGGTTATGGCTGTTCTCTCTCGGTAGCAAGCAATGGTTTTGTGATCACAAACGGCGACTTTATATTTCAGATATAAAAATAATCCACCCCATGAATAGAGATTACTGCCTGTACTAATCAGGTGGAGAACTATAACGAGCATTGATAGTTGGGAGTCGATCGGCTGCTGTAAACCAAGCGGTCGTTCCCTCACGACTGTTGTAAATCAAGTCTCCGTTCCCTCACGACTGCTGTAAACCGAGTTCGTAGGAGGTCACGGAACTTCGAGCACAAGATTGAATTAAAGCGGAGGGAGCGAATAATTCGCAATCTTTCATCCGACCTTCGTAATTATTCAGTTATTGGGCCTATCACGACTGAGAATAATTTGCTATCGAATAAAATAAACAGCTTTACTTTATTTCAAACATCGGACGATCGAGAAAATGTTAATGACGAAGGTCGAGCGCTCGAAAGGCGGATTATGCGTTGACTTTTACAGTTGCCAACACGATAGCCATCGACTGTAAGTAGCGATCGCTACTTACAGTCATTTGCTGTACAAAATCAGGTAGTTGCTGTACAAAATCAGGTAGTTGCTGTACAAAATCAGTGAGAATGCAGGCATTTGTAGGAACTGCACTCTACCTGTATTTACCCGAAAATATCCTGCAAATGCCTGCATTTTCCTGTCCCTTTACTGCTTTTTTGTGCAGGGACTGCCTTTGCTTGTTGAGGCTGGTTATAGCTGTTCTCTCTCGGTAGCAAGCAATGGTTTTGCGATCGCAAACCGGGCTTTTACGTGCTGACAAAAAATATCCCCCCCATCAATATTGAGATATTGCTTACCCGCAGTTCAAACCTTATTGATATGGAATAAGGAACGACTCGCGAGTGGCCACTGAAGCCCAAATGCCTCAATAAGAGCGGTAAGGTATGGGACAGGGACGGCGAACTATTTTTTTGTGGGAATGTATTAGCGATCGCTCTTTACGCCTAGAGATTGCTGCTTGTATTAATCAGGTGGTGAATTATAACCGCCATTAATAGGTGGGAGTCGAGCGACTGCTGTAAACCGACCGACTGCTGTAAACCGAGTCAGGGGGTAAATTTTTATCCGACTGTCAAGCTTTATGAGACAACAACAATTTAGCCGATTGCAAAGCGCGAGTCCGACAACAGCAATTTACGCGACTGTCAAGGCTGACATAACGGCGGCTACGCTGCCAATTTTTTCGCACTTGCTTAAATTGATTTTTAATTCAACTTAGGTATCGTAACTTGACTATTAAATCAATTCGGATTTTGTTAAAAACGCTAAAAATTTAGCTAATTGTTGCGTCAGCTAAAGTCAGGCATTTGCAGTATAAAGTCAGGCGTTTGCAGTATAAAGTCAGGCGGAAAGCAGGTATTTGCAGGGGGTACACTTTACCTGCAAATGCCTGTAAATATCCTGCAAATGCCTGACTTTTTCGGTCAAACTGCTGCCTTTTTGTGTCGAGCGTACATTTGCCTGTTGAGGCTGATTTTCGCTGTTCTCTCTCGGTAGCAAGCAATGGTTTTGCGATCGCAAACCCTGAGTAATTCGTGCAGACAAAAAATAATGCACCCTTATGAATGGGGCATCCTAGGTGTCAAGGCGCTTCATTTTTACCCGCTCTTCGACTGTGCCGATTGCTCACATTGCTCCTGCTGTTGTGGCGGCTTTTGTGGCAGCACAGGCATCAATTGCCACAACTTTCCCATCGCACTTGGGTAGCGATCGATCGCATTGCTCGCTCTCTTGTTAACCAGCCATCGCTCTCTTGCTAACCAGCCCTCGCCGTCAGACGTTTAATCGTCCTTCCAGTGCGATCGCCTCCCAAGCCAAAATTTATACAAACAATTTAAATTCACTTAGAGTTGGGTAGGGGTCAGTCTCACTTTGATAAACCCTCTAATAGCCCTCTCCAATTGGAGGGGATAAAATCACCTGATTAGCGGTTTTTAATTACAGTTGTTAACTTGTATCTTGGCAAGAGGTTTTTACTGATTAAAAACTATGAAAACTTTATCGGAAGTCAAACCTAGAGAGCTGCTATCCAACCATATTCACATTCGCCTCACTGACTCTGACTACAATCAAATTAAAGCAAGAGCAGAGCAGGCAAATTTGAGCATGAGCGACTTCATGCGCCGTGCAGCTTTGAGGAGAGCCATACCGCGCCCTCTAGCTGCATTTGACTTAAAAGCCTATCAAGTGTTATGCAAGATTGATGCCCAATTGAGAATTGCCGGAAACAACCTCAATCAAATTACTAAAGCTTGCAATAGTGCTGTGGTATTGGGAGAACCAGTTGTTGTCAATACAGGACTCTTAGAAAGAGTACAGCAACTCATTCGAGAGAACCAAGCTACGATTAAAGCAATAGTGGCAAACCTCGCCAAATCTACAGTACGCTAATTATTAACAAGGCTCGGCTTTACCGCCTGAGCAATCGATTCTGTGCAACTGACGACTTTTGGGTTATGATTGGCAAACAAATCAAAGGTACAGGCTTTAGGGGCTGTTTGAACTACGTGCTGGGCAAAAAAGACGCCGCTCTAATTGGCGGTACTATGTGCGGACAAACTCCTGAAGAACTCGCTGCTGAATTTGCGATCGCCCGACAACTAAGACCTAACCTGAAAGTAGCAGTTTTTCACGCCACTTTATCTGTCGATAGCACCGAAAAACTAGAAGATTCTGAAGAAAATGACCAACGCTGGCTGGCGATCGCAGCCAACTACATGAAAGCGATGGAATTTGACAACAACCAGTACGCAGTTGTCAAGCACAGCGATACAGAACACGACCACATTCACATCGTCGCCAGTCGCATTTGCCTAGATGGAGGCGTTGTTGACGATAGCTGGGACTATTACAAAAGCCAAGAAACTATTCGCCAGCTCGAACGGAACTACAACCTGGAAACTGTTACACCCAGTTGGGAAACAGACAAGCGAGCTCAGACTACAGGAGAACACAGGCAATTAAAAAGCAAGGGAAACAAGAGCGTCAGGGTGCAATTGCAAGACTTAATTGATGAAGCTACCCAAGACAACCCAAGTATGCCAGAATTCGTTGAGCGGTTGCAGCAACAAGCCGTAGAGGTGCAAGTAACACTAACTGGAATCGGCTTCAGTCAAGGCATTTCTTACAATTTAGATGGAGTCGCTTTAAGTGGCACTCAATTGGGTAGAGCCTACACTTTTTCTGGATTGCAGAAGCATCGAGGCGTTAGCTATGACAAAGGGCGAGATAACGCCCTAATTGAGGCTTTAATGCAGTCACAACACTTAGCTATCGCCCCCAGTGAGGCAGAGGAAAATGAGTTAGAGTCGTCACAATCCGAGTTAGCAGCAACCCTATCTGCAACAGCCAATGAGCTAGAGTCGTCACAATCCGAGCTAGTAGCAACCCTATCTGCAACAGCAAATGAGTTAGAGTTGTCACAATCTGAGCTAGAAACAACTACACCTGCAATTCCTGCAACAGCCAATGAGTTAGAGTTGTCACAATCTGAGCTAGAAACAACTACACCTGCAATTCCTGCAACAGCAAATGAGTTAGAGTTACAACTGTCTATCCTGCCTGAAAGGAATGAAACTCAGTGGCAAAAAGTCCGATCGCATCTAGCAGTCGAGTACAGTTTACCTTTAGAATTGCTCGATTTATTGCACTCTCATTCTTGGCTGTATGCCGCCTCTGAAAAGGCTGTCTTTACAGGACGGACGCTTGAGGGGGAAGCCCGGTTCGCTTTTGTTCTAGATGAAAGAGGCAACTTTACTACAACCCATCCCCTGTCATCTGAAGCTGCTTTCTGGGTAGCCACTACCGGAGAAATTGAGCGAGCTGTGATTGCCTGTAACCCAATCGAAGCCCTTTCAATTTTGCTGATTGAACAGGATAACTCTACAACAGCACCAGCGACACTTTACCTAGGAATTGAACGAGCTTCACAACTGCCTATACAATTCTTACAAGAACTCGATAGCGTTATTATAGCGATCGCCGAAAATTCTCAGCTCGCTCAAAATGCGCGATCGTTGCTAGCGGATGCAGAACTTGTCAATCCACCGTCAAGTTGGAATGATATCTGGATACAATTAATTGAGCAAGAACAGCAAACTCCTAAACAAAATAATCAACAGTATAAACGGCACACCCAAGAGCTCGAACTGGATTAGTTATTGCCACTTAAAAATTTGACTTTTATTAAATAAAAGCGCTAGCTAACAAATTTCCTGGTTGCGACATAAATTACTGGGTAGTTCGGCTTATCAAGGTTTTGATAACGGTGGGTCAACCGTTTTATTCCCCCAATTATTCTTACCAGGCAGGAGTACCAATTACTGATATTGCTGTCACTAATTTTGACAGCTTTTTTAACGTATTTATCAACTATTTTGGCGTAACTATTAAGTAAATTGAGGCCGTGCTTGCTCTAATAATTTGTGAGTCAGCATGGGTAAAAATAAATTATTTGTACATTTTAGCGTACTCACTAACATTTACGAAAAAACAAATTTATGAGCGCTGTCGCGCCCAAAAATAAAGCATCGGAAAAAAAAATGGAACTATCGCAAACCTACACCTATTACTTCAATAATTTAACCTTCGTCCACCAAACAGAAAACGAACTGTACATTATGGGCAGGGAAACAACACTTGTTTTGAATTTTCAACAAACAAGCTATCAAACGATCGACCAAATAATCCACGCTCTGCAACTTGTGAGAGACAAAAAAGTCCAAGACAGAAAGTCAATTATCGAGCAAGAGCTGCTGGCCTTAAACTTCCAATTCCCTCTCGAAAGCAGCAACCGTAGCAACAACGACACAAATAATGGTAGCAGCAATGGTAGCAGCAACGGCAGCCACAAAAACTGCGAGCTAAAAATCGACTGGTAATTCAATTATGCCGGAGAGACAAGTTTGTTTCTCCGGCAGCCAATAGCAAACATTTTTCGCCACATCCAAAAATGGTCTTCCTCTCATAGCACCATAGGTGTATCTCCTGCACTAAGAACAAGCCGATATGTTCGAGTCGTCGGGCGCAACACTACGTCGGCTGGACAATCATATTTGGACGAAAGGCTTTTTCTGACATAAAAAAGGCAGAGGGGCAAAGTTTTGTGGCGCTGCCCGAGAACATCGCTTTCAGATGAAGAGCGTATATACTTGAAATACAACTATCCGAGATATTAAACACAACGAGTCAGTACAGCTATGTCTGCTAAAGATGTCTTTCACGAAGTCGTTAAAATCGCTCTCCAGAAAGATGGATGGCAGATTACTCACGATCCATACACTTTACAAGCAGGAACTCTAGAACTTTACATCGACTTGGGTGCCGAAAGGGTGGTTGCGGCCGAAAAAGACGGACAAAAAATTGCCGTTGAAATCAAAAGCTTTATTGGCCCCTCCAAAATCTCCCAGTTTTACACAGCATTAGGACAATTCATTAGTTATCGAGCAGCTTTGCAACAACAAGAAACTGACCGCCTTTTATACCTAGCAGTACCCAGCAATGTCTAAGATAGTTTTTTTACAATGGGGTTTATTCAGTCTTTAATTCAATAAAACCAAATTCATTTAATTGTTTACGATATAGAGCAGGAGGCGATCGCACAATGGCAAATGTAGACCTTTATAGGCAGCACATCCAAAATCTGCTCTCCCAACACGCTAGTCTTGTGTGGGATGAGCGAATTCAGGCTCAAACTATCTTTGATACCGAGCGCGATCATTATCAATTAGTATATAGCAAAACCATTTGAGATGTAAACAATCGATTCAATCATCACAAGCGTTTGAGGTTGTTCTACATTCACGACTCAAATAGACTTGCTATATGTGGGCTGGCGCAATCAGCGGCGAATTTATGGCCCGGTTTTGCACCTAGATATTATGGACAATAAAATTTGGATTCAGCAGGATGGAACCGAGGTGGGTATTGCTAACGAGCTCGTAGAATTAGGAGTTCCTAAACAAGACATTATACTTGGTTTTGACCCTCCTAATATGCGACAATTAAGTGACTTTGCTATTGGATAAATTACGCTTAATGGTTAAAAAACTTAGCTTTTTTGAAGGCTACTTTTTTATTTCTTTTGTATTAATTATCAACATTTATTGCAGTCAATAAGTCGGATATTGCGTGCGCTCGCATCAAAACTTTGAAACCCGATTGCAAGCAGAACCGACACCAAATCCAGATAAATAAGTAAGGCGATAGTTGCTTTTAGCCATAGCCCTTGCCTCTCTTGTTGTCCAAGGTTTGACGCTCAGCAAATCGGGTTCAGTTTCCAGTTGCTTTAAATAAGAGCGATCGCCCGTTACAAAGGCGATCGCAATCGCCAGGAACTTGCAACAGCTCAAAGGAGCCTGAACCACCTGCCTTTCAGTAAACCTAACCACAATCCAATTCCACTCTAAGAATAATTGATTGCGGCGCATATCGCTGTCAGCATCGCAGCAGTGAGTGGGCTTCTTAGATTTGCCAGCATAAGGTTCATCAATCTCGACATCAATTCCTATCCCAGATGGAGTGTGAATTACAATAAAATCTGCTGAATAGCTCCTCTGAGATGACGGAATTTTAAACTCTGCTGCTTGGACAACTTCCTCGAAATATTGCTGTAAGTATTGCAAAAAGCGTTGTTCACTCACTCCTTGCCGAGCTTGAGATGTGCCATTAGGACTAACGCGAAGTGACATCAAATCCTTGAGCAATCGATTTCTGGAATCTAACTCAAGTTTTGCGCTTTTTAAACCTGTCTGCAACCCTTCTTTTTCCACCTTAAAACTAGAAAACTCTTGCTGTTTATTCGAGGATAAATGTTGAGGGAATAATATATTTTGTTGGTTGTACTCAAGAACTTGCTGTTTATACCTGGATAGCAGTTTTTGACGGCAACCAAACACATAACTATAAGCAGCCGCAATTAAACATGAATAAGCAGCTACTACCAACAGCATTTCCCACCACAGCCAACCCCAAGAAATAGCTAACAGCGGAAGTACGATCGCACCATAGAGCCAAAACACCCAAATTAACCACAGCAACTTGACAGGTAACACCACAGGTGGTTGAGGCGGAGTCAACAAAAAAACAGGTTTCCCGAATTGTTGAGTTTCTTGAAGTTGGGATGAGGTGGCACAACTAGAAGTTGCCTCTGGCAAAGGATATTGATGGCAGAATTGCATTACCACTTTTGGGTAAAAAACTATAGGATAATTCATAACTTTAAATACTCCTTTTTTTAAGAGCGCGGTCGCGCTATTTTTAAGAAAGTTTTTTGAATTGTATGCCAAAAATTACCCAGTCAAACTCACAAAATTTAACTCATTCTCAACCAGTTAGCAAAATTCAAAAGGACAAACAAATCTCTCTTAAATCCGACGAGGCAACAATGGCTGCGCTTACTCAACTCGAAGAACGCCGCGATTATTATCACACCTGCATCAACGGAGGATACTAAGCATGAATTTAGCCACCGCAACGCTTGCTCAAAGTTCAATAACTGCGGCTCAACTTTGGCATCAACTAGAGTCAGCAGAAAGCTCAGAAGAAATTGACCAACTGCTGCAATCCCTTTGGCAAACCCAAGAAACCCAGGAACTTGCTGTAGATGCCCATGCCGACTTAGCCGATCAAATTGATGCCGAAATTGCAGGAATTACCGCCCGGATGCAGTATTTGATAGAACTGCATTCAAGAGCTATCAACAAACTCCAGGGGTGGAGAGAGCGCTTAGATAAAACCGTTCTCTACTTCAACGAGTGCGGCGTGTTAACTTCTGAAGTTATCGGCAAACACCGCCGCATTACTGTTAAGGAAAATCCACCTACCTGTGAAGTTTTGATTGACTCATCTCAACTGCCAGAACCTTATCGCCGAGTCGAAACCAAAACCGTAATTTCGGCCGACAAAAAGGCGATTTCAGACGCTTGGAAACAAGGAATGCCTGTAGATGGCACTAGGGTTTTTCGCAAGCGCAAAGTGGTTTACAGCTTGCTTGGCGGTAACAATTTGCACTCTCTTCAAGTCAACCAAACGCTTGAAAGTCGTTCTTCGGATAAAACGCCGTCCAAAAAACGGCGTTAGCCATCTTTTCAGGTGTCACAAATACCTTGATCTGACACCTGAATTGTTAAATATCTCCGAGTTAGACACCTCCGAATTATACCATTTATGAAAAGTCATGCAACAGTAGCAACAGTAGGTTGATTTCGTGAAATAAACCCAACGATGCAGATTGTAGCAAGACTTTTTACAAATGATATTACAATGTGACACGTTTGTTTTGTAAGAGCGAAGACTTAATTTCGGTCGGTATCTCTTATAAATCAATCCAGTATTGAGGGTTCTCCACTTGTTCTTCGGTGACGTTGAACAACATTGATGCTCTACCTTGAATAACCCCGTCAGCATCAAAACTCAAACCTCCAAACTGCTGACTGTTTTCACCTTCTCCAAAAGCAACGCGAGCAAGTGCATCGCTATCGCTATCAGAGAAATAATCCCGTTGGCTTTTCATAGCCGTAGTTGTGCGGACTACTTTCATTTTTTTTCTCCACATTGGGATTGTCATCCTGATTGTAACACGCTACTTCTTTCTTCTAAACCCCTCCAATTGGAGGGGGTAAATATCACTCAGTAGCAGGAATTTGTGAAGGAACAACATTGTCAAAATCTGGACTATTACTGTGCGTAAGTCCTAAAAATGTAAAAACTAGGATTCAGGAGCTAATCAATGAGCAGAAGAAAACTTACCCCAGAATATCGCTCCACAGAATGGGTAGCTGGGGAAGGACTAAAAATCCCAGTCTTTGATATGTCCTTGACTGAAGGTAGAGCAAAGGGGCGGTACCAAGCTGAATCAGAAGTGCTGCGTAACTCCCTGCTTGAACTGCTTTTTGAACCTGAAGAATTAGCATCCCTAACCATCGTTAAACCAGACCCAAATGATACCAGCTTCGACCCTCTGAAAAACATCGATTTCGGAGATGGTATTACCCGAAGAGTTGCTTTCAGCTCCGGCAAAAATGTGTACTTTGCAGACATGGAACTCTCAACCAAAATGTTGAGCTTATTCAAAACCCAACCCGACCACGCCTGTCGCTACGGCTCACTGCTAGTTAGCAGTTGCAACCAAGGAGCCAAATTGTTAGATAGCTCCCTTGACGGCGAAACCTTGCGACTCAAAATTGTTGATTCTCAAAGCGATGACCAAAGTGAAAAAGCGAAAGCTCATAAGTGGCAAACCGGAGACTGTCACGGTAAAATTTCACCGGCACTAGCCCAACAATTAGGAGGGAATTACAACCGACCTTTTCAATTCAGATTTGCCTGGATGCAGGAATGGGGACAAGAAGACTGCCACACTCCAGAAATTAGCTTTCTTGCCAAAGGAACGCTGTTGCCTGATGCTAATTTAACCTCCGACTTGGGTTATGATATCATCATGGATCGCTCCTCTATCAAAGGAGTTGCCGCATTGCAATTAGCTGAACTTATCCCCTGTGGCGACTACGAATTTCCCAAAGCTATACTGGGAAATCGAGGCAACGCCAAAGTAACTGAATACGAAAATTCCTGGCAATTTTCGATTTGGTATTCCGAAGCAGCTATTGGAGCTGACATAGCCACACCGACCAAAATAGAAGTCCAAAAGCTCGCTGACTTGCAAAATAACCGGCTGCAACTTGCCAAATACTTAGTGGAGCAGCACGACAAAAAAGCTGCTTTTCAATCTAGCCTTCACGAAGACAGCAGCGGATTAGAAGACGAAACAGATGAAAAAGCCCAACGCAACGAATCCCGGCTAATTTCAATTTTGAGGAACGACAAACTCGGTCAACTCCTCGACTTTCCCAAAGTCGTCGATTTCATGCAAGAACAACTGGCTAAAAAGTGGAAAGACTTAGCAATTAAGGGAGCAATTCATCATGGTTCAGCAATGGCTCAACCTTGTGACAACCTCCAACCCGGTACAATTGTTGCCCCCCACTTGCGACACGGCACAGAAGTCATCGTTACCCGATACCCAATTGTCAGTAAAGATAACATCCGCCGCTACACAGTAGACAACAAAAGCCAGCGCGAATTAACGCAATACAAAGGGTGCGTTTTCATTCGCTCTGACCAAGCCCTGCAGCATCATCAATGCGATTTTGACGGCGATCAATTAGTGATTACGCCTGCTTCCCGAATGCCGAATATCGCCTCTGAAACCAGGCACGCTAATCAAGAGAATGAGTACGATGCAGTTGAGAAGCGAGAGAAAGTTGACTACACTAAAGCTACCGATAGTGATGGCGATCGCAAGTATACCAAATTGCGGCAAATTGCCGTAGCGATCGCCCAAAATAAAATCGGCTGGGTGGCTACCTTAATCGGGAGAGTGCAATCGTCAGCAGCAGAACCGGGACAGCCAGAAAGTTTATTCAATCAACAGAAGCGGCAGCTTCTTGGAAAGCTATTTGATGCCCTGCAAATTGAAGTGGACAGTCCCAAAAGTGCTACTCGCACCGAAGACCACCACCCCACCTTGTTATCCAAAGCTAAGCAGTGGTCAGAACAGCACCCAAGCTACCTATTTGATTACAAAGACGACCCCAGGCTTTACAAAACGGTGCCATTACCTATAGGAGACGGCACCGCTATCAATTGCATTGCTAGAGAGGCTGTTAACCCAGAGTGGGAACCGACTCGTCTAAAAAGCCGCCACCGCGACGAGTTTCGCTACCTGTTCGAGTCTCCTTCTGACTTAGATGAGCGAGAAAAATGGGAGAAACATTATGTCAGGTGGGCGCAAGATATTAAGGAACGCTATCGAGAAAGGATGGGCGAAATTCACTTGGAGTGCGGCGGCGATTCTAAGGCAATTAAAGAAGCCGTCAGCAAGTTATACGAGAGCTTAAGAGCCGATGTGACCGAAGCTTGGACTGACCCTGAAGAACGGTTTTTAGCTGCTAGTGCGATGTGGCACGTCGAAACCGCCAATCCCAACTTAGAAGTCCCTCGCAAAGCTTGTAAGGAACTTTCTCGCCAACTGCTGATTGAATTCAACCTTGAACCTGAGTACGAGCGACTCCACGAAGCAATGCCAAAAGACACTTACGTTCTGAGCGTCCCTTTCGAGGAATTTGAACTCGACGGCAGCAATAAGACTGTCATGGATAAGAAGCGACAGCCAGTTGGCAAAGACTTAGCTGGACATTGGAAAGAATTGTTAGACAGCAAAGGCATTAAATATGAAGCAACTTTGCATCCGAGCCTGCCAATGGTCAATTTTGCCTTAATTGAACCCAGCGAAAAACTGGTGGGAATTCTTGAGAAGAAGTTTTGCGAAAATGTCAACGACATCGACAGTTTAGACTTAACTTACCGGGATGGTCTTGGTCGCACCAAAGATGTCAGTTCACGCATTGTAGCTCCTGCTGATTATACTTGGCTTGAGTCCCAAAACCAAACACCTAAAGCAGCATTGGTTCTAAATTTGTTTACAGATGAAATTTGCCAGCAATTGCAAAGCTTTCAGTTTGACAGAGCTGAACTGATTGGACAGAAGTACAATGACTTGAAAGATGTTGACTTTAGCAGTCCAAAATGGAGGCAGAAAACATTGACTTTTGAGGTGGGTTCTGTTAGCGGTAGCGGTTCGAGGCGCGACGGCAGCCCTATTGTCCTCCTTGACGGACAAGAATTAGCTATGTTCTCTGCTAATTCACCTAAATTGCCGATCGGCACTACCTTTGAGGCCACTATTGAACCCTCGCATAAAGGCAGCGCTCTGATCTTAAACATCAACCCTAGCTCTGTGCAACTAATTGCATCAGTTGAGGAACTTGCAGAAGTCGCGCCAACTCCTTGTCAAGGGCGATCGCAATCCGTATCGCCAACCCCTACCCAAAAGCGATCGCTTGTATCGCCAACCCCTACCCAAAACAAACCGCCATCTCAACCCGAAGACATTGCTGCCAGCCCCGCCCACCTCTCACAATTGCTGAAAGATGCGATTTCTGAAGCATATAACCAAACTGGAGAAACTAAAATCCCTGTGGGGAACTGGACAGCTTTTATTAGCCAATCTCGCAATAATGTTAGGTGTTTAGTCAGAGATGAAGCTGATAATCCGGTCTTGGCTGCTGACTTGAAAACAGGTCAAATCATTAAAAAACTTTCTGAAAATAACAGCTCTCAGTTTATCAAATACCTCAAAGAGGTTGATGCTGAATTAGCTTCTACATCTTCACCAAAAAGAGATGCAGATACACAACTTTAACATCAACTACCCTACATCTAAGACCGGGTAAGTGTGAACGCCAAGAAAGCTCGTTGACCAAACAGTTAGTTTTTTAGCGAGTTCCAAACAGGAACTATTTATTAGTAGACGACAATTCCCCCTCCGATTGGAGGGGGTCACTTTAACTCCCCAAAACCGCTCTTCCGAGTGAAGTCAGTAGCCATACTGCTCGAATTTCATGGGAAATATCCACTCACGCCGCCACAAAGATTATGGCTACAAAAACAGCATACCGAAGCCGAAGCCAGGGAAACTACATCACCCCTAACACAGCCGAGGGCAAGAAAATCCTCAACTACCTAAGAAATCGCTGCGAGAAAGCTTTAGATTACTGCCTGGAAAACGGACTCACCAGCGTAGAAGATTTTGCCGATGCAATTGAA
This sequence comes from Microcoleus asticus IPMA8, assembly GCF_013179805.1. Lineage (GTDB taxonomy): Bacteria > Cyanobacteriota > Cyanobacteriia > Cyanobacteriales > Microcoleaceae > Microcoleus > Microcoleus asticus. The sequence continues at coordinate 7,458 of NZ_SRRZ01000069.1, read as the reverse complement.
GAACTAACGGAAGCAGACGGCAAACCTGGCATTAGCGTGGAGGTCAAGCACAACGGACTCGTCCTCAGTTTGAGCGATCGACCCGAGTACGGCTCTACCACAGGAAAGTACATGATGGAGCACTTGGGAGAGCCGGACGACAACCGATTTACTAAAACAGGAATTGAAGCATTACTCGATTCGCCTCGAACTAAAACAAGGTCTAAAAAAGACAATTTACTAGATGAATTGGATGATGAGCAACCCTCCCCCAAGTCTAAATCTAAAGCTGCAACTAAGTCTAAAAAAGACGATTTACTAGATGAATTAGAGGATGAGCAACCCTCGCGTCGATCGAAATTTCAAACGGCAACTAAGTCTAAAAAAGACGATTTACTAGATGACTTAGAAGATGATGAACCATCGCACAGATCGAAATCTAAAGCCAATATCAAATCGAAAAAAGATGAAATAGAAAATTCGGATGACGACGAGCCATCACCCAACTCTAAAACCAAAAGAAGATCCCGAAAAGATGACGTAGAGGAGTTGGATTCGGAAGAACCACTGGTTAAATCTAAAGCCTTAAGCCGCTCTCCGAGAGATGAGCTAAGTGAGTTAGATGAGTTTGAAGTCAAAAAACCTCAACCTAAAGATAAATCACAAGCTAAAAGCCACCTTCAAAACTCTGAGCGAGAAGATTTGGAAGACGAAGAATTATCAACTAAATCCCAAGCCAAAAGAAAACTTCAGACAGATGAAGCGGTAGAAGTTGCTGAATCCTTAGCAGCCACACCTTCCAAAACCAGAACTAGCCAACAGCGACCTCAAGGCAAAAAATCAAACGACCAGAACATCGATAGTATCCTCGATGCTGCTGTACAAGTTAGTGGTAGAACAGCCATTTCTGGAAGTGAGGTAGAAGGCACAACTGTAAGCGGCATGAGCGCTCAAGTTGCGGTTCTCGCTACTCTGATTGGCAAAAAAGCAGCTTCTCAAATTATAGAAGCTGCTCTTGGCGCTGGAAAAGAGCGCCAAGTTGCCGATATTGTCAAAAGGCTCAAAGCTCAAAGCCAGCGAGCTGACTCGCTCTCCCAGCGGGTTACCAACTTGGCTGAAGCGGATTCAATGGCAGATGCAACGGTCGAATCCGAAGCTTTACCAATAGCTGAACCGGAGCCAGAACCGGAACAAAACATCTTATCTGAACCGGATGCCGAATTTGTCTCAACACCCGGTATGCTCTTAGCTAAAGCTGTTAGCAAAGTCCACGGAAAAGTTGATAAAATTTCCGGTCGTGTGAGAGACAACAATTCTGAAAAAACGGCTTCTATTAAGATTGACACAGAGGCGAGTTTTGAAGAACAACTCGTACAAATAAATGAAGCACTCAACCGACTTGAAAAGCGACTCGATACCCTAGAAGAGCGAATAGAAGCTTTAGAGAACAAACTTTCTCTTCAAAAAAGCGAGACAGGCGTTCAAGCTGGGGATGCAAAATTAGAACCGCCCGACAGCTCAACTCCATCCCTCAGCGACCAATTCGTACAAAACGCAACAGAAATAGGTGAAAAAATTTCATTAGAATCAACAATCCCAGCTAGCAGCGCTAGCGCTACTGCTAAAAAAATCACTGTGACAGCCCAAAATCTTACTCAGGACGCCCAACTTGCAGCAACACTGGCAAAAATTTACAGCCTCGCTGAAGAAGAAGCAAATGCGGAAGGCATTGCATTAGAAGATGGAGTTGATTTAGGAGAAGCCAAACTTTATGTCACGAATCTTGACTCCTCTACCGCTGTCAGCTTAAAAACTAAGGAAGGCGAGGAAATGTTCTCAGCAGTACAGGATAAAACTGGAGAATGGAAAGTGACAAACGACTTCCTGAAACCTGAAGAAAAAGAAGAACTCGACCGCTTAAAGATTTTTCAACAAGCTCTCAACCAAGAACGTCTAGCTGAAATGGTAAATAGAAGCGGTCAGGATGAAATCAGCTTTACCGATTCCCAAGGCTCGCGCCTCGACTTTGAAGTCGAATTCAGCGATAAATCCAAGTCGAAGGGTACTGTCAAAGGCTTTAACTCTCACAGCGAGATAGTTTTTGAGGCCAGCCTCCAAAAAGGTAATCTTGAGGTACTTCTGTGCGACATTCCACCCGAAGAAGTAGAAAATCTCCTCTCCCAACAGCAACTCGCTCCAAACCATAACTCCAACAAGCAGGAAGCTAGAAAAACTGAAGCCGAGATGGAGATTTGAAATAACTTTTTTCACTTGCACCCTCCATTTGGAGGGGGTCACTCTCACTGTATAAAATCACCGTTTTTGGTGATTTTGCAGGCAGTAGATGCAGCTTAAATTAGCATTTAAGCAATAAATTTAGCGAGCAAGTGACATGGCTACTTACTTAGACAAAACAAGACATGAACGAAATCAAAACTCATTATTACGCTGGTTAAAACAACAGAAAATCAAACTGGGCGACATTCCCTTCATCGGCATTTGCCTGGCCTCACTCATCTACTTCAGCCTTCACGACCCGCTCTTAATTGCAACTTTAGGCTGCTCCAGTATAGTCTTTTTGAGTTTGTGGCACACCGCTAAAGCAATTCCAATTGTAGAGCGATATATCGGCTGCAAAATTCGATTTTGGCACGTTGCTACTGCCATCATTACCTCCACTGCACTGTGCTCCGTGCTCGATTCCCCCGCCAACGCCATCTTCCTCTCCGGCTTAGAAGAATTTATGACTGAGCTAGCAGAAGGAGCGGCTTCCGCAGGAGGTGAAGCTATTGATGCCGAAGTCATCGAACTGATTTTCAACTTAATTCGCGGAGCCTTCCTTTTGTTAGTAGCAGCCGCGTCTCTTTTTGCTTACAACCAAGCGCAGCAAGGCAATGACTGGCGACCAATTGTGACTCAAGTTGCCTTAGCTTTTGCCATTGTAATTGCCATTGACGTAATAACTTTCCTCTTCATTGGCAATGGCGGTGGCGGAGGTGGAGCTTAATTATCCAAAGGGGAAGGGTTTGTCTTCCCACATCTCAACCTCAAATCTAAACCCTTTAAATTATGCTCAAAGACCCAGATAAAGATTTTATTTCCGTCAATAAGATTCTTGGCAAACAAGCCAGCATCGGCATTATTCCAGCGGAACAGCTAATTCCCTGGATGCTAATCACCGTAATTTCCTACCTCCTCACCAACGGCTTATTCAGCTTAGGAATGCCTTGGTTTTTCACCACTACTTTCTGGCTCATTGTAAGCTGGTGGCTCTTGACAGGTAACAAACCTCACCTTTTTGTAGACAGGTTTAGACCTCCGCCGGGGAATGAGTGGTACAACGGTAATCTTTTATACCTTTCTCCCGTTCCCCAACACCGACCAAACCCGATTCGCCACCGAATCAGCGATTCACAAGTCCGAGTCAAACTTAAACCCAAAGTTGCTCCCACTCAACAAGGAGGTAACAGCCGACTTATGCCCTTCCAAAACTACCAAAACCTCCTGTGTTTAGTCACTATCAAAAAGGATGGTCGAGAAGTTTCTGGTTACTTACTGAATGAAGGCAGTCAATACCAAATTGTATTCGGATTCGAGACGGCTGGCTTTCACAACATCCTGTACCGTCATGAAGTAAACAATGCAGCCACAGCCTTAGAAGAAGGGCTAAAAGACATTCCCCCAGGTGAAAAAATGACCTTTCACACCGGCTGCTACAGCAGCGATTGCCTTCGCCAACAACAGTTAACTGAATTGGCTGACAACTGTCACCTCAAACCCATTTCTGTACTCGTTCGTAACGAACAGAAACGCATTCAAGAACTCAACTTAGCAGGCACCAGACAACTGTGGAACCAAACTATTTTCTGCACTTGGACATTCAACGCTCAATCTGGCTCCAAGTCCAACGACCCTCTGAGTAAATTCATCAATGGAATTATCAACACAGCCAACAGCATTGCTGCACAATTTACAGGCAACCAGCGCATCTACTCTGAACGCTTTTACAAACAACTGCTGCTGGATGCTTTCGAGCAAGGCTACATCCGGTGGGAACTCTTGCTAAACACCAAAATCGGACTGGAAATTCAACCCATGAATGCCCAAGCATTGTGGGGATGGCTGTGGCAAAAATTCAACAGCTCACCCGTACCCCCTATCCCCCAACTTCTCACCTTAAAAGAAACCGCCTCCGACTACAAACTAACCGAAACCCTCAACAGTCACAAACACGCCTGCACCATTTTAATTGAAGGTATGAGCGGCCGTTCGAGCTGCCCGGAACACAGAAAAGCTAGCTCACGCATTTTGCTTCCCGGCAGAAACGCAGAATGCGGCGTGCTAACAATGGAAGAGGGCCCCGGCGGCTGGCTCAATACCAGAGAGCAACTGCAATGGCTCTGGAAAATTATGAGCAACAGCTACGTCCGCGATACTGAAGCCGTTGTCGAAATTAGCGCCGCTCCCAACTTTATTATTCAAGACAACTTAGCAAGGCAAGCTAAACAATCAAAAAGTGCCAAAAAACGCGCTTTAGAAAAAGGTCAAGGTCGCGATGTAGGAGCAGAAGTCAAACAGGAAGAATCCTTTGAAGCCCAGAAAAAAATGTACAAAGGTGCAAGAGCAATTCACGCTGCTGTCACCTTCTTAGTCTACCGACCAACGCCGGAGCAACTAACACACGCTTGCCAAATGCTCTCCCACAGCTTCGGCTCTGCCAAGGTATTAAGAGAGCGCAACATTGCTTGGCAACTGTGGCTAGAAACTTTGCCCATTACTGTAAGCTGGCTGTTGCACAGCAGTTCGCTAATTAACGAACGCCGCCTCACCTTAGACACCGAAACTGTCCCCGGTATTTTGCCCTTAACTGCTGTAAGGGACATCGACTCAAAAGGAGTTGAATTCATCACCAAAGGCGGCAAACCCGTGTACGTTGACCTCATGCACAACCAAACCAGCCGCGCTGTCATAACAGGCGAGTCTGGTTGCGGTAAAAGTGTTTTGGGATGGCGATTTGCAGCAGATGCAATAGCCGCTAATATCCCAGTAGTCGGTATGGACATCTCAGCAGGAAGTGGCAGCACCTTTGAGACAGCAGTAAAACTGTTAGGCGACGACGGTGCGTACTACGACATCACCTCTGGCAGCTCGAATCTACTTGAAATACCCGATTTGAGGCGTTTTGACAGAGAAGAGCGATCGCGCCGACTAGACCAATGGAAAGAGTTTATCAGAAAAGCGCTGACTATTATCAGCATGGGTAAAGTCCGCGACCCAAAATTAGCGCAGCGAGTCGATGCCATTTTGCTGCTAACTCTGAAAAAATTTCTGGAAGACCCAGACATTATCGAGCGCTACAATACTGCCTTTGAAAAAGGCTGGAAATCGACCGCGTGGCAAGAAATGCCAACCCTCACAAACCTCCTGAAATTCTGCACAAAAGAGCAACTAAACCTACAAAACTTTACCGACTTCGACCGCATTGCCATCAACCAAATTATCACTCAATGCAACGCATTACTAGCCTCACCTTTAGGGAAAGCAATTGGCAGACCGAGTACATTTTCACCCGAACCCGCTGTTAAGTTTTTTGCCCTTAGCGGTTTGGGTAACGAACAAGACCAGTATTTAATGGCCATTAACGCCCATGCTGCTTGCATCCGTAACGCACTTTCTCACCCTAAAAGCCTATTTATCGGAGACGAACTTTCGATTTTGTTTAAGAAAGACGGATTTGCTGAAGTAGTAGGCGAACTCTGTGCAGTGGGTAGAAAAAATGGCATTTCAGTGCTCTTGCTAGCCCAAGATATCGACAGTATTTGTGACTGTAGTGCGGGAACTATGATTATGCAAAACATGGTGTATCGAATTACCGGAAGATTGACATCAAACGGAGCCACTTCTTGGATCAAAAATTTGGGATATCCGGCTGAAATTATTAGCCAAAATGCCACAGAAGCTTTCCTTCCCAGAGCTGCCGACCTTTATTCCAATTGGCTAATTGAAAAAGGAGGTCGTTTCTGGCAAAGCCGATACTATCCAGGCGAAATGATATTAGCAAGTGTGGCTAACAATCAAGCTGAATTGATGGCTCGTGCGCGAGTGATGGCTCAATATCCCAATACGTTAAAAGGGCAATTGCTAGCACTCAAACAATTTGCCTCTGAATACGTACAAGCTGTTAAAGAAGGACGTTCATTAACCAATATTGGCAAGAATGCAGTCACTGATATCAATGGACACAAATCCCCTCAAGACCTTATTGCTAGCTAGACGGAGAAAAACCGATGAAATCACCGAAATTTCTTGTCAAACTTGCCCTCGGCATTCCTGCAATTTGGCTGAGCTTAATACTAAATTCTGTTGAAGCAAAAGCCCAAACCTCTGACAGCAATCCGACTGCAACACAGCTTCCCAGCTTAAACAATCCTAACAGCAGCACTTTCAACCGCTCCAGCTTCACAGTGCCCAATCAACAAATAGAAAGCCAAATCCAACAATCAGCTAATAACTTCTTGAGCAACCAGAAAGAAATAGGAGGTATAGAAAACACAATTAGCGACATAACAGGCGAAATTTCAGATACCATCTCCACCATCTCCGACAGCATCTCAGGCATCTGGGACAATTTGTTAAATAAAGTCGAAAAATTCAGCAGTGAAATAGAGTCAACCCTCTCTTCATTCCTGGGAGAATTGAAAGTTCCAGACCTAAAAGAAGCAGTTAAAAGCATAATGGACGGCAACACCTCCGAAAGCGAAGGGACAAAACTATCCGCTGCTTTAGAGAAGAGACCGCAAGATTCTTACAGCCTCAAAGAGAATACCGCAGAACTCGCAGAAAGAGAAAGTGCTGTCAGTGAAGCCAATAAAGCCACTCTCAGTAAAGAAGCTCAACAAAAGCAAGCTCAGATGAAAGAAATTGTCCAGCAGAACGTAGAGCAAACTAATCGCGAGAGCCAAAATTCAATGGAATTGGGTGCTGATTCAGAAGGTCAAGATGTCACCCAGAACATTATGAGAAACATATCTCAACAAAGTGCGATCGCAGCTAAGCAAGCAGCCTTATCAGCAGAAAATCAAAGTGCCTTAGTCATGCAGGGCCAGCAAGCTCAAATCGATCGCAGTTTTGCCAACATTCTCAATGCTCAACAAGCTGAAGAACTCAACGAAATTAACACAGCCCAGAGACGGCAGGATGCTGCGGCTGCTACCGCTTCTTCTACTCAAGCCGGACTGTTTCAAATGCCGGGAGGCATCACCCTGGGTGAATAAGGGGAGTGGGGAGTAGGGAGTGGGGAGTGGGGGAGGGGGAGTGGGGGGGAATGGGGTGAGAGGGTGAGGGGATAAGGGTTTCCTGTTTCCGCTTGTCCCGCTTGTTCTCTCCCACTCTCCCACTCTCCCACTCTCCCACTCTCCCACTCTCCCACTCTCCCACTCTCCCACTCTCCCACTCTCCCACTCTCCCACTCTCCCACTC
>NZ_SRRZ01000068.1 GCF_013179805.1 Microcoleus asticus IPMA8 | reverse complement strand
TAATCTTTGGCGTCATGTGTCCTATTTTATGACACTTTGTGTACTCTGCTTATTTTTTTTTCTGTGCTACCGCTACTTATTGAGCGGATACAAAAATTTTTTATACTCAAATATATTCAACAGTTGAAGCCGTTATCAGGAAAGAGTTTGAGGAGTCGATCGCCCCAAAAACTACTCCAAGTAAAATGCCTTAAATTCCGGCTGGCTGACTATCTCCCTTAAAATCGCCTAAAATAGGGACTTAAGGCGTTAAACTTCCTAGATTCCTTTCCCTTTCACTGCAAGCGAAGTGCTCAAGTCAAAACGCGATCGCGGTCGCATTCTCACTGCCTCTGGCTTAAAGAAACTTAACGAGGCGCTCCAAGAATGGTCTGACCGACATAACATTAGAGGTACTCTGACTGAAATCGAGGCTGAGTCTGGCGTCGGTGCCGATACAGTCAGCAAAATTAAGCAGGGTAGAGAAGGTGCGGATTTGAGTAAAATTCGCCAGTTGTTCGCGGCTTTTGAGATGACTCTGGCGAATGGCGACCACCGATCGGCTAAACTTGAAGAACCGGAAAATTTAGACGAGCTGGACAATTTGCCGCCAGCGGGCGAAACAGCCACCAGCAGCAGAATTGTTAAAGTATTTGTCAGCTACCGCAACGCCGAACCCGATCGCGAGTTGGGAAAACAGTTAGAAACGGCCTTAAGCGCGATCGGTCATACAGTGTTTACAGCAGAAAATAACATTAGATTGGGAGATAATTGGTTCGATCGCATTAATTTCTTCCTCCAAGAATGCGATTATTTGCTCCTACTATTGCCGCCAACGGTCAGCCAAAGCGAACTGCTAACATATCAAGTTCAGCAAGCAAAAGAACTGCAAGATGCTCGCGCTGACAGAAGACCAATAATTCTCCCCATCCGCGTCGGTTTTCCGCTGAATGCGCCACTAAATCACGATTTGCGCGGCTATCTGTACCGGATCAAACAGAGGGAATGGAAAACCACCGCCGACACTCCAATTATTATCGAAGAAGTTCTGAACTTGCTAGCAGAAGAACCCGTACCAGTTACCGAAGAAACGGAAAATTTAACAACACAAAAACAGCTATTAGAAATTAGCAGCGACGAAACACCTCTACCCGCCGCCGAATCGGAATTACCCGGAGGACAAGTCGATGTCGCTTCTCAATTTTATGTAGAACGCCCGCCCATCGAAGAACGCTGCTATCAAACTATAGTGCAGCCCAGCGCGTTAATTAGAATTAAAGCACCGAGACAAATGGGCAAAACTTCCTTGATGGCAAGAATTTTGCATCACGGAGCCCGTCAAGGCTATTGCACCGTGCCCCTAACTTTTCAGTTAGTAGATAAAGGCGTATTTGCCAACTTAGATAAATTCTTAAAGTGGTTTTGCGCTTACGTCGGCCGCGAGTTGCACTTAGCAAATCAATTAGACGATTATTGGGACGAGATTTTTGGCAGCAAAGTCAACTGCAAAGATTACTTTGAAAAATACATTTTACCGCAAATCGACAGTCCTTTAATTTTAGGATTAGACGAGATCGATCGCGTTTTTCAATATCCCGACATTGCCGAAGACTTTTTAGGACTGCTGCGGGCGTGGCACGAAGAATCGAAGCGGCGCGACATCTGGAAAAAACTGCGATTAATTGTAGTTCACTCCACCGAAGTTTACATCCCGATGAACATCAATCAATCGCCTTTCAACGTCGGACTGCCCGTAGATTTGCCAGAATTCAACCATCAGCAAATACAAGATTTAGCAGCGCGCCACAACTTGAATTGGTCGGAAGCCGAAGTTGAGGAATTGATGGCAATTGTCGGCGGACATCCGTATTTAGTGCGAGTTGCATTATATCACATTTCGCGAGCGGATTTGACACTCGATGAATTAAAACAAACTGCGATCGCAGATGCTGGAATTTATAGCGACCATTTGCGCCGGCAGTTGTGGAATTTGGAAGAATATCCAGAGTTGGCGCAGGGGATGAGAGAGATTGCAGCGGCGGACTCTCCGGTGCAATTAAAGGCAATGCAGGCGTTTAAATTAGACAGTTTGGGGTTGGTGAAATTGCATGGTAACGAGTGCGTGCCGAGGTGCGAACTGTATCGACAATATTTTAAAACTAATTGGGGAGTTAATTAATTGTAGATTTTAGCTGGTTAATGACGTAGAATCAGCATTAGGGGGAAAGATTAGCACAAATATCGCAAAAGAGCGATCGTCCCGGCTTTTCCCTGTGCAGTATCAGCGTAAAATAGGATCGATGACTGAAGAAACTGTCACTCTGAGAAAGTCTCTTGACTTAGATAAATTAATTCCACTTCTGCCACAAGCAGAAGATATTAACTACTGGCGCGATCTCAACTGCAATTCAACTATTTCCGATCGACCATTTGAAGGCTTTTCAGATTTTTCGGGAATCCAACAAGCAGAAATTGACCAGTACAAGCTGCAACTGCGAGAAGAAGGCTATTTCCAAACACCTAGCCTAATACCTGCTGCTACTATTCAGGAGATGCGCGACTGTATAGAAAAGGTCAGAAAAGCAGGGTTTCCGACAATGTTTGCCCTCGTCTACGATGTTTTCTATCAAGCATTTGGTTACTTTAACTCAACCTTGGCAGGAATTTTGGGAAACGGCTACAAGCTAGTTCCAAATTTTTGGGTTTATTACATAGAAACTTCTGACAGCGGCAAAGGATTTGAGCCTCACCGCGACGCCGAGTACGAAAATACTATAGACTCCAACGGTATGCCGACAGTGCTTACTCTCTGGGTAACAATTACTGAGGCTAATCCCCTCAATTCATGTATGTACATGATTCCGGCAAACCGCGATCCAGAGTATGCTGAAGCCATCAAAAATCTCAAGACAAAAGCTACTAAATTTGCTTTGGAAGATATCAGGGCTTTACCGACACAAGCTGGTACTCTATCGTGCTGGGATCAATACGTTTTTCACTGGGGAAGCCGCAGCAGCAGTCGGGCTAAATCACCTCGAATTAGCTATGCTGTATATTGTCAGCGAGGGGATATTCCACCAGTTGATGATGCGATCGTCGATATCCCCTCAGTGCTTGATTTCCCAACGCGATTATCTCTGATTTGCAGGGGTTTGTATCGCTATTCTTACGCCTGTTTGCAGCCATCACCGGAGGCGGAAGCATTGTTAGATTTCTTGAATAAGCATAGGGAAACTCTGAAAAAAAGTTAATATAATTTTCCCAAAAAGCCAGTCATCTCAATTCCGCTTGCATCGGAATGATTTAACCGCTCTTGACGCAGAGCAAGCAGAAAAAGAGAACAGAGAGATGGGGATAAGTAACCTGGATTTGGTATGATTTCTGTAATTAATAATCAGGTGGACGGTGCCCGTGAACGATATTTTTTTGATAACTTCCGACAATTTGCTAGACTGGATTACCGTGTTTGGTTATCTAGGTTTTACTGCTTTCATTGTATGGCGCGTGTTTACTACAAAGTAGATATATCATCAACTTACAGTCTTCTTCTTCTGTCTTGCTTCCCGTCCTACCCTTCGGGAACGGCTTCGCCGAACGCGCCTTCGCGGTTTGTTAAATAAATAGTAAAAAATGTAGATATTAAGACTAGGGTAAAACCCTAACTCAATTCACTAGCTCAGACTGTAGTTAGATAGAATCCTGTCATAAATTTCATAATTCTCTCGATCGAAGCAGCAAAAAATTACTCTTTGAGAACCACCATTCTTTTGTATTTGTTCTAAACATATCTTCACTGCAATCTCACCTGCTAGAGCTTTAGGATATTTGTAAATCCCAGTGCTAATGCAAGGAAATGCCAAACTCTCTAACTCTCGATCTGCGGCGATTTGCATACAGTTACGGTAACACTCGGCCAGGAGTTCAGGTTCTCCATCATTACCTCCCCGCCATACTGGCCCTACTGTGTGGATGATGAAGCGTGCAGGCAAGCGATATCCTTTAGTTAGCTTAGCATCCCCAATCTTACATCCTCCAAGCAATCTGCACTCGTGAACAAGTTCTGAACCTGCTGCTTTGTGTATTGCTCCATCTACTCCGCCACCCCCAAGTAAACTGGTATTTGCAGCATTCACGATTGCATCAACTGCCAGTTTTGTAATGTCTCCCAAAATAACTTTCATGTTCGCAGCAATAGTACACTATAGGCAAGTTTAGCAAAGAAACTCGTTATCTAGTCTTGCTCTCTCAACTTTCGCAAAATAGGAATTTGTGCCAACTGTTCCGGCCGTATACTATCCCAGTTTAAGCCAATTGGACGCGGATAACTTGTATTAGTTTCAATTACCTCCTCAGCAGTAACAATCCAATTCAGCGCCCAATCGTGAGCTTGCATTGACAAACGCAAATCAGAGACTATTTGCAAAGGATGCACTGTTGTCACAATTGGCGTATCGATTTGTACTAACCCGAATTCCTTCAACATAGCCAATTCCAAATCGGCAAAACCTGCACCTTTCCCGGTTCTTCCACCGTTGGGATCCGCCGCTACGCAGCCGACTATTACTAAATCAATCGGCTCCATTTCTGCAAAACTTACCAATTTTCCCCAAGCGAGTGCTTTGCGGGCGATCGCACTTTCGGCAATAGATACATTTTGTCTCTGCAAATCCGCAGCATTTAACTCAACAAAACAGCGATCGTCTGTCAATCGCGGTACTGCCATATACAGGCGTTTTCCGTCTTGCAAAGCCCGCATCCGCACCGGAATTTGCGCCGAATCTGGATTGCACTTAATCGTTTTTGCCTGTTGCCATATTGGTAAACTTGCCAATTTTTCAGCCGCCAACTGGGCACCGACAAAGTTGGGAATATGACCAAACGTATCGCCAATAGATGCGGATTGCTGCTTCAGCAAAGACCAAATTTCAGCTCTTAACTTGTCTTTGTCGTGGTTGTATCCAGTCCAATCAGTTTTCATGCTGTATTGTGGTACAATTTATCATACAAAATTCTGCTTTAATACCGCCTCGATTCTTTAGTCTCGGAAGGCTGACTTTGTTTGTATAGTAGGGGCAATCCCCCCGTGGTTGCTTCGATTTCAACCGCCGAATGACTAAAAGCTTATTTTTTTATTCTACAATTTTATTGTATGGATTTTACAACAAAGCCCAGTTACTATCAAGTCGGTGGGAGTTTGACAAATAACGCTCCCAATTATGTGAAGCGGCAAGCAGACGACGACCTTTATAACGGATTGAAAGCCGGGGAATTTTGTTATGTTTTGAATTCCCGGCAAATGGGCAAATCTAGCTTGCAGGTGCGGACAATTCAGCGGCTGAGAAATGAAGGAATTGCTTGTGCTGCGATCGACATTTCGGAAATTGGCAACCGCGGCGTCACTCCCGAACAGTGGTATGCTGGTTTGCTACGCATTCTCGAAAATAACTTTAACCTGTCGGATATTGTCAACGTGCGGACTTGGTGGCGCGATCGCAATTTTTTAACCCCGGTTCAAAGATTGAGCGAATTCATCGAAACCGTACTGTTACCAAACATTTCCAGCAATATTGTCATTTTTATTGACGAAATCGACAGCATTCTCGCCCTAGATTTTCCCGCCGACGATTTTTTAGCCTTAATTCGATCGTGCTACAACAAGCGCGCCAACAATTCAGAGTTCGATCGCTTAACTTGGGCCCTTTTAGGCGTAGCATCGCCCACAGATTTGTGCCGCGAGCAAAATGCCAGCACCAATACCCCTTTTAATATTGGCAAGGCAATCGAATTAACTGGTTTTGACGAAACAGAAGCTCAACCGCTAGCAGCGGGGTTGGCAGAGCTTACAGACAGCCCTCATGAAGTTTTGAGAGAGGTTTTGTATTGGACGGGCGGGCAGCCTTTTTTGACTCAAAAGCTGTGCAAACTTCTGCTGGAAAATCCACAATTAATCCCGAATTTACCCCCCCCAGCCCCCCGTTTCCAAGGGGGGGAGAAAGATGCAGCCGCCCCTTGCCAAGAGGGGGAAAAAGATAAAATTAACACTTCTCAAGAGTGGGTTGAGAAGGTAGTGCGCTTGAAAATTGTGAAAAATTGGGAAACTCAAGATGTGCCCGAACATTTGTCCACAATTCGCGATCGACTTTTCAAAGAAAACCAGCGCATTGTCAGGAGACTCGGATTGTACCAGCAAATTTTAGAGCAAGCTGAAATTGTCCCCGATGGCAGTGCCGAACAAATGGAATTGCGATTGAGCGGATTAATCGTTAAGCGCCGGGAAAAATTAACAATTTCTAATCCTATTTATGAAGCTGTATTTAACCAAGAGTTAATTGAACAAAAATTAGAAAATCTCTCGCCTTACTCGGAAGCTATCAAACTCTGGCTAAATTCTAGCTGTGAAGATGATTCCCAACTGTTGCGAGGGGATGATTTGCAGTCAGCATTAGTTTGGGCGGCAGGAAAAAGTTTGAGAAACGAAGATTTTCAGTTTTTGACTGCCAGCCAGAAAGTTATTTTGAGCGACCAAAATCAACTGCTGCATTCAGCTACACTAGAAACCCAAAAAGCTGTGTGCGATGCCGAAAAAGCTTTGATGGAAGCTGACTCTGCCAAACAAAAAGCCAAACATTGGATCGGAATCGGTTCTGCGGTACTGGCAGCATCGTTAGTAGGGGCGATCGGCTTTTCAACTCTTGCTTACCAGCGGTTTAAACTAGCACAAGCAAGTATTGAAATCGAACAAAATGGCAGCGATGCTTTACTGTTAGCGGTATCTCAAAAGACAGAAAATAGCGAAGCTTTATCAGAAGCTTTACTGAGGGCGATCGCCTCGGGAAAAAGATTAAAAACTTTAGTTAAGAACAAACACAAGCTAGAAGAATATCCGGCAACTAGACCGCTGTTAGCCTTACAAATAATTCTTGATAAAATTAGTAAACAACAGCAGACGAAAGCATCATCGCTTCCGCAAACCAAGATAAATTGGCAAGCTCATAAAGGTGCAGTTACCAGCATCAGTTTTAGCCCAACCAGGAAAATGTTAGCAACCGCAGGAATAGATGATAGGGTTCGGATTTGGAACTTTTCCGGGCAAAAAATTGCTGAATGGAAAGCTTTGCAGCAGTCAGTTAATATGGTAAGCTTTAGCCCAAACGGTAAATTTTTAGCGACTGCCGGAAGGGACAGCACCGTTAAATTATGGAATTTATCAGGTAAAAATATTTCTCAATTGAAAGGAATTCAAGGCTCTGTTACCAGCATCAGTTTTAGTCCCGAAGGAAAGTTGTTAGCTGCGGCAGGAATAGACAGCAAGGCTGCAATTTGGAAATTGTCAAATCTGCCCAAATTAGCATCACCTAGCGTGCAAATACCGGGCCACAACGGCTTAGTGAGAAGCGTAAATTTTAGCCCAAAAGGCGATTTTTTAACAACTTTAGATGGCAAATCTACAGTCCGAATTTGGAATTTGTCGGGAAAGCTGAAAAAAACACTGCCACTTCAGGCAATTGGGCTCAGTTTCAGTTCCGATCAATACCAGTATCGCTTTGCAACAGTAACATTGAATGGCAAAGTCGCCCTGTGGGATATGTCAGAAAAAGAATTAGTTAATGAATTTCAAACATTGCATTTTGATGCGAAAGCAATTAGTTTTAGTCCCGACGGAGAACGGCTTGCTACAGTGGGAATTGACAAGAGTGTGCGGCTGTGGAATTTAGCGGGGCGACAGGTTGCTCAATTTGACTTCGAGGAGAATGTTGTTAGTGTCAGTTGGAGTCGAGACGGAAAGCAAATTGCTGTAGCTGGAAGCAACGGCACTGTCTGGCTGAGGCAGGTTGAAGGGTTAGAAGAATTGCTGAAGCAAAGCTGCAATTTTTTCACCACTCAACCAAAGTATTTTACAAGAGTTTCAACTATCTGCAAGTAGGGACACGGCAATGCCGTGTCCTCTCAATAATCTGCAAGTATGACACGGCAATGCCGTGTCCCTACCCGTAGCTAATGACTTATGACTATCAATTTACCTTAACCGGCGAAACACTTACATTAGGGTTTTTGACTTTTCTTAAGAGTTCTTGTCGGGCTTGTTCGGGATTTTGCCCTTTGGGTACTTGATATAATAATCTACAGGAACCGTCTTGAGAATTAGCTGCACAAATAATTAGTTGACCGTTGGGAGATGCACCTGATGTGATAATATTCTCCCAGTTGCCTTGCGGTTGCGAGTTGTTGAGAATTCCCGAGACTCGGGTGCACCGAGTAATCGCGTCTTCTCCCGATTCATTGAAATAGTTATCAGCTAGCCATAGAATAACGGGAATATTTTTGCCTTGTTGGACAGCAATTGTAGCTGGGCGGCCGCCAGCAGCGCCGCAGAAGAATGAAGGCGTTTGGGCAAAGGCGGGACTGCTTGCTAAAATCGGAGCAACAAGGGCAATAATTGACGCGCTAAAAGCTGACTTTAAGAGCCGAAATTCCATGAGCAGTAATAAGCTTTTTCATTTAAGGTTACTAATACTCTAAAAAGTTAGACTGCTTTTTGCCGGGAAGATTAGGCATTTAGGGAAAAAAATAAAATTAATTCTGCAAATTTTTGCCGATCGCATACACTGGCCTCATCGAGGCCAAAACTCAGGGAAAAATGCTAGCTGACAAACGCCGGCGGCAGAAAATAGGTGCAGCCACAGTGGGCGCAGGCGCGAAGGTATAGGGTAAAGGTGCGGTTTTTGACCGTTTTTTGCTGAGCCTTGCCCTTCCTGATCCCGCCCCACCTAAAGCCGAACCTGTGTTACTATCGGGAAAAATATTCTCTTTAATAATCAACAATGGGCAATGTTCTGGTGCTGAACGCCTCCTACGAACCCCTTAACATCACCAATTGGCGAAGGGCGGTAGTTTTGTTGCTGAAAGGAAAAGCAGAACAGGTAGAACACAACGGGAAATTTATTGCGCCAAATTTTCCGCTACCAACTGTGATCCGACTGCGGCATTACGTCCGAGTTCCCTATAAGGATATTCCGCTTACCCGCCGGAACATCTTGCACCGGGACGCGCACTCTTGTCAATACTGCGGTTATACCGGGGACGATTTGACGCTCGATCACGTGATTCCCCGATCGCGCGGAGGAGGCGACACTTGGGAAAACCTCGCTACGGCGTGCGTCCGCTGCAATGTCAATAAAGGCAGCCGCACGCCAAAAGAAGCGGGAATGCCGCTGCGCTATCCGCCGAGGAAACCTCACAGCGGTCTTTATTTTGAAGTGACTAAACACGTTAAGAGCGGTATGCACAAAGAATGGCAAAAATATGTAATAGGCCTTTAAAACCCCTGTCAGCGCAAGCGCGGGGGTTTTTTGCGGAAGTTCTGATTTCTGAGATTGGTTCCTTCCTCGCAACGCACCCGGGGTGCACGAGTTAAAAAGTTAAAAAGTTAAAGACAGAATTTACGCTCTTAAATCCGGTTTCTCGTAAGAAGTATTGGCTTTGACAACAAGGCATCTACAAGCAAACCGGGTTTAAAAGCGAATGTCGCGCAAATCCTGAATAGTTAAATTGTTAATTTTTAACAATGAAAGACCATTTCCCTGCTAATTCCGATGAAACATCTGACAACCGCGAAGGTGAGCTTGAACCCAGCACCGAGGTTGTACCCAGAGTGAGTGCGCCTGCGAAACGGCGCAGCAAAGCCGAAGTTGCTTCCGAAGAGAATCGCACCAGTCTCCGCGAGGAATTGCACGATCGCAAAGTCGAGCAATTGCGCCAAATGTTCGATCGGCACAAAGGCACTCGCCAGTTAATATTGCTACAAGATTTTCCAGACCCAGACGCACTTTCAAGCGCTTGGACTTACAAATTAATCGCCGAACAGTACGATATCCAATGCGAGATTATCTACGCCGGCGCCCTCAGCCACCAAGAAAATATTGCCTTAGTTAAATTGACAGGGTTGCCGTTGCAGCGGTGGACGCTGGAAACATTAAAAACTAAGGATTTGTCGGTGTATCAGGGCTGCGCTTTCATCGACAACCAAGGGACGACTTGTAACTTAACCCAGTTTATTTTAGCGGCTGGAGTTCCGATCGCCGCCGTCATCGACCACCACAATTTGCAGGGGGAAATGAACGCAGAATTTACCGATTTGCGTCCTCAAATCCGCGCTACAGCCACGATTTTGACCGAGTATTTACAGGCTGGACTCCTAACTCTCGACGGCAGCGTCAGCCTGCACATCAAGTGCGCTACAGCTTTGATGCACGGTTTGCGATCGGATACTAACGCCCTCAGACAAGCTCAGGAAGAGGACTTTTTAGCTGCGGCTTATTTGAGCCGGTTTTACGACCCGCAGTTGCTGAATGCGGTGTTGCTGTCGTCTCGTTCTAAGTGGGTGATGGACGCCATCGAGGGAGCGCTCAAAAACCGCACCGTCCAGAACAATTTTTCGATCGCCGGCATCGGCTACCTCCGCTATGACGATCGGGATTCTATTCCCCAAGCGGCGGACTTTTTAGTAACAGAGGAGAACGTACATACAGCCGTTGTTTATGGAATTGTTCACGACAAAGACGAAGAAATTGAAGTAGTAATTGGCTCGCTGCGAACTACTAAACTCACTCTCGACCCCGACGAATTTATTAAAGAAGCTTTCGGTCAAGATGCTCAAGGACGCTTTTTTGGCGGTGGTAGAAGTCAAGCAGGAGGTTTTGAAATTCCGGTAGGATTTCTTTCCGGCGACAATGAGAATAGCGATTATGCGAGGCTGAAATGGGAAGTATTCGATGCTCAGATCAAGCAAAAGTTGCTGAAATTAATTAGTCCTAAAGACAATCCTATTTACGATCATTAACTCTGGAGTTTGTAGATGCGGTATTTCTTCCAGCAACAGCCTTCCCAGGCTGTTGCTGGGTTCGGCCTCCGGTTGCTACCAGGTTTTGCCGCGTTTTTTTCTGCTTCCGGGCAAAATCTCAACTTGACGATCGGTCATCTACGCACTCCAACTCTCATCAACCGGGTTTTTTAACTCTTATTGAGGGTTTGAACGAAGTAAGGGGTTTAAAAAACCCGGTTGATTATTCCAGTAATAACAAGAATAAATCTTATTATTTTCCACAAATACACCAAAGAAATCTTTATTTTAACTATTGTCAAATAAGACAACAAAGTATTTTGAAAAATAAACCAGATTGTTGGAAAAACTTAGTTTTATATAGCGTAATAAACTCACAATATAATTCTTGAGTTTTAAAGATTCTACAGGGTTAATTTTTTGATATTCCCAATTAATTGTTAAATAAATTACAACTTTTTAGAGTTGGTGAGGAAATCTTAGCTAACTTTTTATAGAAAAACGCCGCCCAATAAGCCAAATAGAGACGGAAAAACATAAATTATTGGCTAAATCACATAAAAAATAAATTTTGTACCATTTCATTAAAGTTTAAATCCAAACATAAAGTGTTGGTTTCGTTCCTCAACAAAACAAGCAGTTGCTACGGCTTAAAACAAATTATTATATTTTTTGGTGGCGGGTTAGAATAGTAAAAAAACGTTTAACAAAAAAAGGAACACGGAGATGTCTACAAAAGAGACTTTCTCTTGGTCGTTAGAGAATATTCTAGAAAAAATTTCTGAAATTGCACTTAAAATCAACGACTTGGGTGATCTGGAGACAATTTTGCAATGTGCGGTAGAAGAAACCAGGGTGCTGCTGCAAACCGATCGCGTGATTATTTATCGCTTCCTACCACAAGGAGATGGCGTAGTATTTGCTGAATCGGTTGATGCTCAGTGGCCGCGAATCCTAGGAAAACAGATTTATGATTCTTGCTTTGAAGCTACCTGGGTAGAGCGTTACAGCCAGGGACAAACGAGCAGCATTTCTGATATTCACAGGGGTCATCTTCAAGCTTGTGATGTCGAATTGCTCGATCGCATCCAGGTTCAGGCAAATTTAGTTGTGCCAATCTTGCTAGATGGCAAACAGCAGCAATCTCAGAAGCTTTGGGGACTGTTGATTGCTCACCAATGCCGAAGTCCGCGTCAGTGGGAACCTCTCGACGTTCAGATCCTGCAACACGTTGCAGTGCTGCTTGGATTGAGGATGCGGCACCTGATATCTCATCACCCGGTGCTGCCGCCAAATCAACTGCCGGAACTCAAAACAGAACCGAATCAAACTGCGATTAATACAGACAGCGCGACAATAGTCCATGAAAATTGCCTGCAACCAGAGTTTGCCTGTTCCCTGAGCGGGGGTATTGTCCACCTCAGAGCCTTTGAGTTATTGCAAAACCCGATCTGGATATTTGATATTGAGCATTTGCAAATGTGGTGGGCAAACCAAGCATCCTTGTACCTGTGGAATGCTTCTAGCCGGCAAGAACTTGCGAGCCGCAACTTTAGCGATGTGTCAGAGTCTACTCGGATTCGCTTGCAGACATATCTGCAGCAGTTTAAGCAAGGCAAAACCTTGTCCGAGCAGTGGACGTTTTACCCGGGCGGTCAGCCTGTTTCTGTCCGCTGTCGGTGTTCTGGGATCGGGATAGAGAGCGGGCGTTTGGCAATGCTGGTCGAGGGTACGGTCGAAAGCGCTCATCAAATGGAGCCGGAAATCCTGCGATCGATAGAGGCACTCCGGCACACCACGCTCATGGTTTCCCTGTACACCCTAGAAGGCTTACCGCTGCTGGAAAACCCGGCGGCCTTGCGCTGTTATGGGGATGCGCTGCACCCTCGCTCTGCGTCAGACAATGCTTTTCTGAGCCACTTTGTTGACCCTCAGGTAGGAGAGCGAGCAATGGGAGTTCAAGGGTACGGCGAGGTCTCGATCACTGAGGCTCAAGTGATTACTCTGGCGGGGATTCGCTGGCACAAGATCGACGTGCGGTGTACCAAAGACCCGGTAACAGGCAACCCGATGTTGGTCGTCAACGAAAATGACATTACCGCTCGTCGCCAGCAAACAGAAACTGCCCTGCAACAGAATGAAACCAGGTTGTCAGAAGCCCAGCGGGTTGCCCACATAGGTAGCTGGGAATTTGACGCGATTACGGGTAAAATTACCTGGTCTCCCCAACTATTTGAGATTTTGGGACGCGACAGGGCACTGGGCGAACCTACCTATGAAGAAAACCTGCGGATTTACCATCCCGAAAGTGCCAAACAGCTACACATGGTAGTTCAACGAGCGCTGACTCGGGGAGAGCCTTATCTATTGCGCCTCAAAGTCTTGCGCCCGAATGGTTCTATCCGCCATACCGAAGCCAGAGGACAGGTCGAACTCAATGCAGAGGGAAAAGTCATTCGGTTGTTTGGTACATCCCAAGACATTACGGATCTTGTCCAGGCGGAAACAGAACTCAGAGAAATGAGTACAGCTCTTGCTAATGCGGTGGACGGCATCTCGCGGCTGGATATTTTCGGACGGTATATCACGGTTAATCAAGCCTACGCCAATATAGCCGGTTATCAACCTGAAGAAATGGTGGGTATGAATTGGCAGAAAACAGTTCATCCCGAGGACTGCGACAGGATGACGGTGGCTTATCAAAAAATGCGAGCCGAGGGCCGAGTGGAGGTTGAGGCCCGCGGTATCAGGAAAGATGGTTCGATTTTTTACAAGCAATTGGTGATGTTGGCAGCCTACGACTCGCAGGAGCGAGCGATCGGGCATCACTGCTTTATGAAGGATATCACCGATCGCAAGCAAGCAGAAGCAGCATTACAACAAGAGTTCGAGCGTCTGAGTATAGTGATTGCTACCCAACAGAAAATCGCCATCCACAATCCCAATCTCGATGCAGTCATGGCCGTGATTGCAGAAAGGACTCAAGATTTGACCCGTGCCGATGGAGCAGTGATTGAAATTGTCGAAGGAGATGAATTGGTGTATCGGGCAGCCAGCGGTATCGCCACCCCCTATATTGGATTACGGATCAAAGTAGGGACAAGTTTATCGGGAAAATGTATTGCGACGGGGCAAATCATGCTTTGCGAGGATTCAGAAACCGATGCACGGGTAAATCGGGCTGCCTGCGAGCGCATTGGTCTCCGGTCAATGGTGGTTGTTCCCTTGTTCTATCAGGACGATCGGGTTGGCGTCTTAAAAGTGCTTTCAGCTACACCCTCTGCCTTTACAGAGTCAGATATCCAGACTTTACAACTGATGGCCGGGTTTCTGGCAAGCAGCCTGCATCTGGCTTCAGAATTTGATGCTAAGAACATTCTCCTGAGTCAATTGCAGGAAAGCGAGGAACGGTACCGTTCTGTGATTATCACCATGACAGAAGGTGTTGTACTCCAGCTAGCAGACGGACAAATTACTGCCTGCAATGCTAGTGCCGAAAGGATTATCGGGCTGACCCCGGAGCAAATGATGGGGCACACATCGATAGAAGATTTAGACTGGCGAACCGTTCGGGAGGATGGCGAACCGTTTCCGAGCGAACAGCATCCGGCAACGATTACCCTGCGCACGGGACAACCGCAATCGAATGTGGTGATGGGCATTCACAAATCGGATAAAACGCTGACTTGGATTTCGATTAATTCTCAACCGCTGTTCCATCTCAATCAGTCTCAACCCTATGCAGTAGTGACGACTTTTGCTGATATTACAGAACGCAAGCGGGCAGATGAGATGCTAAGACACCGGGCGGAACGAGAAAGATTAATTGCTACGACAGATGGGCTAACACAAGTAGCAAACCGCCGCTGTTTTGATGAGCGGTTGCAGTCGGAATGGCACCGACTGATGCAGGGCAAACAACAGCTTTCGTTGATTATGTTGGATGTAGATTATTTCAAGCGATATAACGATTGCTACGGACATCAAGCTGGGGATACTTGTTTGGTGAAAGTAGCGAAAGCCGCAGCAGCCGCGGTTAAACGTTCTACCGATTTGTTTGTGCGCTATGGGGGCGAAGAATTCGCTGCTATCCTGCCGAATACGGATGCTGCAGGGGCGATCGCGGTTGCGGAGTCGATGCGTCAGGCAATCCGACAGTTGGCAGTCCCTCACGAGCAATCTGATGTGAGCGCGATCGTGACCGTTAGCATGGGAATTGCGACTGTGATTCCCTCCTTGGCAACATCACCGGATGAACTCGTTGCCCTCGCCGATCGAGCATTGTACGATGCGAAACGACAAGGGCGCGATCGCTACACAAGCGCAAACCAGATAACGGCGCCAGAGGTCTAATCCAGTTGTAGAATAGGCAAAAGAAGGTAGGTATATCCTAGACCGCTCCTAGAAAAATGGGATAAAATGCCTGGAAGTATTGATATATGGTTATTTACCTGATCCGCCACGGTATCGCAGCCTCACCCGAAGAATACGATACAGATTCAGAACGCCCGCTCACTAAAGAGGGCGATCGTAAAACCCGGAAAATCGCCCAGCGGCTGTACGAACTCGAAATTCAGTTTGACCTGATTCTGACCAGTCCCCTACTGCGGGCGCAGCAAACCGCCCAAATCCTGCAAACAGTCGGTCTCAGTTCCAAAATAGAAGAATCCGCCGCCCTCGCACCTTCAGGAGACATCGGGAACTGGCTGGAGTGGTACAAACAGTGGCAGGAAATAGGTAGCAGCAGCTTGGCCCTGGTCGGTCACCAACCAGATTTAGGCCATTGGGCAGAAACTTTGCTTTGGGCTCGATCGCAAGATGCCCTGATTCTCAAAAAAGCAGGTATCATCGGCTTAATTCTCCCGGAAACCGGGTCCCCAGTGGGCCGCAGCCAAATGTTTTGGCTAACTCCGCCCAAGTTTTTGCTGCCCTAGAAACAGCGAACCGCCCCGACAGTAACAGTACGCGCCAGCCCTCTTCAACCCGCATTCTCGGACGCCAAAACCGGGTTTGAGGGGCGAAAATACGCAGCGGTGCGATCGGGTTCTAGGTTGAAAAACCCGGTTTCTGAACCGCAATTAAATGATTATTTGTCAAGACTGTGACACTATCTTGGTTTCTGGTAATGTACTTTTAGTATTGTATTCAACTCACACAAAACGGTATCGCAATGGTCGTCGGCGAATTCAAACCAGGTTTAGAAGGTGTTCCCGCCACCTTGTCCAGCATTAGCTACGTCGATGGACAAAAAGGATTGCTGGAATATCGCGGGATTAGCATCGAGGAACTGGCACTGAAAAGTTCCTTTCTTGAAACTTCATATTTATTAATCTGGGGGGTACTTCCGACAAAGGAAGAACTAGAAGCTTTCGAGCATGAAATTCGGTATCACCGCCGGATCAAATATCGCATCCGGGACATGATGAAATGCTTTCCTGAAAGAGGACATCCAATGGACGCCCTGCAAGCTTCAGCGGCCGCCCTGGGGTTGTTCTACTCGCGCCGAGCTCTCCCCAACCAGGGATACATTCGAGAAGCTGTAGTGCGACTGCTAGCTAAGATTCCCACAATGGTAGCAGCGTTCCAGCAAATGCGACGGGGAAATGATCCGGTGCGGCCGAGGGATGACTTGAACTACTCGGCTAACTTTCTTTATATGCTCAACGAGCAAGAACCCGATCCGCTGTTAGCTAGCATTTTTGACACTTGTCTGACTCTCCACGCTGAACATACAATTAATGCCTCTACATTTTCGGCAATGGTAACAGCTTCGACGCTGACCGACCCTTACGGAGTGATTGCTTCAGCCGTTGGCACTTTGGCGGGGCCACTGCACGGGGGAGCTAATGAAGAAGTGATTGATATGTTGGAGCAAATTGGTTCGGTAGAAAACGTGCGGGCTTTTGTCGAGAAGAGCGTTGCAAATAAAGACAAAATCATGGGCTTCGGTCACCGAGTTTACAAGGTGAAAGATCCGAGAGCAACTATTCTTCAGAGGTTAGCGGAACAGTTGTTTGAGAACTTCGGTCACGACGATTATTACGACATTGCTATCAAGTTGGAAGAAGTGGTTGAGGAGAACTTGGGTCACAAAGGAATTTATGCAAATGTAGATTTCTATTCTGGTCTGGTTTACCGAAAAATGGGAATTCCCATCGACTTGTTTACGCCGGTTTTTGCGATCGCCCGCGTTGCCGGCTGGTTGGCCCACTGGAAGGAACAACTAGAAGCAAACCGCATTTACCGCCCGACTCAAATATATACGGGGACTCACGGTGCTCCTTATATTGCGATCGAGGACAGACACCGCTCCTAAATCACAATTATCAACCCAGATATGTAAATGGCTAGAGGAATTGTTTTGCAAAGTGAAGTGTTGAATTAAACATTGCTTTCGCGTTGCGACTCAGGAAGCAATCTCTGTCTGTCAAAAGCTGCCGTGCTGGGTTGCACCCCTCTTGTATATTGTGCTGTTTGTTGGCAACAATAGTAAGAAGTGACGATTTTCAGGAACTCCGGTCCTCAGGCTTGCGGGTCTGAGGCTTTTTATTGCAATATCAAAGTTGTAGGCGATATAGGGGCGGGTCGATCAAAATCGGTAAAAAAGCGCGAAAGAACAAGTAAACCCGCCCCAGCCACGCTCTGATTTACGAATAGCTTTCGATAGGGTGCGATCGCACGCATCGTTTATTACCCTCAGTATTTTACAGCAATGCCTTTTGATATTTTTGACTCTATACATTCCGATCTTAACCCCCAGGCAACTGCGACAAATATTCATGGATCGCATCCTCGAATTCACCTCTAGAAGAAGTGTAGGTCAGCGACAGTAGCCCAGTGGCTATCGCCATAATTTGCTCTCTGTCCACTCTTTGATTTAGTTGACCGCGGCTTAAATTTCCTTCCAATACTTCCCTGCTAGCCTCACGAATTGCGGCTTCTAGTTCATCTTCTAGAAAAGGCTCCCACTCCGAAGCGTTGATGTAGTAAAATGTTTTATTATCTTTAAGATTGAGCTTTTTAATACCCCGGACAGAATTAGCAATAGAAGCGACTCAATAATTTGTTAAACGGTATTCTACTTGATTTTTAATGAGGTGGATTAGTAGAATCAGTAAACAAGACCCGATCTTCCGTAAAGTTGCTTGTTTGCTCATGCCATCTAATTCATCGACAATCGCTAGAGCATCTTCATTTCTGCCTTCTAAAATACAATTTCTGAGGTCTATTAATTCCTGTACCTTCGCTTTTTGCCTCAAAATTTCTAGGCATTAGTAAGGTGCGCATTGCGCACCCTACTAGCCTCTATTCTTCAGTCTCTTAGAGAGAGACAAAAGTTTGTATAAACGCGGTTTCAACCGCCAAGTCTACACGGATTGAGTTACATGATGGCGGCTGGTCAATTTATCCAATTG
This sequence comes from Microcoleus asticus IPMA8, assembly GCF_013179805.1. Classification (GTDB taxonomy): domain Bacteria; phylum Cyanobacteriota; class Cyanobacteriia; order Cyanobacteriales; family Microcoleaceae; genus Microcoleus; species Microcoleus asticus. The sequence goes on along the minus strand of NZ_SRRZ01000068.1, from coordinate 21,176 downwards.
ATTCACCAACAAACTTAGGAACAATCCCACATCCGTAACAACTCCAGTAGATTCGATCGACCCCCGATCGCTCAATTTCGTCACCACAGCCGGATTAATGTCCACACAGACCATCTTCACACCTGCTGGCGTCATATTTCCCACACCAATTGAGTGCAGCATAGACGACAGCATTAACACCATATCCGCACCCCGTAACAGCTCAGTATATTCTTCTTGAGCCTTAACTAAATCCATTTGCGTGTCAGGAAGTGGCCCGTCATCGCGGATCGAACCTGCAAGAGAAAAGGGTATATTATGCTTCACGCACTCGTACATCACACCGCTGGTAATAATTCCCGCCTCAACGGTTTTAGCAATACTGCCATAACGCCTGACTGTGTTAATCATTTTCAAGTGATGGCGGTGTCCGCCGCGCACAGCTACGCCGCGTTTCATGTCAACTCCTAAAGAAGTTCCCATGCTCGACTGTTCCATGTCGTGAACTGCGATCGCATTTCCGCCCAACAACGCTTGCACGTAACCTTCACGAATTAAGTGCGCTAAATGTTCGCCACCGCCGGTGTGGATGACAACAGGCCCCGCCGTCACTACAACTTTGCCACCGCGATCGCGAATTTGGCGCAATTCCCACGCTACTTGTTCTACTACCAATTCGACGCGGCGTTCGCTAGAAACGCTGCCAGACATAAAGCTGAATTCTTGAGAATTGCGCTGTTCCCGCGATTCTGTTTTGCGGATGGTGCGGATGCCAACCACATCAACAACTACTTTTTCACCTACTTTTAAATCGCGCAATAATTTGCATTTTGCCACTGGGCCTTCTGCCGCTTCTGTAATAGCTACTGCTCCATCCATCCGCTGATTTTGTACCTTCACCCACTGGTTATTTACCCGCACTTCTGTGGGATAAATCGTACTCACATAAAAGTCGTCCGGGCCGACGCCATCTTGCACTACCGGTTCTAAAATAGCGTCGCAAATCTCTTGCGGCGGGGGCACTGCACCCAAGTCAATCAGCAGTCCCATGATTTCTTCCATCACATCGTGGGAAGGAGCCGAAACTTTAACGTCCGCAGATGATGTGCTTTGCCGCTGCTCTCCTAAATTGAAATTGAGCACTTGGAAACTGCCGCCGTTTTCGATAATTAAGTCTAAAGCGCGACTGATTAAACCAGCATCAAGCAAGTGACCTTCCATGCGAATTGTGCGGCTTTCTACCATCACGTTTGCCGATCGCTCTTCTTGCACTGGTTCCGTTACCCGCAGCGTCAAACACTTAGCAGCACCGCCGGCTTTGAGGAATTCGCTCAGCGGCGTTTCAATAACTTGAAAACCGGCCTTAGTGATGCGCGTTTTCAAGGCTTCGCTAACCTTGTTCATTACCACAATTTTGTCAATATTGACGGCATTGCAGGCAAAATTTGCGGCATCTGCTTCTTCAATGGCAATGCGTTTTTCCGGCGCAACTCGCATTTCAATTAAGCGGTTGGAGTACGAGTCAAATGCGGCTGGATAGTAGAGCAAATAGCCGCAGGTCAGGGGACAAAAACAGGTATCTAGGTGATAGAATCGTTCGTCAACTAAACGCAGCGAAAGCACTTCAATGTTGAGCCATTTTGCTAGTAACGGGTGCGAGTCTAGTTCGGAACGGAAGCCGTATCCGGCCCACAACCAGCGTCCTTCGCGATCGAGCAAAGCATCGCCAGCGCCCTCAAACGGCAAGTCTTTCGGAAGTTCGTGCACGGTGAAACCTTTGCTTTCAAACCATGCTTTGAAATAGGGCTCTTCGCCTTGGCGTTCTTTGTGATAGAAACGGCTGAGGACGAAGGTATTGCCTAACAGCAAGCCTGCGTTGGCGGTGAAAACCATATCCGGCCAGCCTTTTTCGGGCGGTACGAGGTCTACCACCGCGTTGTCTTTGAGGACGTGGTAGAGTTTTTCCCACTGTTCGACGGCGCGATCGCGCGATGATTTGTGGACATTTCCCTCCATCCACGGATTAATCACGTAGTCTACATCGTAGTGGTCGGGAGCGCACATGAGGAAGCGAATTGAGTCAGTCATAATTCAGTTAAAATGTGGTAGACGCTACAGCAGACGTATGTTGACAGAGTTTGTATAATAGCAACTGTAATATTCACTACTAATTTTAGCAGCGCAACGTCTGGAGCCTCTAAAGGCTAACTCTTTATTTTATCATGTTTAGGATGACATTAAACTAAATGACAGGTCGTTCACAGGAAATACTAGATAAAATGTCAGGTTATGACGCACCATAGAATAGGTTCTGATAGAGGATTAATATAATCTTTGTTGAATTGCCCCCAATCTGACGGTAGGGGTGCGTTTACGCTCATCTCTGGCTTATATTATAGATTGTTGGTAAACCGGTCACTACAAGAATTATGGTTAATTTACCGGACAAGATATAACAGCTTATCCTAACTTTTAACTTTCAACTTTTGGAAAATCGGCAGTTCGATCGCAAATTCTGTTCCCCGGCCAACTTCTGAATGACACTCCAACTTACCGCCGTGGGTGTCTTTAACAATTTGGTAACTAATCGACAACCCCAAACCAGTGCCGCTGCCGATCGGTTTGGTAGTAAAAAACGGGTCAAACATCCTTGACTGAACTTCGGGACGGATACCGGGCCCGCTGTCAGAAATCCGCACGCACACTTGATTGTCGCTGCTGACTTCAGTAACAATGCGAATTTGGTTAACTTTGCAAGTACAGTTTGCTGATGACTCTTCCACAGCGTCGATCGCATTCGACAGTAAATTCATAAATACCTGGTTTAATTGAGCCGGATAACACTCGACTTTTGGCAGTTCGCCGTAATTTTTAATAACTTGAATTTCCGCACGTTTTACCTGTGACTGCAATCGGTGCTGCAAAATAACCAAAGTGCTCTCTATCCCTTCATGAATATCTATTACTTTGCGCTCTGTTTCGTCGAGTCTTGAAAAGTTTCGCAAAGACAGCACGATCTGCTTAATGCGGTTAGCACCTTCTTGCATTGAAGCCAGGATTTTAGGAAAATCCTCAGCGATAAAATCTACTTCTATTTCTGCCAATCTTTCGTCTATTTCGGCAACTGGTTCGGGATAGTGTTGCTGGTAGAGAGCGATTAATTCTACCAAATCGCGAGCGTACTGTGCGGCGGGAATAATATTGCCGTAGATGAAGTTGACGGGGTTATTAATTTCGTGGGCTACTCCCGCTACCATTTGCCCGATAGTTGACATTTTTTCGGCTTGAATGAGCTGGGATTGAGCATTTTTTAAGTCTTCCAGAGTTTGTTCTAGCTGTTGCGCTTTTTCTCGTTCTCGCTGTTCGCTAAGAAGCAAAGCTGCTTCGGCTTGTTTGCGATCGCTAATATCCATGACTGTTCCCAACAGTTTGATTACTTTTGCGGTTTTGTCAAAAACAGCTTCTCCCCTTCCTTCCACGTATAGAATTTGCCCGCTGGGATGCAAAAATCGGAACTCTTTTTTGTAGGAAATTCCTTGTGATATAGTGAGGTTGACAGTTTGTTGGAACAAGTCTCTGTCGTCGGGATGACACATCTTTAAAAGTTGGGCAGATCTTGGTTCAGTTGCGGTTGAGTCAAGACCAAAAATGCGGAATACTTCTTCTGACCAAGTAATTTTTTTTGTGACTAAATCAAATTCCCAACTGCCGATATGGGCAATTTTCTGGGCTGCTGCTAGACTAGCTTCGCTCTGCTGAAGTTTAAGTCGCTGTTTTTTATCTTGTTCGAGAAGATTGGCTTGAGCGATCGCAATTCCCATTTGTGCTGCCACACCTTTCAATAATCCGATCTCATCTTGCGTCCAGTGGCGGGGGCGATCGTACTGGTGCAAGCATATCATTCCGTTAGCTTTTCCCTGGTAGGAAGTGCGGATGGATATCATCGACTTCAAACCTATTTGAGAGTACAATTCTCTGACGTTTTCTAGCAGAGGTTCGGCAAAAACATCATCATAAACTACAGCTTGATCTTGGGACAATAAAAACTGAGTGTGACGAGTGCCATTTATGGGTATTTCTACATCTAAAAGCGATTTAGACGCGGTTTTTCTGTACTCAGCCACATTAAAAATGCGGGGATTTGGGTGTTCTGTGTAGGTGTGAATCAAGCAGCAATCGGCATTAAAAATTCGACCTATTTGGGCCGCCACTGTTTGAAAAATTTGATCCTGCTTTAAGCTGTAGCGAATTTCCAGAGTAATTGTTTCTAGCAGAAATCTTTGCTTGATTTGCCGTTCCAAAGCAGCTAAAGCTGTTTTAAGTTCGAGTTCAGCTTGTTTGCGATCGCTAATTTCAGTAGCAGTTCCCAGAATTTTCCAAGGTTTGTCGTCCGCTGTTCTGGCAAAAACGGTATCCCGACTCAAAAACCAGCTATATTCACCGTTTTTGTGCTGAATTCGGTACTCAAACTCAAAGCTTTCACCGTCTTTTGCTGTCTCAATCCTGCTCATGTGTTCTGACAATCCCGGCCAATCGTCAGGGTGTATTAAGTTATGAATAAATGCTCCAGCCATCTGTTGTATTTCTTCAAAGCTGTAGCCAATATCGCTATAAATTTCGCGGTTAATATACAGAGTTCGCTGTTCTATCAAATCGTAAACGTACAAAAGATTAGGATTCGTTTGAATTACTGCCGACAGCCAGCGTTGGCTGTCTCGGAGTTCTGCTTCGATCCGCTTGCGTTCTTCTATTTCTGCTTGCAGTTGCGCATTTTGTGCTAAAACTTGCTTATAAAGCCGGCTCAGAAGCAGTTGATTTTCGACGCGGCTCACCACTTCTTCTGTTTGAAACGGTTTAGCAATGTAGTCTACTGCCCCCAGCGAAAAAGCTTTTACTTTATCAAAAACTTCATTTAAAGAACTGATAAAAATCACAGGAATATCTTTGGTTTCCGGACAAGCTTTTAGCTGTTCGCAGACTTGATAGCCATCCATACCTGGCATCAGAATGTCCAGCAAAATCAAATCCGGTGGACTCGATAGAGCAAAGTTGAGAGCCAATTTGCCATCCCGTGTCGGCCGAACTTTATATCCCCGCTTAGACAAAAGCTGGGATAAAAGCCGCAAGCTTTCTGGGTGGTCGTCCACCATTAAAATATTTTCTTGTAAGACAGTGTTTTGAAGTGTAATAGTTTCTAGTCTTGGATCTTTACCGTCAGTTGTATTCACAGCAGGCTCTCGAACTATTAAATTTTATTTTTGGGAATATTTTTTAAAGCTATTAACCGCTTGTACCTCACACTTCCCGGGAAATTAGCACAACTATCGGCTATATATAGCGTACTCCTAAATCATCTATCATAATATCAAAAATAAGCGTCCTTTGAAAATGTTTGCGGCTCAAATTATCGCAGTCAATCGAGTGAAAAGCAGAGCTTGCTCAAAGCACAGGCTAAGCAACTTTGATTAAACATAAAACTTTTACAGTGTCTATAACCCGGTTTCGCCTGCATTTACCGAGTGACTCGGTGTTAGGTTTTTTCAGTAGATCTACTTACTCTAAATGCCAACTAAACCAGCCATGACTATTCGTGTCAACTTAAGACTAAAATCCTTTGTCTGTCTTGTTTGTATCCAAGTCTTGAACCCCCTAAATTGCCCTTTTTAAGCAGGGCTAGGGGGATTTAGGCATAACTGTAAAACAGTATACCGTTACTACATTGGAGCTTCAATTGACACCAATGCGCCCTGAAAAACTCCTACAATATATTATATTTTATTTGCGCCATCGGGCTGATTTATGGTATCTTTGTCTCGGTCTGCAATTCCCCGCTTGCGGCGTACACGGCTTTAACGTTATACCAATTCAGAAAAATCCGAGCAATTTCTAAAGCTAACTGCGGCTTGCCCTGGTCAATCAACCACTGCAAAAAAGGAGTCATCGTCCGCTCGTTCAGCATCCCGCCCAATGATAAAACTCCCCAGAGTATTTGGTGCAAAAAAGTCATTTGTATCATCATTCGCACTTCCCAACTTGGGTGTTTTTGATAAAACAAAACTCCCATTCTGCCCCGCTGAATTTCTCTGTCAATCATGCCCGGAATTTGCTCTAAACTAAAAGGTGGATGCCAGTGATATCCGACAGCAGCCGGACATTTAATCAGTTTTAAACCTAATTTTTTTAACCTGACACCCAATTCTAAATCTTCCCATCCGTACAGTTGAAACCGAGTGTCAAACAGTCCAGCAGCCAGCAGCCAGTGGCGGGCGATCGCCACATTTCCCGTAGCAAAATAAGCCGCCGAAAAATCTGTTATTTTGTAAGGTTCGGAAGTAGGATTGTCGAAATTGCAAGTATTAATCACGCTGCCGTAAGTAAAAACCGCATCAGTATCTTTGTAACCCTGTAGCAAAGCATCGGCGTGTGCTTGCAAAAAATGCTCTGTTACCACCAAATCGCTGTCAATAAAAATAATCGTATCGCCCTTAGCATCTTCAACGCCCAAATTCCGGGCCGCCGCCGGGCCTTGGTGACATTGGGCGATCGATCGCACGTGAGGCAACAAGTCCGCATCCGCCGCCAACCACTCCAGCGTCCCGTCCGTCGAGCCGTCGTCCACGACTATTACTTCATACTCTCTGACAATCTCACCGAACTGCTGATTTTCCAAAGCCAGCAGACATTTTGCCAAAATCGGTTTACGATTGTACGTCGGAATCACAACACTAAAAAACACGCCTTTTCCCCATTGCCACAGTTACCGTATCCCACGGTAACAGATTTTCCGCAGCAACTCCCCCGCAAAATAGCAAAGTTTAGCAAAAAAATAATATATAAATCTGTACTATTTCTGACAAGAATCGATCTCAATTAGGTGCATAATGAAAAGTCGGTTAAATCGGATATCTTGCACCATTCTCAGAAACAGGCTTTCGGGCCAGTTCCACACAAATTAAATTTTCTTGTGGGTTGGGCATCTTGCCCGCCCCGGAGCGGGATTATAGTAAATGGTGCAAGATGTCAGTTAAATTCAGGATGTAAATAGCAATGAGTCGCGCTAAAAAAGTTGTGCTAGCATATTCGGGCGGAGTCGATACCTCCGTCTGCATTCCTTACCTCAAAAACGAGTGGGGTGTGGAAGAGGTAATTACTCTGGCCGCGGATTTGGGACAGGGAGACGAATTAGAACCGATCCGCAAAAAAGCTTTGGCATCCGGTGCTTCGGAATCGCTGGTGATCGACGCTACCGAGGAATTTGTCAAAAACTATGCGTTTCCAGCAATTCAAGCTAACGCACTTTACGAAAATCGCTATCCCCTTTCTACGGCGCTGGCTCGCCCGCTAATTGCTAAATTGTTAGTAGAAGCTGCGGAAAAATACGGTGCAGATGCGATCGCCCACGGGTGTACGGGTAAGGGAAACGATCAAGTGCGGTTCGATGTGTCGATCGGCGCGCTCAATCCCAAGATTAAAATCTTAGCACCGGCGCGGGAGTGGAAAATGAGCCGCGAGGAAACGATCGCATACGGCGAGAAATGCGGCATTCCGTCGCCGGTGAAGAAGTCTTCGCCTTACAGTATCGATCGCAACTTGTTGGGAATGGCAATTGAAGCCGGAATCCTCGAAGATCCTTGGGCGGAACCGCCGGAAGAAGTCTATTTGATGACAAAGGCGATCGAGCAAACTCCCGACACACCCGAATATATTGAAATCGGTTTCGAGTGCGGCAATCCTGTCAGTTTGAACGGCAAAGATTTATCACCAGTCGCCTTAATTTCCCAACTCAACGAAATAGTTGGAAATCACGGAGTCGGGCGCATCGACATGATTGAAAACCGCCTAGTCGGAATTAAATCGCGGGAAATTTACGAAACACCGGCGATTTTAGTGTTAATGCACGCGCACCGGGACTTAGAAAGTTTGACCCTGACAGCAGATGTAACGCGATACAAGCGAGGCATCGAAGAAACCTACAGCCAAATGATTTACAACGGTCTTTGGTACAACCCTTTAAAAACAGCTTTAGACGCATTTATTCAGGACACGCAAAAGCGAGTAACTGGAACCGTGCGCCTCAAACTATTCAAAGGAAATGCCACAATTGTCGGCCGCAAATCCGAAAATTCCCTGTACAGTTTCGACTTAGCAACTTACGGCGCAGAGGACGAATTCGACCACAAAGCCGCCGAAGGATTTGTCTATGTTTGGGGACTACCAACCCGCATTTGGTCGGAGAAAAATAGGGGTTAGTGTTAATTACAATCGGATTAGAAAGCCGATATTAACCCGCCGAATCGAATTCGAGGCTACACAAACAAAGTCCGGATGGTGCGCGGACTAAGAGTAAGGTGCGCATTGCGCACCTTATTTGCTAAATGAATTGCTAGCGCAGATATTGTGTTGAATTAACCATGCTATAATAAGTATAAAATTCAACTCCTGGAAATATACCAAAATACCTGACAATTACAGAAGCGCAACAACAACTGCCAAAGTAGCGCGATGACTTAGCAGCAGAGCCAGCTATGATCGCTAAGGATGGAAAACCAGCAATCATTGTGCTCAGTTTTAAACAATTTGAATCTCTCTGAGAAACTATATATATTCTCTACGGTCGCAAATTTATGATTCAATTGCAATGCGGCATTCAACAAGTCCATAGGGGAAAAATAATAGACTGACAACAGTTAAAAGCCGATTTTAAACTTTGAGAACACTAAAAAATGGAGCCTGTAGAAGATCGAGTTATTGTGACTGCACAAGCGCAGCAATTATTTGCTGAAATCAAAAATCGATGGGAGCAACAATTACTCTTAGTAAAATTGGAGAAACTTAAGCACGAGCCAGAAAAGCAAGGGAAAGATTTATCAGATGTCAAACGCCTCAGTTGTGGGAGATAAGACTTCTACTTTATATGATGTTATGTTAATTACTAATAAAACTGCTTGGTAGTAAGGGGTTTAGTCTTTATTGACTAATAGTTTCCTTATCCAGGACAGAAGTTCTCACTACAAACTTGATTATTTTGAGAACAGAAGTTATCGCTACAAACTTGATTATTTTGAAGACAGAAGTCCTGAATTATTAATAGGCGAGCGACAATGATTAGACTTTTTGCAAAAATAGATAATATCTGCGTTCCTTTGCGTTTATCTGCAGTTAAAAACAGAAATTTCAGAAGTCTTGCAAAAAGTCTAACCACCAATCTTACTTAGTCTTGTCCAAATTCCGCGACTCCAACCAAATAGGAATTGCAATCCAAGCAACTGCTAACAGCAAAGCAAATACCGCAAATTGAGCCGCCCAAGCTACCAACTTCTCCAAAGACACAACTTGTCCCAAGAAGTAGGATAAACTTACCATTACAGATGCCCAACTGGCAGCACCCAGAATGTTGAACAGCGAAAATTTCCAAAAAGGCATTTCTGCAATACCCGCTAGGGGGCTAGCAAAAATTCGCAGCAGTGCAATGAAACGGCCCAAAAATACAGCTTTAGCTGCATTTTGGCTAAACTGTTCTTTTAAGTCAAACAGTTGTTCTTCCCGAAAGCGGAAAAATTTTCCCAGATTCAGCAGCAGCGGCCAGCCGCCGTACCTGCCGATCGCATAACCAAGGTTGCCGCCCACAGTCGCACCCGCGATCGCACTGCCGAGTACATACCAGTAATTCAGTTCCCCGCTGCCAGCTAAAAAACCGCCAGCAATCGTAATTGTCTCCCCTGGAAGAGGAACTCCCAAATTTTCCAGCAGAATTCCCAGAAATACTGCCCAGTAGCCGTAATCGCGCGCCAACTGCTGAATAGTCTCTAACGATAAAAACTCAAAAGACATTCGATACTGCCTTCGTAAACTTTTGCAAAGCTCAATACATTTATATATTGGCTCGATTCAGGCAATAGTGCAATCTTTCGCTGTGATGAAGAACACACTAAACTCGCGATCGCTCGCTAACCTAACAATTAGCCTTCCAGGCATAATAAATTAATATAGAATTGATGCGGTTGCCTTCCGCGCGATCGCTAGCCAGTTTCCTGCTAAATTTATCGCAACGGCTATCCCCACCGATTCCCACAAGGGCGATCGCCCTTCCTCCAACCTTAGCTGAAATCCCCTGATTCTTTCAACAGAATCAGCAACTGAACTCACTTATTCATACTTTACAATCCTAGGATAACTGCTATGGAATTTCCCAACTTCAACCAACCCATCGTCCTCCAGCCTCAAAACTGCCTCGACTCCCAAGCAGGCAGCCTCCTCCAGCAACAGCTAGCAGAAATTGCGCCCGATCGCCATAAACTTTGGGTAATTGACATGGCCGACGTAGATTTCATCGACAGTTCCGGGATCTGCGCCTTAGTCGGCGGACTCAACGCCGCCCGCCACCGGGGATGTCGCTTCGTCATCTGCAACCTCTCAGCAACAGTCCGGCTAATATTTGAAATTACTCAACTCGACCAACTCTTTGAAATCTTCGACAGTTTCGACCAAGTTATCTCCGCTGAAACTCCGTCTCTAGTTGCTTGATTAAAATGATCTCCCAAGATCAAATCTCAAATCTCAACTTTCCCATAGACTTCAAATAACCGCAGAGCAAATTTGTATATCATAGATAGGCTTATTTGTCAAGCAATACCAATGACAGACAAATAAATCCGGTACTTGAACGCCGACAGAAGCGATCGCAGGTGCAGCCGGAAAAGGCCAAAGTCGATCGAAACAAATCCTTTCCCCTACGAACCCGAACTGCATCAAATAAGTCGCCGGTGGCGCATTTAAAAGATTCAGCAAGCGGTAAGCCAACTCATAAAGTTCCTGCCGCCAAAGATCCGACAAATGCACCGGTTGAGAGTAACTCAACTCGCCAGACTGCTTGTCAGCTTCCGCACCGATCGCCTCAGCATACAGTGGGCCCTTTGGCGTCAACACCACAGGCAGCCAAAAATTGCCATCGCCGACGGGTACTTGCAACTCCTGGGACACTCGATCGCGCGCCGCCCAAATATTGCCACAAAATCGAAACAGGTCCCGACCCGGAAAAACCAGATGGGACGGCAGATCCAGCGTCAAAGGACAAACGATCGCCCCGCCCGGAGCGATCGCGCCAGAATTGAGTTCCGAAACCCCACAGATATTGACTTCCGTTAAATGACTAGATTGAGCGATCGTCCGCAACAGAGCTTCCGCCGGGTCTTTGTGGGCATCCGCCACAATCAAAACCTTAGACATTGCCAAAGCTCGGCATTTGAATGCCCCGATCGTCCTCAGCATCCACGCTCGGAAGATCCAGGCCCTTAGCCTTGCGGCTCCGCACAGCGAGACGGTAAGTTACGCTTTGCAACTCAGTGTGCAACTGGCGGTTTTCCTTTTGCAGTTGATCCAATTTTTCCTTAATTGGCTCGATCCGTTCGGCAAACTTCTGGCGGTAAACCCCCGGCAATTCCTGAACCACCTGTTCTAACATCCGAGAGCGATCCGTCAATTCCTGCACCGACTGCCGCAGTTGGTAAACCTCAGCATCCCGCTCCGCGATTTGTTCCTGATAAAAACTCACCTGTTCTTCAACAGCTTGCAGTTGTTCCCGCATAGCCTGCATTTGAGCTTGGTGGCGATCGGAAACTTCCGGCGCCGGCACAAAACTCGAATTTCCCTTCACCAGCCTGAAAAGTTCTTGAGACAACTGCTGCACCAATTGGTCGCGCATTTGCAGCTCTTCGGTGAGACGAGATACCTCTGATTGCAGTTCTTTTGAGCTTACAAGTTTAGTTTGATTCACGATGACTCTCAGCTTTTGCTATATAGTTTGTTTCTCTTTAAAAATATCTTTCCCTTACCGCAGAGGCAAGAGGCAGTTTAAAAGTTTGGAACCCGTGAGGCTAGATCGCTCGCTCGATCGGCTAGAGGTCAAGGGTAAAGCTCAGTTTAACTCACATCAGGCACCCACGTCATCACTTTAGTTTCTTGCCACAGACCCACCTCAAATCCTTGGTTTTTTGTCAATAAACCAGGTTTCTGAGCTTTTTATGAGCAAAGTGCAAGATCTCAAGTCGAACCTATCGCAGCAGAAAGCACTTTGCCAGCTTCGTCCAAGGTGCTGCCAAAACAGATAATTCCGTCCTCGTGACCGGCCATCGCCAGAATTTTGCGCTCCGCCAAATTCTCCTCCTCAAAAAGTCTAGACATTTCTAACGCCATCTGGGGAGTGCCGTAAGGTATTTCTTTTCTAGAAGTAGGAATCTTAAACAGCAGTTGCTGCCATAGTTGAGGGTTGTGGACATGAATTATGCCGCCCACAGCCTCTCTCTGAAGGTACAGGGCCCCGTGAGTCAGAGACTCCGACGAAGCTGGTACGGGACCCCGGCAGCCGAGGAAATTTTGTTCTAAGTTAAATTCGGTAACTGTGCAGTAGGATTCTGGTCCCAGAGTCCTCAAGTGTGCAGTCTGGGTTCCCGAAATCACGAATTGGCAAGAATTGCCGAGCCTGACGCTGACGTTCCCAAACCCTATGCCATTTTCGTAGACGCCAATTAATCCCCAAGAGTGGAGCCGATCGCGCCAGTCCATCAAATCTGCTATGTTCCGGGCAGCTACAGGGTCTGCCTCTTCCCAGTCACAGCGGTACTTAACGACTCCTTCATCCATCCATTTTCCTGCCAGAGCAAGCACGACAGATACGACCCAAGCTGAGACTTAATCGAAGTTTTCAAACTGCTTTTTTTTGCCTGCTGCCTTCTGTCTCCGTCTATGAGTGCCTTAACAGGTCTACATTCCAGTGTCGCCGTAATTAGCAACCGACATTAGCAAAAAGTAAGCTACGAAAAAAGAAGAAATTATTCCAAAAATCATGGTTTTGCCTCTAGGTGATTACAAAAGTTCAAAATGAAAACGTAGGATTTCTGTAGGGGAGTGTGATTTCAGCCTCTTGCCTCATGAAGTTTCTGATGTGAAACTACATAACTTCCCTCAACAAGTAATGGATCTAGACTAAAGCATTTATACGGAGGTGAGACACCTCCTAAGAGATATTTAACCACAACTTAGCGATCGATCCGCTAACGTAGGTAAAAAACAACCGTAAATTTACTGATTCTTTATAATTACACATATATTTAAGCGAGAGCAACACAAAAATAAAATATTTTTTAGACAGTCTTGATTTTTTAGACAGTCTTGGACGCAACTGGCAGAATCTTCGGGTGATCTAGGGTCGTCAACACCTTTGTCGATCGAGCAATTTTGAACCCTAATGCACCCTACAAGCTCAGAAACCATGTTGACGATCGTAATATCATGTCCGGTACAATCACCGCAACGCCAGCTCGGGTCGGCGGGTTCACCAAAATCTGTAGTAGTAGTATAAGTTATAGATTCAGTAAACCCGCGCCGACTGAGACCGGGATGGTCGATCGACCGAACTAGATATAAGTCCTATTAACAAAAAAACAAGCCGATCGAGCAGTGATGGCCCGATCGGCTAAAGTCTTCTGTGGAGCGCGATCGCCCGCAGCCCTTTAAATGTGGAAGTGATACAAGATGCTGCCGTCGTCTTTAATTTCGCAATTGGCATTAAAGACTTCAGCTTGTTGGTTCAAAAAACGCTGAGCCACATCCGGCGACAGCCGCGTTTCCATCGCAAACCGCACCAGAGTGATTTCGCCGCGGCCTTCTTTGATCAGTCGGTACAAAGCACTTTGGAGCCTTTCGCTCTCTTCTCGCTGAAAAGCTGCTTTGTACTTCCAATCGGCAACCGAAGGAATCAAACCCCGGCTGACCAAAATCGCCAACAGCAAGCCAATTCCCAAAATCAGAGGCACTGTCGGATCGCTCGTGGGCGTCGCCACAATTTGCGGCACTGTAGCGGCGGCGAAACTGCTGACCATTTCTTTTTCCGACGCTTGCGTATCCGCCATTGCAAGCTGAGTTTTGTTGTAAAAGTCTTGCTGCAGCTTCATTTGCTGCAACAGGCGAGCGCGCTCTCTTTCGTATTGGTCGAGTTTTTGCTGAGCTTGTTTCAGGTCTTGAGTGACTTGTGCCAAGCGTTGGTTGAGCGACTGATTGACTGATTGCCACCGATATCTGTTAATCAGGCGGCTTTTTTCAACCATGCCCTTCATCAACATATCCGCCGTTTGGATTGCTTGCTCCCGATCGAGCGAGCGATAGCCCACAACAATCTCTAGGGGTTGTTCCGGCTTAGAAATCTTGACACTAGCATTTTGTCGAACTTGCTGGGGCGACAGCTTAACTGCATCTGCCACTGCTTTGACAACATTATCTGCCAGCAGAACCTCCGGGGTGAGTTGCTCTCCCTGTTTGAGAATTGTCGTGCCCGTGCTCGAAAATTTGACTGGCGGATTATTAGAAGTGAGAGTGCCTTGAGCCATGAATCCGGGGAGCGGGGCGAGGCGGTAGGCCAGGGCGCCTGAAATACCCATAATTACAGCAAAACTGCCTAAGGCAATCCATCTGTATTGATGTGCTGAAGATCTAAAACGTAAATTTCCCATTTTGATAGTCAAGTCATAACATTCGCTTGCCGGAGCTACTGCCAAACCCAAGAGCGATCGTTTCTTTCTGGTTAGTTAAATTGACTGCTGAAAATTTTTTCAGTTTGTACCTAAAAGCTATTAGCTTTTGACAGTTGTCAATATTCACGATCCGAAAAAACCGATCGACCTTTTACTCGATCAGAGCTATAACTTCTGTTTTTGTCCTTAATAATTAATCTGTAACAAGGCTTCTGGAAGTCTACTGGCATCAGACTAGCACTCAGGCGTGCGAGCTCCTCGCCTCGCCGTGTTTGTTGACATTCAAAACTGTCTCCTTTTCACCCTTGGGAATCCTCCAATTATCTTACGTCTTGGCGTCTGGCGGACGCGGTTGAACAATAAAAAAAACCTTAAATACTTTGCCTAAAAACTTAACAAGCAAGAATTATACCATGCAGTTAAGAGTTTGCCGCAAATTTAAAAAAATTGTGGCTCTGGTCTCGCGGCCAGAGCCACATATTCACATAACAATTATGGTTCGATCGGTTGATGGTTCGATCGAGCCCCGGAGGCGAATTTTCAGAAGCCGATCGGCAAAATAAGACCCTCGCGGGCCATGACAGCCTTCGGAAAAGCGATTTGCACGTCTTCGGCGATGCGATCGAGAAAATCGTCAGTGTGAGCAGGATCGTGGTGAAAAATCACCACTCGTTTCACCCGGGCCTCCTTAGCCATTCTCACCGCTTCCTGCCAAGTCGAGTGTCCCCAACCCACCTTCGGAGACTTGGGGTTGTGATATTCCTCGTCTGTGTACATCGCGTCGTAAATCAGCACGTCAGCGTCGAGGGCTAAATTGTAGACATTCTCATCTAGCCGATCGGGAAAATGTTCGGTATCCGAACAGTAAACAACCGATCGTCCCTGCCAAGTCACCCGATATCCCATAGCAGTATTGGGGTGATTCAGAGAACCCGTCCTAATCTCAATATCGTCCAGCATCATCGTCTGGTTGTGATTGAGTTCGTAGAAATTCAAATCTGCCTGCAAACCCATCAGCGGCACCGGCGAATTCGAGTGCAGTACCCGTTCGACAAAGTGCCGTTTCATGCACTCTCCATCTGGCGGAGTCGCCCCGTAAATATCAAAGCTATTGCCCCGGATAAAAGCTGGGGCGAACAGCGGGAATCCTTGAATGTGATCCCAGTGATAGTGAGTAAAAAACATATAAGCTTGCACGGGCATTTCTTGCACCAACTGGTCTCCCAGCATCCGCAAGCCAGTTCCGCCGTCAAATATCAAGCGTTTTCCACCGACTCGCATTTCCAAACAAGAAGTATTGCCACCGTAGCGAACTGTTTCCTCTCCGGGTGTCGGCACACTGCCCCGCACGCCCCAGAACTGTACTACAAAATCATCTATACCTTTTATTGCTTCGGAGGGTTGAGGGCAATCAACGGGAGTTGCCGCTACAGAGGACAAGCTGATTTCCATGTTAAAATTCAGGCTTTAAGGTTCCACATTGTCCGTGATGGCGCAGCAGATGGTCGCACAACACTAAAGCTACCATTGCTTCCACCATTGGCACAGCTCTTGGCAAAACGCAAGGGTCGTGCCGTCCTTTTGCAGCCAGAAGCGTTTCTTCGCCCTCTCGGGTTACTGTACGCTGCTGCTGGCGAATTGTCGCAGTTGGCTTGAAGGCCGCCCGCAAAATGATATTTTCACCGTTAGCAATGCCACCCTGAATTCCACCGGAGCGATTCGTCACTGTACGAATTACCCCCTGTTCATCAGTATAGTATTCATCATTGTGTTCGCTGCCCTTGAGTAGAGTCCCGGCAAAGCCCGAACCAATTTCAAAGCCTTTGCTGGCGGGCAAGGACATGATGGCTTTGGCCAAGTCGGCTTCGAGTTTGTCGAATACGGGCATTCCCAGCCCTTTGGGTACGTTGCGGGCGACGCATTCGACTACACCGCCGATCGAATCTCCGCTATCGCGAACTTTTTCGATCAGTTCAATCATTTTTTCGGCGCATTCGGCATCTGGACAGCGGACGATGTTGCTTTCTACTTGTTCTAAGGTAACAGTGTCCGGGTCGGCGACACCTTCTAAGTCTTTGATGCGTTTGACGTAGCCAACTATGGAGACTCCTGCTGCTTGGAAGAGAATTTTTTTAGCGATCGCCCCTGCTGCTACTCTACCTATTGTCTCCCTCGCCGAACTTCGACCTCCGCCTTGCCAGTTACGAATTCCGTACTTAGCATCGTAGGTAGCATCAGCGTGGGAAGGGCGGTAGGTAGTCGCCATTTCGCCGTAATCTTGGGGGCGAGTGTCTTGATTGCGGACTAAAATTGCGATCGGCGTTCCCAAAGTTTGGCCTTCAAACACCCCCGACAGAATTTCGCACGTATCTGCTTCTTTGCGGGGCGTGGTAATTTTGCTTTGGCCGGGGCGGCGGCGATCGAGTTCGGCTTGAATTTCCGATGCGTCGATCGACACCAGGGGCGGGCAACCGTCAATTACTACTCCCACACCGCCGCCGTGAGATTCCCCAAATGTCGATATCCGAAATAAATGCCCAAAGGTATTGCCCATTATGCTTTTGCCTGAAACTTGATAAATTTTACTTTAACTGGAAGATAGATTTCTTAAATATAGATTTAGTGTGTTTTTGAAGAAAATAGCATTGGCTGGGAGAGTCAGAGAGAAGTTTTGTAGGGGCGATGCCAAGAGTGCTTGCCCCCGATGGAGAGTGCGAGAGTGGGGTTGGGGGATAATTGTGAAAATATTCCCTCTTCCGACTTCCCTCCGACTTCTTCCCTCTTTTTATCCTGAGCGAAGCCGAAGGGCTTTCTTCCTTCCATCCGTTACAAAATCCGTTACAAAATCCGTTGCCGAACTTCCTTCTTCTTTAATCTTCGTGTTCTTCAAAAGGATCTCTCAATTCCTTAGAGGGAGGGCCGAAAGCCGTGTATATAGAGAAACCGGTGATTGCCACCAGACACACACCGAGAGAAATGCCGAGAACTGCTGCGGGTTCCATATTTTTGATCGATTATGAGTGCTCCATTCTATAATATTACAAAAAATAACAATCCGTCTGAAAGTCTAGTGCTTTTAGGCGCGGTACGGTATGGCAGCGAAAAAGGGGAGAGGGCTAGAGGGGGAAATCGTTACTATAGGGAGTTAATTAAACTGTCACGCATTCAAATTATATCTTTTACGGCGAGGTCGAAAAAGCCTCAAATCCTCGGACAATCTGCCTGTCTCCGGCTCCCCCACTCCCCCTCCCCCGCTCTGGCTCCCCCAGTCTCCCGCACTTCTGAGAAATTGCGATCGCAATTAGCGGTAGAAATATGTCAAACTTTTCTGTAGAGATTCATTGCAGGTGACTTATGGCACAACGGACTTGGTTAGGAGATATACTCAAACCCCTTAACTCAGAATACGGCAAGGTAGCCCCCGGCTGGGGAACCACGCTATTGATGAGCGTGTTCATTGGACTGTTTTTCGTGTTCTTGTTGATTATTTTGCAAATCTACAACTCTTCGCTGATTCTGGAGAATGTGGATATGGATTGGTCGAGCCTAGGCCGCTAAAAATTGATCGCAAAACAGTAAGGCTAAAAGTAAAAGCTGAGGGTTGAGGAGAAAGGGTAAAAGCTAAGTTTTCCCGTTTTTCCTTACCCTTTCCGATTACTTTTGGCATAAATAAACAAGAAGTAACTAAACAAATTGCAGGAGAAAAACCATGAATATTTTTGGCATTGGTTTGCCGGAAATGGCCGTTATTTTTACGATCGCACTATTGGTATTCGGCCCGAAAAAATTACCTGAAATCGGTCGGAGTATGGGGAAGGCAATTCGGGGCTTTCAAGACGCTTCGCGGGATTTTGAGTCGGAGTTCACCCGGGAAGCCAAGCAGCTAGAAGAAGCAGTAGCAACTAGCAGCAAACCGGAAACTGAAAAACTCGCGGCGGCTACTCCCAAGGAAGATAGCACAGACAGTTAAATGAACAACACTCAGAAGTCGGAAACACCAGCGGAGTTAGTGATTCCCCAGCTAATAGTTGGGTTGGGAAATCCCGAACCTAAATACGATCGCACCCGACACAACATAGGCTTTAATGCTGTCGATGCCTTGGCTAAATCTTGGCAGATTTCCCTGTCGGAAAATCGCAAATTTCAAGGCATATTTGGCGAGGGAAACCGGCCGCGGGGACAGAAAATTCGCTTGCTGAAACCGCTTACTTACATGAATCTGTCGGGCCAATCGATTCGGGCGGCGACGGATTGGTACAAAATACCTGCGGAGTCTGTGTTAGTAGTATACGACGATATGGATTTGCCGATCGGGAAATTGAGAATGAGGCTTGCCGGTTCTGCCGGCGGACACAACGGCATGAAATCGACAATTTCTCATTTGGGCACAGACAAATTTCCCCGCTTGCGGATTGGCATCGGCAAACCTCAAAACGATGCTGCTAAAAATGAGAAAGATACGATTTCCTTCGTTTTAGGAAAATTTTCCTCAGAGGAAAGTCAGTTAGTAGAGAAAGTGCTTAAACTGGTTGTAGAAGCTGTGGAACTGAGTCTGCACCAAGGAGTAGAAAAAGCCATGAGCCTTTACAATAGTCGCACAATTGCAGAAACAAACGCGGAAACAAAAAGGTGAGTTCGAGACGTTTGCCTGAAACAACTGCATATGTCCGGGTTACTGGTCAATCTTGGCAAAAAGGCACGATTGAGGGTGAAGTGACTGCCGGCAATTTTGAGTGGCAGTTTCAGTGGCGTTTCACGTCAGAAAAAACGCTGATACTTGAGCCTTCTCAGGGTAGGGCATTGATTCAGGAACCGCTGCACCGTTTTCTAGAAAAATGGGATTATCAGCTTGAACCAGGTGGGGATTATTCGTTTACGGTTCGGGCCCAGTTTTAATATTGATATTTATTTGGGAATAACTCTTGACACTTTATGCTAAATCTAGCATAATAGAATTGTAGCTCTAACGAGGAATCGATGCCATGACAAAAAAATTGTTCATAGAATATTGGCAAAATGAGAAAAATATCAGTCAAAACCATTGTATGGGTCGGAAGTTCTCAGAAGGATCTTAAAGAATTTCCTGAAGATGTACATGACATCATGGGCTATGCTCTGTATCTAGCACAAACAGGAGGAAAACACCAATCTGCTAAACCTCTCAAAGGGTTTGGAGGTGCAAAAGTTTTAGAAATTACCGATGACTGTGATGGGGATACCTATCGAGCAGTTTACACGGTAAAGTTTGCAGATACAGTGTATGTTTTGCACGCTTTCCAGAAAAAGTCTAAAAAAGGAATTGCTACACCGCAACAAGATATTAAGTTAATCCAAGAAAGGCTAAAACTAGCTCAAGAACATTACGAAGAGTTCAAGAGTAAGTAAGAGTGGAATTAGTAGTGATAAGATGTGGTTATATTTCTAAAGAAGCTGGAAATATACGGCTTCTTATCACTACTTTTTCAGGAATAACTAAGACCAGGTAAAAAAGGAGAAAATCATGAGTAAGGAGATGGATATTCAAGTTAGTAGTGGCAATATATTTGCTGATTTGGGTATGCCTAATTCTGATGAAATGCTGATGAAGGCGGAACTGGTACGACAGATAACTGAGATCCTTAGTCAAAGGAAACTGAATCAAGTTCAAGCAGCAGAAGTATTAGGAATTGACCAGCCAAAGGTGTCAGCGTTGATGAGAGGAAAGCTGACAGGTTTTTCAACAGAAAGGTTGTTTCGATTTTTAAATGCGTTAGGGTGCGATGTGCAAATTGTGGTGAAGCAAAAGCTCGAATCGCCCGCGGCCGCAGGAATTAGTGTTGTTAGCATCTGATATCTCAACAGTCACTTTTTTGTATAATTCACCTTCTTTGCATTCACTTTTATAAATGGGCGGTTTGTCAGCAAATCAGGTGGCGTTGCTTCTCAGTAAGCCCCGCAATAATACATTGTCAAAACAGCTTTGTAAGCCCAGCGATCGGAAGGTACATCGGTAAAAGGAGTGGGCGGGGTTTCAACCTGATTGTGCACGCAAGCAGGGAGAATTTGTTCTGGCGTTGCCTGCTGAGTTTTAAAATCTTGGTAATGGGAAATGTGGCAAAGGTAATCGGGAATAAAAACTTCCTTTAGTAGGATATCCCGCTTCCAGTAATTCTTTAATTAATCACGGGAAATGGCTCTAATGGGAAATTGGGAAACCGCGATGGGGAAGGCAAACTTTCTCTAATAGGAGGTCCCGATTCCAGTGATTCTTTAATTAAATCAGGTGGCGTCCCTTCTCGGTAAGCCCCGCAATAATACATTGTCAAAACAGCTTTGTAAGCCCAGTGATTGGAAGGTACATCGGTAAAAGGATTTGGCAGGGTTTCAACCTGATTCTGGATGCAAGCATTGAGAATTTGTTCTGGCGTTGGCTGCACTTGAACTAAAGAATTATTTGGCTTGACTTGTGGGGTATTTTGTGCGTTTGCCGGAGCTAACAAACCTGTATACATTAACAGTGTAGCAGTGCCAAAGATGCTGAGTTTCATAAGTTTATAAATTTCTGGATAAGTTGGGTGGTAGTGGGAGCATAACAGTTATGCGCTCAGTATAAATACTGATGATAATTTAAGCTGCTGCTTTGAGATTGACACCAATCATTCCATTTAAGTAAGCTACTCGATGAGCCAAGAC
>NZ_SRRZ01000067.1 GCF_013179805.1 Microcoleus asticus IPMA8 | reverse complement strand
CTTGTAAGAATTCGGCTGCCTATCTTTTTTTACCACAAGTGGGTTAAATCTTTACGCTCTCAGGGTTTGGGGCGGGTTGTCACCCCCCCAGCTATTAAACTCAAGCCGCAACCTTATCTAAAGGCCGCACTTGACCGAGGAATTCGCGAAGTGCGTCACCTTCCACCACCTCAGTTTCCAACAGTTTCTGCGTAATTGTTTCCAACAATTCCCGATTTGCTTTCAGAATATCCACAGCTTGCTGATGTGCAGTTTCGACAATTTCCTTCACTTCTTGGTCGATCGCCTCAGCAGTCTGAGCACTTACCGCACGGCGGGCATTTCCCATACCGTCATTGAGGAACATTGCTTGTTGACCTCGATCGTAAGCTAGAGGCCCCAAAACCTTACTCATCCCGTAAGTTGTCACCATCCGTTCAGCTAAATCAGTCGCCCTTTGCAAGTCGTTGGAAGCGCCAGTAGTAATGCTACCAAACACGACTTCCTCAGCCGATCGCCCTCCAAGCAGTGTAGCAATTTGACCGCGCAACTCCGATTCATCTAACAAGAAACGGTCTTCTGTCGGTACTTGCAACGTGTAACCCAATGCAGCCATACCGCGCGGGACGATCGAGATTTTTGACACTTCGCCGCCGCCCGTCATCGCAGCACCCACCATCGCGTGCCCGACTTCGTGGTAAGCCACAATCTTTTTCTCTTTTTCGTTGAGCACCCGGCTTTTCTTTTCCAAGCCAGCGACAACGCGCTCAAACGCCTCATAAAAGTCTTCCTGAGCTACAGTTAGGCGCTTGTTGCGAGCAGCTAGCAAGGCAGCTTCATTGACCAAATTTGCCAAATCTGCGCCCGAAAAACCGGGGGTGCGAGTGGCGACCGCCTTCAAGTCAATATCCGGGCCCAACTTCACTTTTTGAGAGTGAATGTTCAAAATTGCTTCGCGGCCGGATAAATCCGGGCGATCGACTAAAACTTGGCGATCGAAACGACCGGGGCGCAACAAAGCAGCATCCAAACTTTCCGGGCGGTTAGTTGCAGCGAGCACAATTACCGTAGTATTGCCGGCAGCAAAACCGTCCATTTCAGTTAATAGTTGATTGAGAGTTTGTTCGCGTTCATCATTGCCACCGAAGCTAGCGTTACTGCTGCGGGATTTGCCGATCGCGTCCAATTCATCAATGAAAATAATACAAGGAGCCTGTTTCTTAGCCTGCTCGAATAAATCTCTAACTCTTGCAGAACCAACACCTACAAACAGTTCCACAAACTCCGAACCGGAGATGCTAAAAAACGGTACGCCAGCTTCACCAGCCACTGCTTTAGCTAACAGCGTTTTGCCCGTTCCCGGAGGCCCGACTAACAGCACGCCTTTCGGAATTCTCGCGCCAATTGCCGTAAAGCGATCGGGAGTTTTCAGGAACTCAACAACTTCGACTAATTCAGTTTTAGCCTCTTCTACTCCAGCCACATCAGCAAAAGTAATTTTCGCCGATTCGCCTTCTACATAGACCTTAGCTTTGCTTTTGCCGATCGACAGCGCACCCTGAGGCCCGCCACCCTGCCTGTTCGCGAAAAATTGAAAAATCGCCACAAAAATCAGCGGGGGAACCACCCAGCTTAAAACACTGCCGATCCAGCCATTTTTGGAAGGGGGAGTTGCCGCAAATTCAACGCCTTTTTCTTGTAAAAGTTTAGGCAGATCCAGGTCAAAAATCGGGGTAGTTGACAGCACTTGACCGGGTTTTTCGCCTTCGCCTTTGAGCTGGTAGCGAATTTCATTTTGACCTACCGAAGCTCGCGCCACATCTTGTTCTTGAACCTGATGGACGAACAAGCTGTAAGGCACTTGCGGAATTTGCGGCCCGAACAAATTCGGCAAAAAGATATTGGCCAGCAGAAACAGACTTGAGAGCAATAACAAAATATTGCTAATTTGCCGAAAACGAGGTGGTTGGGGCTGGTCTTTAATTGCCATTGATAACCGTCATCCTTTAATTTAAACCTGTTTTATTCATTTATTTTCTCACCCAATACGCACACACTGTCAAGCGGATTCCCTCACTCGATGGGTGGGTTAACCAGCCAATGTTGCTTTGAGCCAATTCAAAGCTAACAATGATCGGATGGTTATATTCGGCGCACCTTGCCTCGATCTAAGGTGAGCATTGCGCACCGAATTACCTTGGTGTAAGGTACGAAATACTCACCGAATATTTATGAAGCAATCCACACCAAATATTTATGCAGCTTCTGGGTTTAACTGAATCATTTCCCAAGTAGTATAAGTGCCGATCGCACCCCAAATCGCGTAAGGCAAAAGTAACAAAGCCGCGGTTTGAGAAATCGGTAAAACAGCCAACGTCAGCACAACTCCCAAAATCTCGCCAGCCCCTCCCAAAATTGTCCCTACTTTGAGACTTTTGGCTCTGAGAGTAGCAGGAATATAAGCAACTGTGACAATTTCTAAAAGCAAGTACAAAGCCATCAGCAGCCAAGTTTTGAGACTACCGGGTTCCTGTTCCCAGACGAAAGTAGCGCTCCCTGCCCCGCAAGCAAAAATCACTGTCCAAATGAAGGGAATAGCAGGCTCAAAAAACATCCAATCCGGTCTTTGAAGTTTGACTGCCCAGTTAATATCGCGCAGTTTAAAAAATAGAGTGCCGAAGGCGACTGAGAAAGTCACGCCGCCGATAATCATCCAAGATTCAATCATGGTTTTCAACTTTCCAATTGCTCGATCGCTCATTAAGTCGATCGTGCCAACTTCAAGCCGAACTTAGATCCGCCTTTAGTAATAACTTTTGTAAAGCCCGATGCAATTATCGTTAACCGCCCGACACATTCTTAGCAAACTCATCGCGTCCAGACACCAAATTAGCTGGAACGCCGTTAGGGTAATTTTGCGCGATTAAAGCTTGCAACTTTTGAACTCGGTTTTCAGGATTCGGGTGAGAACTCAAAAACTCCGGCGGCGCTTCGCCCTTCCTAGCCGCACCGAGAATTTGCATCACCTCAACAATACCTCTAGGATCGTAACCCGCCTCGGTCATAAACCGAAAACCGAGCCGATCGCTCTCAAGTTCATCCGATCTACCGTACCGCAAACCGACAACTTGATTGACAGCTTGAGCAATTAATGCTGCCTGCTGGCCGCCCCCGCGATCGTCGCTAGTAGCCACCCCAACCGCCGTTACCAAAGACCTGCCGAACTGCTGTTTTGCCAAGTGTTCCGCAGCGTGGCGCCCTACAACGTGACCGCTTTCGTGTCCCAGTACAGCAGCCAACTGAGCCTCGGAATTCAGCCGCCGCAGCAGCCCCGCAGTAATAAAAACTTGTCCCCCCGGTAGAGCAAAAGCATTGACTGTTTCGGGGTCTCGCAGCAGGTGAAATTCAAACGGATAACCCGCTTGTTTCGCCGCCGAACCGTTGACAACTCGTTCTCCTACTCGATCGACATACTGCTGAATACTCTGGCTGGGATAAAGCCCCCCGTACTTGGAACCCATTTGATCTCGCGCCTGCAATCCCAAAACTATCTCTTGGCGGGGAGAAAGCTGCACCCGCTGTCTCTCTCCTGTTACCGGATTTTGTACGTCGTTTGTAAAATAGGTAATTGCCCCAAAAAATGCCATTAACAGCCCGATCGCGGCTCGAAATAAAAATTTATTCACAGGCTTTTACCTAAAAAGTTTCGCGCTTATAATACTATGGTGACAGCTCTCTTGACATCTGTCTGAAGTACCAAGAATGGAAAGTTGTTATAATTTTTTTGGATGATTGGCGAACAAGGCTTTTTTTAAACGAACCGCGAAGGCGCGAAGGACACGAAAGAAGAGCTTGACTAAAGCGCCAAATAGTTTGCTGAAATTCTCCATAGTTGATTATTGAGAGGAAGTTTTGTGTTTGCTATTAAACGAGCGCTCAAACTAAATAACAGAGAAGCGACTTTGATGGCAAAACACGCAGGATTCCGGCGGGTAGTGTTTAACATGGGGTTGAGCTTGCGGACTCAAATGTATAGCGAGGGACAATTCACAGACTCAAAGGTACTTAACGAAGTCAAAAAAGTTCTCACCAACTACGTCAAGAAACAGCCTGAATTCGCTTGGATGAATCAATTATCTAGTCGAGTTTATCAAAATGCTTTGATTGACTTGAAAGATGCTTTTAGTAGATATCGCTCTGGAAAGGCAGGTTATCCAAAATTTGCTAGCCGCCGAAACCGTCAATCTTTTACAGTCGATTCGTCTAACGGCAAAGTTTTACTAACTGCTGGCAACACCATTAAGATTCCTACCTTGGGGACTTTTCGACTCTACGAAGCCCTAGAATGCGGTTATGTGTGTCAAACTTTTACGATTTCCAAAGGAGGAAGTCGTTGGTTTGTTTCCTTTGGCGTTGATGCCGAACGTTTGCCAGTTCAACAACCTGAGAATTCTGTAGGGATTGATGTAGGCATTAAATATGTGGCCACACTGTCAACTCAGCAGGTCTTTGATGCACCAAAACCGTTAAAACAAGCGAAAACCAAGCTTGCTACATTACAACGCAAAGCATCAAAACAGGTAAGAGGCTCCCAAAATCAGCGCAAAACCTACAATAAAATCAGCCGACTCCACGCGCGGATAGCTCGTATTCGCTTAGATTTCCTTCACAAGCTAACAACATATTTAGCTACAACTTTCAAGTTAATCAAGATTGAAAATTTGAACGTTCAGGGCATGATGGCGAATCATAAGTTAGCTGGGGCAATATCCGATCTGGGTTTTTACGAGTTCAACCGCCAACTCGATTATAAGTGCAAAATGTATGGGGCAAATTTAGTGCTGGTAGACCAATGGTTTCCCAGCACTAAAACTTGTTCTAATTGTGGCACTAAAAAAGATATGCCACTATGCGTTCGGACTTTTGATTGTCCTGCTTGTGGCATATCTTTAGATCGGGACTGGAACGCAAGTCTAAATATTTTAAATTGGGAACCCTCGGCTTGAGGGGGATAGCCTACTTATCTTGGGATTAGCCGTCTACCCAACAGCGTAGGAAGTGAACACGGATTGTATCTAAAAATGGCTTTAGATAAGTTCGAGTAAGTTTTACAAAGCAGAAGAAGGTTATAGTTATTAAATTGGTTAAACTGAGAGGTTGCACCATTGTCAGCAACAGGCTTTCCGGCCTGTTCCACAAAGAATAGATTTTCTTGTGGAACAGGTCGGAAAGCCTGTTCAGGAAAGGCTAATTGAGAATGGTGCAACATATGAGTTAAATCAGTTGAATCGATTACACAATCAGTTGCCGAACTTCCTTCGCAATATGTTCCAAGCTACCCGCCGCCGCCTCGCTATTTGGTACACTGCCGTTACTGCTGTATTGTTACTTGTGTTCGCCACTGGTTTCTATTTTTACGTCCGCCATACTTTGATCGATCGCATTGATGACACCCTCAATCATGTTGTCGAAGTAATAGAGCGAACTCTTGTTATCGAACCGCTAAGTTTCCCTACTACCAAATATAAAAATAAGTTACAAGTTAATATTCAAGCGAGTTTTCGAGATAGCACCGATGCTGTAGAAGACGACCACATTGATTTAGAATGGTTCAGTCCTACGGGCGAATTGCTGTGGTCTACATTATCGGAACCGCTGAATATTCCCATTCACGCTAATCGCACCGGCGAAACAGTTTGGATAATTAATAATAAGTTGCAGTTTGAGGGTACAAATCAGGCAGAAGAAAGTTTGGCAACGGGCAATGTACGGGATGTCACGGATTTAATGGATAGAGGGAAGAGCGATTTAACCGCAGAGGCGCAAAGGGGAGAAACAAGAGATTTTGATGGCGGTTTGAATGCAGGTTCGCAAGAAAATCTAAATTTAGGTAGTGAAAAGTCTATTGCACAAAATACAAATCGCGTTTCTACCAAACCAATTAGCATTCGGACAACTCAAAACTATTCCCTCAGACAAGTAACGCAGCGAGTACAAATCGGCCGCCAAGTTCTGGGATATTTGCGAGTCAGCCATCCTTGGTTTGAAGTGACAAAACCCATCCGCCAATTAATTCTCGATTTGATTTTGGGCGCGAGTTTAACGCTAATTTGCGTGGCGGCTATTGGCTGGCTGCTGTCGGGATTGGCGATGGCGCCGATACGAAAGTCTTACGGGCGTCTCAAACAGTTTACGGCTGACGCTTCTCACGAACTCAGAAATCCGATCGCCACTATTCAAACTAACGTCCAAGTAGCTTTGGCGGAACCGGATATCGAACCGCAGCAGTACCAACAGCTACAAGTTATCGAACGCCTCACCCGCCGTTTGGGGCGCTTGGTTGACGATTTGCTATTTTTAGCCAGACAAGATAGCGGCATCGTCCAGCAGCAGTGGATTGAGGTTCCCCTCGATGCTTTGCTGATGGAGGTAATTGAAGAACAACAGGCGATCGCCACTACCCAAAATCTCTCTCTTTCTTTGGAAATTGTCGATCTCCCCAACGCTGAGGACAACTTTACACTCTTGGGCGACTGGGATCAACTAGCCCGACTTTTTACCAATATCGTCAGCAACGCCGTGCAGTACACGCCCTCTGGCGGTAAAATTCAAGTAGAATTGCAGCTTGCAGCTAAAAACAAAAGAAATTCGCCGATGTTAAATCCAGCGCTGCAAATAAAAGTAACAGACACCGGCATCGGAATTGCCGCAGAAGCCCTGCCGCATTTATTCGATCGATTCTACCGCGCAGATCCCGCCCGCACCCACCGCAGCGCCGCCGGTTCCGGTTTAGGATTAGCCATCGCCAAAGCAATTGTCGAAAATCACCGCGGTCAAATCCGCATTGACAGCCAAGTCGATCGAGGTACCGCCGTTACCGTCACCCTCCCCGCCCACAAATCAGAAGCATCTCGCCTCTAAACTTGCTTTCTTCCCCTCTTCCTCAGCGCCCTCAGCGCCCTCAGCGGTTAATAAAAAAATCTACCCCTCAAGGCTGGTTCTTCTTACCTCTGGCCCAAACCCTGCTCTTAAAATTCATTTCCGCCATAGATTAACATGAACTTTGTTGGAAAACCTCGATCGAACTCGTGAGGAGTTATTTATGTTTCGCCACAATCTACCGTTCAAAAAAATCAGCTTGCTAGCAGCCACCTGCGGGGGTTTACTCGTTAGTCTCGCAACACTTTCCCAGGCCGGCGGCCCCCCGCCGCAACAAGGAAAACCCGTTTCCCAGCCCGCAGACACTCCCGCAGCAACTGAAGAACCCGTCAGCCAACCAACTCCGGCTGCGAGCCCGAGCCCCAGTGGGATGCCCTCTACACCCACAAACACGCCTTCCCGCTTCCCGCTGCCCAGTGCGCGAGTTACCCCTGCCGAAGGCATGATAGTAATTAAACTGGTGAATACCACCAATGCTGTCATCAATTATCAAATCGTAGGCGTCACCCCGCCGCGCACTCTGGGCGAACAATCGGAAATTTTGCTGAAAACCATCCAAGTGCCAATCACCCTCACTTACCAGCGCCCAGACGGCGGATTGCTGTTGGTTCGCCCCCAAGCAACCGCGATGCCGGGAATGTTGCAAGTCAGTTTCGGCGCGACAACTGAGTTGGCCGCTGATACAAAATCCCTGGAAATTCAGGAAGATGGCAAGGTAATTTTGAATTAGTGATTAGTTATTAGTTATTAGTTAGCTGCTCTTAATAACCAATAACCAATAACTAATACCTAATTTGACTTATTTCTTAGTCCGCGCAGGCGGACTTTGTTTTTGTAGACGCGATTTCAAGATCCGAATTAACCATCTACAACAGGGCTATTGAGGACACCGCACCCTGCCGTTTTCCTACTCAAAAACGTCGTAGCAGCTTGCGGGTATCGCCTGCCATCGCCCTCGCTCAAATGTAACCATCCCGCTAATTGTAGGGAAACGGCACGGCGCCGTGTCTTGATTTTGGATAACAGGTAAAATCAACCGGATTGGATGATGAAATTACCCGATCGCGAGTGCGATCGGATATAACTGAGACGAAAGTTTGACTCTTAAGCAATTTCAATCGCCGAGTAACAACGGAGGTAACTTAGTAAAAGGTAAATCCTCGTTGACTGCATCAATTTCTTCCTGTTCTCTTTCGTTGATTTGACCGATATAAGACTTGAGAATTTGCGCCAGACGGTTGTTATAAAATCGGTGCAAACTATAATTTGGCGTAGCTGGAAAGCCGCGCCGTTTTTTGTGCCGCCCGCCGGCACCGGGATCGAAGCTTTGGATGCCCCTATCGATCGCCCATTCGATCGGCGTATAGTAACAAGCATCGAAGTGCAAGCAGTCGATTTCCTGCAAACTGCCCCAATAACGCCCGTAAAGTCGATCGCCCTTATACAAACAAAAAGACATACCCACCGGGTGTCTGTCATCTTCCTTGTCGTAGGCGGCTACAAATAAAACTCGATCGCGATAATTGTGGTGCAACTGTTCAAAAAATCGCTTAGTCAGATACTTGCTTCCCCACCAACCAAATTTGTCGCAAGTATTCTCATAAAAAGCATACATTTGAGCGAACATGGCTTGGGGAATTTCATCGCCTGTCAGCGTTTTTACCAACAAACCAGCTTGGTCAACTGCTTTGCGTTCGCGTTTGATATTGCGGCGCTGGTTGGCATTAAATGCGCCTAAATAATTGTCAAAATTTTGATAGCCTTGATTTTGCCAAATATAGCTGTGGTGCAGCCAACTGCTGAAACCGTGGCGTTCCATTCTTTCGCGCCATTCGGGATCGACGTACAGGAAATTGCAACCGGAGATATTGTGGCGATCGCAAAAATGGTCGATCGCGCTTACCATTACTCCGGTTAACTCGTCTTCATCTTCTCCCTCGGCAATCAAAAACCGATAGCCTTCAGCCGGAGTAAACGGCGTCATTCCCATCAATTTGGGATAATATTTAACGCCCAAACGTTGAGCTAAATCGGCCCACTGATTATCGAATACAAATTCGCCGTAACTGTGACTTTTGACATAAAGTGGCGCGCAAGCAATCAACTCTTTGTCTCGCCAGACTGTTAAGTGATGCGGCAGCCAACCGGTTTTACCTGTCGCACTGCCGGAGACTTCGAGATTGTTCAGCCAATCCCATTCGAGAAATGGAGTTTTTAGCGGCATCGCCAGGGCATCCCACGACGCTTGCGGGATTTCGCCTATTTTGCTAATCCAGGCTACAGAATATTGAGGTTTTGGCTGTTGCAGCATAGGGAGATTTGAGCGTAGAGCGATCGAACTTCATTTAAGTTAATATAATTTCCCCTGTTCGACATTTGTTAGCAGGCTCTTCCTGGTAACGCACCTCCAGAGGAAAAGCCTTGATTT
The DNA here is from genome assembly GCF_013179805.1 of Microcoleus asticus IPMA8. Classification (GTDB taxonomy): domain Bacteria; phylum Cyanobacteriota; class Cyanobacteriia; order Cyanobacteriales; family Microcoleaceae; genus Microcoleus; species Microcoleus asticus. The sequence goes on along the minus strand of NZ_SRRZ01000067.1, from coordinate 30,299 downwards.
TCCTTGCGCTTGCGAGGATCTTCCTCTAGACATGGGTTCCCAGGCACAGCCGGCGAACCACTTAAATGCGCGAGGATCGATCGACCCGATAATGCAAAAATACCTCTTGTCCCACCTGTTTAACCGCCAAAAGCTCCAATTTCGGAGCTAAATCCGCCAAAAAACCCTCTCCCTCCACAGGTGTCGGTGCATCCGCCCCACCCAAAATTAACGGGCACACCGTCAGCCAAAGTTCCTCTACCAAGCCTGCAGCCAGCACAGAGGCTACCAGTTTTCCCCCGCCCAGAATCGCCAAGCGTTTGATATCGAAGTTTGCTAGCTGTTGAAACGCATCAATCCAATCAATCTCTCCACCTGCGGTTTTCGCATAGATAATTCGATCGAATTGAGATGTTGCGCCATTCTCAATAAGCCTTTTACGAACAGGCAAGATGCCTGTGAAGCGAGAAAATTCATCTCTTGTGGAACGGGCATCTTGCCCGCTCTTGAGAATGGTGCCAGATGTGCGATCGAACTTACTTTCTTTCGTCGGGTACGGAGACGGCAATGGCGTTTCCCTACTGTCTTGCCCCGTCAGCAGCCAGCGAGGTACCGGTTGCTGGAAAAATCGCAAGTTTGGGTCAAATTCGGACGATCGCGAACACACAATTTGCACCGGTTGTGGCGGCTTCCCTTGCAGTTCCCTGTGTTTGAGCAATTCCGGCGAAATCACTCTCATCGTCGTCCCATAAGCCTGTAAAGTGCCGTTGCCGAACAAAACCGCGTCACTTGCTGCTACTTGCTGTTCGAGGTGGGCTTTGTCGTTGGCAGAACCGAATCTCGCGGGCGATCGTACTGCATCGGCAATTTTACCGTCGGCACTGATCGCGAGTATTACTGTTGCGTGAAGTCCAGTCATTACTTATCAGAATTTCGCAGAACATTTAACTGTAGCAATTCACTACTATTTGTAAAGTTTGTTTTCAACTCGATCGCACTGGTTTTATTTGACGGATAATGTCAGTTTATTTATTTTGCAACCCCAGCGATCGCCCTACCAAAGTATTTACTTTTCTTTACAAACAGTAGGCAAAAAAACGGCGCGGGAGGTAAAAATTCCCTTGCAGACTTTAAATGCGTCGCGCGATCGACTAAAGTAAAAAAAATGGCTTGATCCGTTTATTCATCGCAAAGGAAAAAAAGCTCATGGTTCAACGCGGTTCTACAGTCCGGATTCTCCGCAAAGAATCCTTCTGGTATCAAGAAGTGGGCACCGTTGCTACGGTAGACCAAAGTGGCATTAAATACCCAGTTATCGTTCGCTTTAACACCGTAAATTATGCAGGCGTCAACACCAACAACTTCGCCCAAAGCGAATTAGTAGAAGTGTCAGCACCCAAAGCCAAAGCGAAAACAGGGACTCCAGTAGCTTCCGGCGGCAAGCAAACCACGGTAGACGAGAAAACCCGGAAAACCGGCAGCGGAGGAGCCCCCCAGCAGCCGAAAACTTCGACGGACAGCAAACCGGGCGCCGAAGTGACCGGCAGCGTCGAAGGTTCGCCAAATCAAGGAACAGAACAACGCTAATTGTGCCAGAACTGCCAGAAGTTGAAACTATTTGCCGGGGTTTGAATCAAGCAACCCTCGATCGAGAAATGTTGGGCGGGGACGTGTTGTTAAACAGCACTATCGCCCGATCCATCTCTGCGACCGATTTTTTGACACAACTCAAAGGAAAGTCGATCGCCCGCTGGTACAGACGCGGCAAATATTTACTGGCAGAACTATCTCAATTCCCAGAAGGAGAAAGAGAGAAAGGGAAAGGGGGAGAATTTAGGGATCAAACTCCAAGTTCTTCCCCTCTTCCTTCTTCCTTGCTCCTTCCTTCAAAAGCCGGCTGGTTGGGCGTTCACTTGCGAATGACAGGACAACTGCTGTGGGTGAACCAATCCGAACCCCTGCAAAAACACGCGCGAGTGCGACTGTTTTTTGAAGGAAACCAAGAATTGCGCTTTGTAGACCAGCGCACCTTCGGGCAAATGTGGTACGTGCCTGCAGAAACCGAGGTTTCCAGCACTGTCATCGGTCTGAAACTTTTAGGGCCCGAACCGTTTTCAGACGAGTTTACAACAGAATATTTGGCCCGCAAGCTGCACAGGCGGGCGCGACCAATAAAAACAGCTTTGCTAGACCAGTCACTGATAGCTGGTTTGGGCAATATTTACGCAGACGAAACTTTGTTTTTGTCGGGAGTGATGCCCACAACTCTGTGCGCGGATTTGACCGCAGAGCAAATAGGGCGCATCCATACAGCTATTATTCAAGTTTTACAGAAGGCGATCGCCTCCGGTGGCACCACTTTTAGCAATTTTCTCAACGTCCAAGGTGTCAACGGCAACTACGGCGGCGTCGCTTGGGTGTACAATCGCGCCGGTCAACCCTGCCGCACTTGCTCCACAACCATCGAACGTATAAAATTAGCAGGGCGATCGACTCATTTTTGCCCCGCCTGTCAGCAATAAGCAGAAGGAAGTTCGGCAACGGATTCTGTAACGGATGTAACGGATGTCAGGAAGAAGGAAGAAGGCGGAAGAGGAAAGAAGGAAGAAGGAAGAACTGATATCTTGTACCATTGTCAATAAGGCTCTCAGGGGCGGGCGGGACACCCAGCCCAGAAGAATATTGAACTATTGTGGAACAGACCCGAAAGGGCTGTTAAGCGAGAATGGTGCCAGGGGTCAGAAGAAAGAAGAAGTCCTTTCCAGGCAAATCTAGATTAAAATTTGTATAGTTTTTTAAACTAAACAAAGCAAGTTATGGCAATCAAGAAAGGCAGTATAGTTCGCGCTGTACGCGAAAAATTGGAAAACACTCTAGAAGCAAAAGCTAGCGACCAGCGCTTTTCCTCGTATATATTTGAAACAAAGGGCGAAGTGATGGATGTTCGCGGCGACTATGCCTTCGTCAAATTTGGCAAAGTTCCCACCCCGAATATTTGGCTGCGGGTAGACCAACTCGAAGATTTTAAGTAACTCACCAAAACTAAACATCACTGTTCTTAATGTAGCGAAGGGTGCACACCGCGCACCTTTCCCCAATTAAGCTGATTGCTAAAATCTAAAATCTAAAATCTAAAATCCAATGAATTCTCCATCAAACCGCGTATCAATTATTGGTGCAGGCAAAGTCGGCAGTACGTTAGCCCAGCGAATTGCTGAGAAAAATCTGGCAGATGTAGTATTGCTAGATATCGTGGAGGGTTGGCCGCAGGGCGTTGCTTTGGATTTGATGGAAGCCAGGGGAGTGGAACGCCACGATCGCCAAATTGTGGGTACAAATGATTATACAGATACGGCAAACTCAAATATCATAGTAATTGCCGCCGGAGTGCCGCGCAAACCCGGTATCAATCGGGAAGATTTAATTAAAATCAATGCTCGAATTGTCACCGAAGCCTCAAAACAGGCGATCGAGCATTCTCCCGAAGCAATCTTAATCGTTATCACCAATCCCCTAGATATCATGACTTATTTAGCTTGGGAAGCTGCCGATGTGCCAAAACACCGAGTCATGGGTATGGGGGGAGTTCTCGACTCCGCCCGCTTTCAAACTTTTATAGGCATGGAATTGGGCGTTTCAAATGCTGAAATCAATGCAACTGTCATCGGTTCTCACGGCGATTTAATGGTTCCTTTGCCCCGCTATTCCACTGTCAACGGTATTCCGATCAATCAACTTATGGATGCTGGGGCGATCGATCGACTGGTACAGCGGACTCGCCACGGCGGCGAAGAAATTGTCGGATTGATGAAGATTAGTAGTGCTTATTTTGCACCCGCATCTTCTGCCTGTTTGATGGTAGAATCTATTTTATTTAATCAGTCGCGACTCTTGCCTTGCTCAGTTTATTTACACGGCGAATACGGCGTGCAAGATATATTTTTAGGACTTCCCTGCCGCTTGGGATATCAGGGAGTCGAACAAGTAGTCGAACTCGAACTCAGCGATACCGAAAGAGCAGCCTTTATCGAGTCGGGCAAATTGGTTGCCCAAAATATTGAGGAAGCCAGGGCGATGCTGAAAACTGCTTCTTAAGTTTGTAGCAGTGCGGCGATCGCAGCAGCCGATCGCTCGCGGCTTCAATATAATAATTGATACTGAGTATGACAGTGCGATCGCTCTGTCGGAAATTGCCTTAAAGGATTTAAACCGCGCTTTTATAAATATCATTGACCGTGCTTGTTTTGCTGTATTTCAAAAGCAGAAAAACGGGCAGCAATGAACCGATCTATAAACAGAAAATTTACTATCAAAAAATTGGTAAAAACGCAAAAAGTAGCAAAAGCAGTTGAACTTTGTCTTCGCCACAATGCCATCAGAGCTTCTCTAGAACTTAAAGCAAAAATTTGCCATCTTTTATTTACAACTAAACCAACAGCAGAAGCAGTCAGTTTTGGCTTATCTCTCACTCGCGATATTATTGTCGAACAACAGGGTAGCACTTTAAAAGTAGAAAGCGAAATGCGAGTTTGTACGGAATTTGTCATTACTTTGCCCAAACTTTAATCCTCGCGATCGCCATTTCTATTGATGAAGCTTGAAATACCTTTACTTTAGTCAAAAATGTGATAGCCTAAACATTGGTATTATCTAAAATTTTTACTCAAAAAATGCAAAAATCGGGCAAAAAAAAGTGTACGCGCGAGCGAAGCTATCCCGAACGCGCGTGCGGGTTCGTTGCGCTAGGGAATCGCCCTTGAGTTGAGCCAATTTAACCCTAGCCTGCAACTACCTCAACTGTTTTACCGAAAACTAACCTCTGATTCGGTGAATTTTAATAAGTTTAAAAAATCCAACCCTCGCATAAAACAATGAAAATGCAAGGAAAAATATCTTAAATTTCGGCTTGCCCTAAAGGCTATATAAAATTTAATTGAGGACAGCTAAATTGAGAATTACTGAAAACTCTAGAAAAGGCGATCGCCTAAATTTAAACAAATTTTAATAGAGGCGATCCCAACAAGATATTCGCTCACCAAACCAAGGAAACCATAGATCGAGTTTGCGGTAATAATAAAAAGGTGACACTTGCAAGCGAAGGCGATCGAAAAAAATGTCAAAATTAGTCAGGACGCTCCTTCCGATCCCGCCATAAAACCAGGTTTCTCGTTTCCACTTTCGGAGCTTCCCTGACTTAATTAGCTTAACAAACCGGGTTTATGCTTAAGTCTTGTTAGTATAATTCTCAATTATTGAAAATTTATGGCGTACCAAATCACCGCCCGCTTTCCCAGTAAATATACGCACTTAAGCTGCTCGATCCGCCTCCAAATTCATAAAAACTACGGAAATGTACCGTAAGTAGCTGGTAATTGCTAGCAGAAGCAGGAGAATTTTTCCTTTGCCCTTTTGATTTACCAGGCTCAACTTGCAGAGCGCTATTGCGATGCCATCAACCTCAATACCAAACCGCAAAATAACTAAAGAAATAGCATTATGTTTAATCAACACCTGTATCAAGAAGTAACCAACCTGCGCCAGAAACTAGCTCACCTAGAAAGACAAACGCAATCTCAAACCTGGTTCAAAAAGCTGCAAGCGCTGATGGGAGTGATTGGCAAAATTCGCGAATCCCTAGACTTAGAAACAATATTCAAAACCACAGCCACCGAAGTCCGGCAACTCCTAAATGCCGATCGAGTCGTCGTCTACCGTTTCCTCCCCGAATCGGAATGGAACGAAGGCGAAGTAGTCTCCGAAGACGTACTTCCCGAATACAGCCCATCCTTGGGCGCAAAAGTCCACGATCGCTGCTTCGGCGAACAATTTGCAGCAAAGTACCAAAAAGGGTACGTTCAAGCTGTCAGCGACATCTATAAAGCCCGGTTGCTCCCTTGTCACCTCAACATCCTCAAACGATTTCAAATCCGAGCCAACTTAGTCGTACCGCTGCTGCAAGGGCAACATTTGTGGGGGTTGCTGTGCATTCACCAGTGCGGTCAACCCCGCGAGTGGCAAGAAGACGAAATCGAATTTGCCAGACAAGTAGGCGACCATTTAGCAGTTGCAATCTACCAAGCCGAACTGCACTTGCAAACCCAGAGGCAAATAGCAGAAATCGAATCCGCGCAGCAGAAACTCCGCGACAGCGAGGAAAAATATCACCAAATTCTCGATTCGATCGGCGATATGGTATTAGTCAAAGGCCCCCAATCAAAAATCGTCTGGGCTAATAAAGCATTTCGCGATTATTACGGCATGACTGAAGAGGAACTTCAAGACATCGTAGACGCACCTTTCGCCGATCCCGACAATACTCTCCAGTACATTAAAGATGACGCCTTCGTATTTGACACTGGACGCACTCTGCAAATTTCCGAAGAACCGGTGACGCGGCACGACGGAGAAGTGCGACTGTTCAGCACCATCAAAACACCCATCTGTAATGAACACGGCCAAGTTGTAATGACTGTCGGCGTCTCCCGCGACATGACGGAACGCCAAAAAGCAGAAGAAGCCGTCAAAGCCAGCGAAAGCAAATACCGCAGCCTGGTAGAAACCTCCCAAGACATGATTTGGTCGGTCGATGCGATCGGGCGCTACACCTTCGTCAACCCAGCAGTTAAGTACATCTACGGTTACGAACCAGAAGAAATGCTCGGTAGGCCGTTCTCCGACTTTGTGACACCAGAACAAAGCCGGAAAGATTTAGAAGTTTTCGCCCGCCTGTTTGCCGGAGAATCTATTTTCCAGTACGAAACCACCCAAATCGCCAAAGACGGCAGCATGAAACATTTGATGTTCAACGCGATCGCCCTGTACGACGAGACGGGAAACTTCCTCGGCACCACCGGTACAGCCACCGACATTACCGATCGCAAGCGCGCAGAAGCCGCATTGCAACACGCCAACGCCGAACTAGAGCGCAGAGTAGAAGAACGCACGGCAGAACTGCGCCAGACTTTTGCCGCCCTCAGTGTCAGCGAAACCAGGTTTCGGACGATCGCTGCCACCATCCCGGGAGCAGTGTTTCAATTTTGCAGCAGCCAGGGAGTGTGGAGAGTTGACTACATGAGCGATCGCATCGAAGATATCAGCGGCGTCACTGTAGCAGAAATGATGCAAGACTTAAATACATTCATTTCTCGCGTCCACCCCGAAGACGTGGAAAGCTACATCACCTCCGTCAAAGAAGCCGTAGAAAATCTCTTTCCCTGGCACTACGAAGGGCGGTTAGTCAAGCCAGACGGCGAAATTCGCTGGTGGCAGGGCGACTCCATGCCCACCCGCAGCGAGAACGGCGAAATCGTATTTTGCGGCGTATTGTTCGACATTACCGATCGCAAAGTTGCCGAAACCGCCATCCGCAACAGCCAGCGGCAGCTACAAGAAGCCCAGAGACTCGCCCACGTCGGCAATTGGGAACTCGATGCAACAATGGGAACTGTCACTTGGTCAGAGGAACTCTTCCGCATCTTCGGACTCGAACCGGCCACCTTTGCCCCCAACCTAGCCGAACAGGTCGCTCTGATCCCTCCAGAAGATGTGGAATTGTGGCAGACTCATGTAGAGCGGGCACTCGCAGCGGGCATCCCCTTTGATTTTGACTACCGCCTTTACCGTCCCGACGGTACGCTGCGACACGTGAACGTCCTGGGCAAAGCCGAAACCGATGCCAGTGGCAAAGTGGTAAAACTGTTCGGCACGGCGATGGACATTACCGATCGCAAAGCCGCCGAAGCAGCGCTGCGGCAAGCAGCAGCCGAGTTGGAAGACAGAGTGAGCGATCGCACGGCCGAACTTTCCCAAGCAGTCACCCAGTTAGAACAAGAAATTGGCGATCGCAAACTTGCAGAAGCAGCGCTGCAAGTTTCCGAGCAAAACCTGCGAACCATATTTAACAATGTCTACGATGCTATCTTGATTCACGATTTAGAAGGCAACATTCTCGATGTCAATAATCGAATGTTAGAAATGTACGGAGTGAGCCAGGAACAAGCAAAAAAATTATCAATTAAAAACGACTATTCAAGCGGCGACAATCCCATTGAACAAATAGGAGAACTTTGGGAAAGAGTATTAGCCGGCGAAACGCCGCGCGTGGAATGGAAAGCGAAGCGTCCCAACGACGGTTCAACTTTTGATGCAGAAGTTGCCCTGTCCAGAATTCATCTCAACGGCAATCTCAGCGTCATTGCCAACGTCCGAGATATTAGCGATCGCAAACAGACAGAAGCAGAACTGCAACACGCTCAACAGTTTATGGAATCTGTTCTCAAAACCATACCGGTAGGAGTGCTTGTCAAGGATGCCCAAGAACTGCGATTTGTACTGTGGAACCCGGCCGCCGAAGAGTTGCTCGGTTTCAGTGCAGCAGAAGTTATCGGCAAAAATGATTACGACTGTTTTCCAAAAGAACAAGCTGATTTTTTCACCGCCAAAGACCGGGAAGTGCTCAACAGCGGGCAAATTGTAGACATCGCCGAAGAAGAGATTGAAACGGGCCAAGGAGAATCGCGGATATTTCACACCAAGAAAACAGCAATACTCGACGCTGATGGCAAACCGCAATATCTATTAGCTGTCACCGAAGACATTACGGATCGCAAGCTAGCAGAAAGTGCCTTGAGGCGATCGTCCGCCCAACTCAAGCAGCAGGCAGATCGAGAAAAATTGCTCAATATTCTCACTGCTCAAATCCGCAATTCCCTGGACTTCGACAGCATCGTTACAGTCGCAGTTAAGGAAATTCGCGCTTTCATGCAGATCGATCGTTGCAACTTTAGCTGGTATCGCTGCGACGGAGACGCACCTTACTGGGAGACAATAAAAGAATCTCGCCTACCCGAACTTCCCGATTTAACAGGTCGCTATTCAGCTTCCGACTTCGGTTCTCTTGGAGAAGAAATCTTGCAGGTGGAAATGCTGCGGGTCGATGATGTCGAAACAGTAGCAGATCCTCTTTGGAAAAAAACCATTCGATCGCTTGGCTACCAATCTGTATTAATCATCCCCATGCAGGCACTTTCCGGGGTAATGAGTGCAGTTAGCTGTTTCTCTTGCTGTTCTGTGCGGCCTTGGAGCGACAGCGAAGTAGAATTGCTGCAAGCGGTTACAGTTCAATTGGCGATCGCCCTCAACCAAGCCGATCTTTACGCCCAAACTCGCAATAAAGCTCTTGAATTAGAGCAAACCTTGCAGCAATTAACCAGCGCTCAATCGCAGTTAATTCAACATGAAAAAATGTCATCTCTGGGTCAACTTGTGGCAGGAGTCGCCCACGAAATCAACAATCCAGTTAACTTTATTTACGGCAATCTCACCCACGCCAACGACTATACTCAAGACTTGCTGCACGTGATCGAACTTTACCAAAACCACTATCCCGATCCAGTCCCGGAAATTCAAGAGGAAGTAGAAGCTATTGAACTCGATTTTCTGATGGATGACTTGCCGAAACTGCTTTCCTCGATGAAAGTCGGTGCAGACAGAATTCAGCAAATCGTTGCATCTCTGCGCACGTTCTCCCGCATGGACGAAGCAGAAATGAAAGCAGTCAACATTCACGAAGGCATAGATAGCACCCTGATGATTTTGCAGCACCGGTTCAAAGCAAAACACAATCATCCAGAAATTGAGGTGATTAAAGAATACGGCAAATTACCGTTAGTAGAGTGTTATGCAGGACAGCTAAATCAAGTATTTATGAATATCTTGAGCAATGCTTTGGATGCTTTGGAAGAACGGGATCTGCGGCGTTCTGCTGAGGAAATGCGGGAACAGCCCAGCAACATCCGCATCCGCACTGAAATATCGCCAGCGGGCAAGGTAATCATTCGGATTGCTGACAACGGGCCGGGAATACCGGAGACTGTGGGCAGTCGGCTTTTTGACCCGTTTTTTACCACTAAACCTGTGGGTAAAGGCACTGGGATGGGCTTGTCAATTAGCTATCAAATTGTTACAGACAGACACAACGGGTCGCTGAAATGCACTTCTTCGCCGGGACAGGGTACAGAATTGGCGATCGAGATTCCGCTCAAAGCTAATTGTTAATGGGGAATGGGGAATTGAGAATTGAGAATTGAGAATTGGGAATTGCGAAAGCGTTACGGTGCGTCAGTTTGGTAATTCTCAATTATCACCGAAAATCTAATTCTGATGCACCATTTATTCCCTAGTGCGTCAGTTTTGAGATTCTGAGTTTGTAGCAAACATCTCCCTAGCTGACGTACCATACTTCACTTTATTACCAATTACCAATTACCAATTTCCCATTCCCCATTCCCCATTCCCCATTACCAATTTGTACCTCACTCACTTGAGAATTGCTCTATTACCGAGATTTATCAGCATTTCTGTCACTGCGGAACTGTCCAAAGGTTTAGAAAACCAATATCCCTGAGCTAATTCACAGCCTAGTTCTCGAAGCTGTGCTAACTGTTCGGCTGTCTCAACACCTTCGGCGATCGCATTCAATCCCAAATTGTGAGCCAAAGTCACGATCGCCCGCACAATCTGCAAAGGCTGACCCCCGCCGTCACCGTTTTCGACAGCCCCCAAGCGACTCACAAAAGATCGATCGATCTTCAGCGTATCCAGCGGAAAGCGGTGCAAGTAACTCAAAGACGAATAGCCAGTACCGAAATCGTCGATCGACAATCGAATATTTCTACCTTTTAATTGGGCTAGCACAATATTGGCTTTCTTCACATTTTCCACGAGCGCGCTTTCAGTAATCTCCAATTTTAAACAGCTCGGAGCGCAGCCAGTTTCTGCTAAAATTTCATCGATTTGCTCGATCAAATTCGCCAGACCTAACTGTTTCGGAGAAAGATTGACGCTCATTGTTAATTGCGAAGGATCGATAATTGGTAATTGAAAATTGGGAATTGGTAACTGGGAACTTGTATTGAGGGTAGCCGAAGTATTGGTAATTGGGTATTGGGAATTGGTAACTGGGGAGTGGAAATCGGTAATCGGAAATTGGTAACTGGAAATTGGTAATTTTTTACCGATTATTTCTTCCATGTTCCTTCTTCCCTGTTCCTCATTTCCTCTATCTGTTAAATCAGTTAAATTCCGTAGATTGCCCGCTGCCCTCTTCCCTCTTCTTTCTTCATTCTTCCTTTTTCTGACTTCCATCGAACTTCTTCCATCTTCCTCCGTTAACATTTCTTGCCAAAGGCGCAATTGCTGACAAGCTTCCCGCAACACCCAGGCTCCCAGAGGCACGATCAAACCTGTTTCTTCAGCTACAGGAATAAAAGTAGACGGCGGAACTAGACCCCGAACCGGGTGATGCCAGCGCACCAAAGCCTCAAAACCCTCGATCGCACCGCTGGCGATCGAAACAATCGGTTGGTAGTGCACAATAAAGTGCGAGCATTGATCTTTGCTTTCCCCTAATTCCTCCTTGCCCAAAATAGCCAACCGCAGGTCATTTTCTAACTGCAACAGCGACATAGTTTGGTCGTGCATTGCCAAATTAAACACCTCGTGGCGGGCCTTGCCCAAAGCTTTAGCGCGGTACATAGCGATGTCAGCATCGCGTAGGAATTCTTCCGGGTGAGTGTAGAGATTCGATTCGCCACTGTCTGCGGTTTCGCCTCGACTGAAAACAATGCCAATGCTAGCAGTGGTAAATACTTCGTGCCCTTCGATATGAAACGGCATCGTCAGTTCTTTTTGTATCTTTTTAGCTGCTAGGGTCGCGTCGCTGAGGCTGTGAATGTGGTCTAGCAGGATGGTGAATTCGTCTCCCCCCAGCCTAGCCACGGTATCAGAAGCCCGCACGCAGGTTTGCAGCCGATCCGCGAGGGCGACTAGGAGTTTGTCTCCTAAAACGTGTCCTAAAGAATCATTAACTACTTTGAAGCGGTCTAAATCTAAGAAAAGTAAACCAAATTTGTAATCGGCAGACTGATTGGATCGGCGAATGGCTTGTCCTAGCCTGTCGATGAACAAAACGCGGTTAGGCAAACCTGTCAGCGCATCGTGAAAAGCGCCGTGCAGCAGTTGCCGTTCTACTCGCTTGCGCTCGGTGACATCTCGGATAATAATCTGGGCGGCGGTCAAGCCTTGATAAGTAGCGGGGATGCCGACAACTTCAACGTCTATTATTTGTCCGTCGAGCCGCATCAGTTTTTGTTCGGCAAGGTCGATCGGCTTATTTTCTTTCTCGACTAGCCGGATGCGCTCTCTGGCTGTTTCCACATAGTTTGGATGGACGAAATGCAATACCGGAAAGCCGATTAGGGCATCGGGAGAGCTCGCACCCAGGAGTTTAGCGCCGGCAGCATTGATGTAGGCGATTCTCCCTTGACTGTGAACGGCGATCGCTTCGGGAGATAGTTCTACTAAACGGCGATAGCGTTCTTCACTTTCTTGGAGAGATACTATCAACTCGCATCGCTCTTTTTCAGCCTGCTGGCGTTCGACTTCCATTTGGTGAACCGCCAGAATTTTACCGATGCTTTGAGCCATCAATTCTATGATTTCTATTTCCTCGTACTTGAATTGTCTTTTTTTTATTTCTGGTGAACTAAAACTTAAAGTTCCGTATGTTTTATTGTTAACAAATATCGGCGTTCCGATGTAAGATTCTGATTTGCAGCTTTGATAAGCTGGATGTTCGCGCATCTCAATGTCTGCTCCTATATGAGAATACGCAACTGTTTTGTTGAGTTTAATGACTGCGGCGCAGTAAGTATCGCTGAGGTTCAATTCTAAGCCTCGCACGAAGTATCCTAAATCTGTTTTCGCTGCCTGCACAATAAAAGTTTCGCTCTCAACTTCAGCCATAATCCCTATAGAAAGTCCAAACATCAAACAGCCTGCTGTTAGATAATCGTCAACCAGTTCTTCAAAGTTTTGATAATGATAAGTTGTAATCCGGTGCAAGTGTTTGAGATTAGCGCTAAAAGCTGCTAAAGCTTGAGAATTTAAAAATAATTCTTCTTCCGATCGCTGGCGGTCGGTAATGTCTGTTTGCACTCCAATAAAGTGGGTTAAGTGCCGCCGCGAGTTGTAAACCGGAGCGATCGACAGTTCGTGCCAAAAAGGCGTGCCGTCTTTCCTAAAGTTGCGCAGGATAACTTGACATTCTCTGCCTTCTTCAATCGCACTTCGCAATTGTTTGGCAGCGGCGGTGTCCCTGTCGGCGCCCTGCAAAAATCGGCAATTTTTCCCCATTAACTCGTCTCTGCGATAACCGGTGATCCGCTCAAAACTGGGATTGACATAAATAATCGGATTATCTGCAACGGTCGCGTCGGTGATTGCAATGCCGTTGCTGCAACTTTCGATCGCCCGTTCCATCATTTGTAAGCGTTCTTGCGATATGATGCGCTCGATCGCCGCGGCTAATACGTTGGCGATCGCTTCTACAAAATAAACGTCATCTTGACTGAAAACCCGCCCTTGGCTGGTATGCACCCCCAAAATGCCCCAGGCCGGCGAGGAGGAACTGTTCGCTGGTTCTGCTTGTCCCCAGTTGCTTCCCACTCCCCGATTGCCGGGAATGATGACAGTGACGCCGCTGACAGCCCGGTGGTTGTGCAGCAGCGGCAACTCGCTAAAGCGCGTTTCCACGCGCAAATCTTCGACGATAGTCGGTTCGCCCACTAGCAATGTGTAACCTGCTTGCGATCGGGCAGAAGCGGTAACAGTAGCGCTGCCGACGAGGCCCGGCTGCCAGCCAACCCCCGCTCGCAGCATAAAAGCATGGCCAGAGGGCAACAGTTCTAACAACTGACAATAATCAACGTCCAGCGTTTGAGCAATTAAAACCGCAGCTTTGTCCATCAGTGCAGACAAATCTGTTTCAGCCAGGGCCTGCTGCCCCAAGTAAGCGACGGCCGCTTGCTGGCGGGCCCGCAAGTGGATTGACGCGAGCAATTCCTGCTCCTTCGCGGCGGCTCGCTTGCGATCGGTAATGTCGCTGAACACCGACAGAACAGCTTTCCCCGACACCAATGTCAGATACCGCATCGATACACTTGCCCAAAACAGCGTACCGTCAGCTTTTTTAAGCCGGACTTCAGTCTCGCGGACGTGTTCGTTGCGGGCGAGCCGCAACAGCAATTCCTGGCGCTCTGCAGGGTTGTGGTAGAGCATTTCGGCTTTTTGGCGCTCGATCGACTTGAATCCTGTGAACCCGAAAGTCTGACGGCATAAATCGTTACTATAAAGAATTGTGCCGTCCGCCAGACTGCTGACGATCAGGGGCATCGGCATCGAGTTGCCGATCGTCAGCAGTAATTCTGTCGTTCCTTGCAGCTCTTTGTACAAGTCTGCCTTGGAGGCACAGCCCTGACAGTCTTCAGAGTTTTCAGGGATAAAACTTTCCATTTGTTAACCGATCCATTAGCAGGACAACTTTTTTCAACTTGCGGTAAATGACGATTTCAGATGCAGAGCATTGGTAACAACTGAAGACTTAATTTCATTTGTCAATCAGTAATATTACGCAAAAAAACTGCTTTTCTAGGAGTGGAAATTCGCGATTTGGGAGTGAGCGGGCATAAATATGGCGCTCGGCATAATTCCTCGATCGCCCGAATCTGAGTTTTCTACCCAAAATCCGAGTAAACTTTGAGCATAATTGCTGATTGACAAATGCTTCCCTAGCTTAACTTGTTAGGAATGGATGCAGAGGACGATCGGCAGTAGCCCACAACACATTAATCTTAACCAGAACAATACCAATGAACGCCTTAAACTGCTCGGCTGGAGTTTGATACGATCCAATCTCGGTCGAGAGCACATCTGTCTTTGGTATGAAAATCTACAGTTTTTAAACTTGCGTTAAGTTTTTATGTATGGCGAGGTACTTTACCCAATCAGCAGCGGAAGCTCCTAATCTAAAAAGTAAAGTCACCTGCTTGCCAACCACCGAATACTATCCGAGGAGAGAGGAGAAATGCTTGAATCTTACCGCCGTACCGCTGCCGAACGGGCCGCTTTGGGAATTCCACCGCTGCCGCTAGACGCCCAGCAAACGTCGGAACTGTGTGAACTGCTGAAAAATCCGCCGGCTGGAGAAGAAGAAACCTTAATAGAATTATTGCGCGATCGCGTCCCGCCCGGAGTAGACAGCGCCGCCTACGTCAAAGCTGGTTTTTTAACCGGCATTGCTAAAGGTGAAATCCACAGCCCCCTAATTGCTCCCAAATGGGCAGTTTACCTGCTGGGGACAATGATGGGCGGTTACAACGTGCAATCTTTAATCGATTTGCTCAATCCCACTGCCGAAACCGCCATTGGCGCTACCGCAGCCCGGGCCTTGAGCAAAACCCTGTTAGTATTCGACGCCTTCCACGACATTCTGACTTTATCCGATACCAATCCCTACGCCAAGCAGGTAGTCGATTCTTGGGCTGCAGCCGAGTGGTTCACCAGCCGCCCCGTACTGCCGGAAGTCATTACCGTTACAGTCTTCAAAGTTCCCGGAGAAACGAATACTGACGACTTGTCGCCAGCACCTCATGCTACCACCCGGCCCGACATTCCCCTGCACGCTTTGGTGATGCTGGAAAGTAAGATACCAGGAGCTCTGCAAACGATCGCAGAGTTGAAGCAAAAAGGCCATCCCGTAGCCTACGTCGGCGATGTTGTCGGCACCGGTTCCTCGCGGAAATCGGCGATTAATTCGGTGCTGTGGCACATTGGCAATGATATTCCGTTTGTGCCGAACAAGCGCAGCGGCGGTTATATTCTGGGAAGTGCGATCGCCCCGATTTTCTTCAATACCGCTGAAGATTCCGGCGCTTTGCCGATCGAATGCGATGTCTCCAAAATGGAAACAGGAATGGTAATTACCATCCATCCCTACAAAGGCGAAATCACCAACGAAGCCGGAGAAATCATTTCCACCTTCACCCTCAAACCCGACACAATTCTAGACGAAGTTCGCGCCGGCGGCCGAATTCCGCTATTAATTGGACGCACTTTAACTGACAAAACCCGCGCAGCTTTAGGACTAGAACCCAGCACTATTTTCACCCGCCCGACTATTCCCACCGATACCGGCAAAGGCTTCACTTTAGCACAAAAAATGGTAGGCAAAGCTTGCGGTTTGTCCGGCGTTCGTCCCGGTACATCTTGTGAACCAGCCATGACAACAGTCGGCTCGCAAGATACCACCGGGCCGATGACTCGGGACGAATTGAAAGAACTTGCTTGTTTGGGATTTAGCGCCGATTTTGTAATTCAAAGTTTCTGCCACACCGCCGCTTATCCGAAACCAGTTGATGTCAAAACTCACCACGAATTGCCCGATTTCATGGCAGAGCGCGCCGGCATAGCTTTGCGCCCCGGAGACGGCATTATTCACTCTTGGCTGAACCGAATGTTATTGCCGGATACAGTGGGAACTGGGGGCGATTCTCACACTCGTTTTCCTTTGGGAATTTCCTTTCCTGCGGGTTCGGGATTGGTGGCTTTTGCTGCTGCTTTGGGCGTCATGCCTTTGGATATGCCGGAATCGGTATTAGTGCGGTTTAAAGGTGAATTGCAGCCGGGAGTAACGCTCAGGGATGTTGTGAATGCAATTCCCTATGTGGCAATTCAAAAAGGTTTGCTAACCGTCGAGAAACAGAACAAGAAAAACATCTTTTCTGGGCGGATTATGGAGATTGAAGGTTTGCCGAATTTGAAGGTCGAGCAGGCTTTTGAATTGACCGATGCGACGGCCGAGCGTTCTTGCGCCGGATGCACGATTAAATTGAGCGTGGAGACTGTTTCTGAGTACATTCGTTCCAACGTCGCGCTGCTGAAAAACATGGTGGCGCGGGGCTATCAAGATGCGCGGACGATGATGCGCCGGGTAGCGAAGATGGAGGAATGGCTGGCAAATCCGGTACTGCTGGAGGCTGATGCTGATGCGGAGTACGTGGAAATCATCGAAATCGATCTGAACGAGATTAAAGAGCCAATTGTGGCTGCTCCCAACGACCCGGATAATGTTAAGTTGTTGAGTGAGGTTGCGGGCGATCGGGTTGACGAAGTATTTGTCGGTTCTTGCATGACAAATATCGGTCACTACCGCGCCACAGCGAAGGTGTTGGAAGGTGCAGGGGAAGTGAAAACTCGCCTGTGGATTTGTCCGCCAACTCGGATGGACGAACAGCAACTCAAAGAAGAAGGTTATTACAGCATTTTTGGAGCTGCTGGAGCTCGCACAGAAATGCCCGGATGCAGTCTTTGTATGGGAAATCAAGCGCGGGTTAAAGATGCGACAACGGTGTTTTCAACTTCTACTCGCAACTTTAACAACCGCATGGGCAAAGATGCCCAAGTTTATCTCGGCTCGGCGGAATTGGCTGCCGTTTGTTCGCTGTTAGGTAGAATTCCCACAGTCCAAGAATACAACGACATTGTGTCCAAAAGAATCGATCCTTTTGCTAGTGATTTGTATCGGTATTTGAATTTCGATCAAATTGCTGGTTTTGAAGATGAAGGGCGAGTGATTGCTTTAGAAGATATGCCTCGCATTGAGGATATTTTGGGGATTCCTGATGGTGTTTTGAGCAGGTAAAAAGTGCGGCGGGCGATCGCCCGCCTTTTATTTATAATATGAGTAAATGAGAGAAAGAAGGAAAGTAATTATGTCAGAACAAGTTTTAAGCAGCGAAAGCCAAGGGACAGTAAAATCCGCGCCCGAAACTCCTACGGTTGAAGACAAAGAGAGCGATCGCCCCTTAAGCCAGCCGATCGCAGAATTTCTGGGCGTAATTCAGCAAACTCCCAGAGAATATTGGCCGAATTTACTTCAGATGATGCGCTTATTTATGGAAACGGTGACAGTAAAGCCCGTATTGTCCGAGCCTCCCCAGACATCTGAGAAAATAGACATTACTAAACTGTCGCTGGAGGAACGGATACAAAGAAATCAAGGTGCAATTGAATTATTGCGGTCGTGGCGAGAAGAGG
The DNA here is from genome assembly GCF_013179805.1 of Microcoleus asticus IPMA8. GTDB lineage: Bacteria > Cyanobacteriota > Cyanobacteriia > Cyanobacteriales > Microcoleaceae > Microcoleus > Microcoleus asticus. The sequence continues at coordinate 12,386 of NZ_SRRZ01000067.1, read as the reverse complement.
ATGACGAACAAGACCAAAAAGAAACTGCGGAATATCTAGAACAAGTGATAAATGAAGATCGGATGTCTAATCGACCCTTGTTTCAATGAGCAGAATAATTATTTTGGATTCTGGCCCATTAGGGATGGTAACAAACCCTCAAGCCAAACCTCCTTATTTGGAATGCCAACTTTGGCTAGACTCCTTACTACAAAATGGCGAAATGGTAATCCTGCCTGAAATTGCTGACTATGAGGTGCGGCGAGAATTGATTCGAGCGGGAAAAGAGAGAGGTATCAGAAAACTTGACCTATTCAAGAAGGTCCTTACATACCGTCCTTTGACTACAGAAGTAATGCTTTTGGCCGCTCAATTGTGGGCGCAAGCGAGAATGAGAGGAAGACCAACCGCAGAAGCCAATGCACTTGACGGGGATGTGATTTTGGCGGCTCAAGCAATATTGGAGGGAAGTGAAGGAAATCAGGTGGTAATTGCTACAACAAATGTGGGGCATTTGTCTCAATTTATTGATGCTCGTGAATGGCGGCTAATTTAGTAATGTTTAAATCGATCGCCCGATCGCACTTACCCGCTTACCCTATCCCTGATATACTTTTAACTACAGCTATTTTGGCAGACACCGTTAGCGAGATAAACAGGATGGTGGAAACAGTGGACACAATCGAAAAAATTGACGATCGCACACAAACCCGGTTTTGGGGCAAAGTTACAGTGATAGACGCGGGCGATCGTTACAAGATCAATCGCATTGAAGTCAAACCGGGACACCACATCAGCACCCAAATGCACTATCACCGCAGCGAGCACTGGGTTGTCGTCTCCGGTACCGCTAAAGTTATCTGCGACGACAAAGAGACGATTCTCATGCAGAAACAGTCAACCTACGTTCCCATGAATACTGCTCACCGCGTAGAAAATCCAGGCGTTATTCCCCTGGTGATGATTGAAATCCAAAATGGCGAATACCTCGGCGATGATGACATTATCCGCTTCGCCCAAGATACTCAGGAAGAAGATTGAGCCGACATCAAAATATGAAGCAATCGCAGATGCCAGCGAAAAGCTTCTCGCACCGAACAACGATCCGCGCAGCGACCGGAAACGAGATAAATCCTACAAATAAAAAAAATGTAGGGGCAATTTCAGAATTGCCCCTACATTATTATATTAAGCTTTTTAAGCACCAGAGTTTGATATAGCAATTGGCGATCGTCCTACGGCAGAGAAGCGTTTTTCAAATCTACATTTGCCATATTGGCATTCTTTAAATTAGCACCGGTCAAGTCGGAACCGTTCAAATTTGCATTGGTCAAATTTGCATTGGTCAAATTTGCATCCCGCAAGTTGACTCCCTGTACGTCTATTCCCGATACACTGCCACCTCTGAGGCTGATATCAGCTAAATTCGCAACGGACTGGCGAGCATTTCTCAGGTTCGCACCCGCCAAATCTGCGCTTTCTAAATTAGCACCGATTAAATTAGCGCTGGTGAGGTTGGTATTTTTCAAACTGGCAATCACTAAACCCGCCAGACTCAGATTAGCGCGGCTCAAATCAGCACCCTCCAAATTGGCACCGTGCAATTTAGCCCCAATTAAACTCGCACCTTGCAATTTAGCTTTTTTCAGATTTGCTTCGTTCAATTTGGCTTCGTTCAAATTTGCACCGTTCAAATTTGCACCCCGCAGATTCGCACCGCTCAAATCTGCTCCGCTCAGATCAATACCAGCAAGTTGCGATCCTGTCAAGTCACATTTGCTACATTTTTTAGTTTCTAATAGTTGCTTGACTTGTGATACGTTTTCTGCTTTTGCTCCAGATGCCAAACCGATCGCAATCAGTAGCCCTGTTGTTGTTAAAATTCCAAGTTTCATATACTTACCCTCAGCAATATCTCTCTTTAATAATATCCCACATTATTTGAGAGGGTTGGGTGATGGGTCTCTTTCATAAACTGTGACAATCATCACCCTGTTGTGCAGAAAATATGCAATAATAATTGACGTTTCAACTCCTGCAAATTCTTGTAAAGAATTATTGCTTTTTCAGGAACCAAAAAGGAAAAGATTGTGTCGGTTCTAAACGGACGCCGGTAATATTTTTCTGAGCAAAGGTATAGTCCTTATCCTGCCAAAGAGGGATAAAAGGTACATCTTGACCCAGTATATCTTGAATTTCGGCAAAGAGGGCTTTGCGGGTTTGAGGGTTTGGTTCTTTTCGTTGCTTGTCGATCAGTTGATTTACCCGCTCGCTATAATAAAACGAACCCTGACCTTGACTAGCACCCTTTTCACAGCCCCCGGCGGCCGAACCGGTGGCACAATCCAAAAACGGCTGAATATAATTGTCGGCGTCGAAAAAGTCGGCATACCAATCAACTAAAACGGCAGGATAAATCCCCTTCTCTATATTTTGAAACAAAGTCGGAGATTCAACGCTGTTAATTTCAACCTGCATCATCCCGTCCATTTTTAATTTAGCTTGCGCCTCGATCGTACTCGCCACTAAAGCTCGTTTTGTGGAAGCTGAAGGATACCAAATTTGCAGAACAAAAGGATTGGCGGCCGAGTATCCCGCTTTCGTTAAAAGTTCCTTAGCCTTTGTAGTGTTAGCATCGCCGTACAGTTCTTTAAAAATCGGTTTTTGAACGTCGAAGGTTGTGGGAATCAAACTGTAAAGCGGTTGTGCTTGTCCCCGCAGTACGCGATCGTTAATCAGCGGGCGATCCATCGCTGCGGCGATCGCCTGTCTCACTTCTAACTTGTCCAGCGGTTGAGATTTGGTATTCAGCGTCATGTAACTAACCGTACTGCTTTCCCCGGCGATTTCCTGCCATTTGCCTTGTTTTGCTCCCTCGTCCAAGCTGCGAACTTGGTCTGCATCCATAGACAAATAAGCCACATCGACTCCACCAGTCCGAAAACTATTGAACAAATTTGACGAACTAGAAAGCAGCAAAAGGTCAATTCCTTGATTAACTGGTTTTTCTCCCCAATATTTGTCAAACACGTCAAACTTGAGAGAATCGCTGCCGTACTTCGCCAACTTGTAGCGTCCAGTTCCTACAAACGTATCGGGTTTAAATTTACCCTCCCCAATCTCGTAGGCTTTTGGAGAAACTGCACAAATACCGGCAAATGTCAACAGGGAAGGAAAAGCAGCAAAAGGCTTTTTGAGTTGAAAAGTTAATTCGTATTCGCCCGTCGCTTTCACAGATTCTACTGCATCGCTCAACAAGAAAGCAGGACGGCCGGCATTTTTGATAAACCGCTGCAAGGAAAATTCCATTGCTGCGGCGTTAAACGGTGTGTCGTCGTGAAAAATAACGCCTTGACGCAAGGGGATTGTATATGTCAACCCGTCTTGGCTAACTTTTGGAAGTGCTGTCGCTAAGTGGGGAATTAACTCAGTAGTTCCCGACTTGTAAGTGTAGAGAGTATCGCCCAAATTTTGCAGCAGTTGCCCCGATATAATTTCGTAAGCGTCCGCAGGGTCGATCGTCCGCAATTTCAAAGTTGTGCCAATAGTAACGCGGTTATTAACATTTTCGCCGCTCGCATTCACCGATCGATTGGCCCTCTGTCCGCAGCTTGCAGTTAACAAGCAGCACAGACAGAACAGAGCTATAGCTTTAATCACTGAAGGTTTTATAGATATTCTAGGCTGCTGCTTGTTGATTCTCATGGTCTTTTTTTGACACTCCAAATTACTCATAATATTATCACAACACTCCGGAGAGTTTCATGGTGTACTCGTGGGTGGGCTAGAAACTTGGTTTTTAGCAAAGCTCCTAGGTTTATTAACGAGCAATATAGTCGGAAACCGGATTTCTGAAGTCGCCAGTGCGATCGCCTCCGCTGGCATTTTGAGTTCCTAAGCTGAAACTCTTGGTTTTTCCATATCCTGTGCCTCGGCAAGGGTTGCCCTGATACCGATCGCCTTGAAACCGTCATTCTACGGTTGGTAATCAAAAACTCTCCGAGGTGTTGACTAACGACTAATGACTAATAACTTGCTTTAAATTCCTTTGAGGAGCGATCGCCAATCCCGACAGCGTTTCAGGTAAATACGAGCTACCGGATCGCTGGGATTTTTCCGCAAACACTCTTCAAACAATTTTCCCGCTTCCCGGAATTCCTTGCGATCGCACAGTAACATAGCTTCAGTATATACGGGCAAATTTGCTAGCTTAGCCGACCTAATTTCTGGCGGATCGGCATCAAATACCTCATAGACTACGACATATTGAGATTTTCCTTTTACCTGTACTTTATCCACAATCCGAATAGCATAATCAGCCGGATTTCGCAACCGTTCCAAAGTCTGCTGAGAAATTAACAGAGGTACGCCGTAATCTTTGGTCAATCCTTCAATGCGAGATGCCAAATTAACAGCATCGCTAATCACAGTGCTGTCCATTCGGCTTTTACCCCCGACTGTCCCCAGCATCAAAGAGCCAGAATTGATGCCAATGCCAATTTGAATTGGGATGTAGCCGACTTTTTGACGGTGTTCGTTGTAAGTAGTTAGAATATTTAGCATCGCAATACCCGCTTTAACTGCATCATCTGCACAGTCGCTAAACAGAGCCATAATTGCATCGCCGATGTATTTGTCAATAAACCCGTTATTGCTAGTAATGGCAGGCTCCATCCGCGAAAGGTAAGCATTGATAAATTTAAAATTTTCTTCCGGCGTCATAGTTTCCGAAAGCGCCGTGAAGTCGCGAATATCCGCAAACAGTACCGACATTTCCTGCTGCACTTGGTCGCCTAAATGGACTTCTATAATAGTGTCATATCCCAACAAATTTAGAAATTGATGTGGCACAAATCGCCCGTAGGCATCAGTTAATTCTGATTCGGCATCCAGGGATTTTCCCAAAGTTTGATTGACTTCAGATAGTTTCTTAATATTTTTTTGGCGATCGGCTTCAGCTTGTTTGCGTTCAGTGACATCTTGAAAAACTGCGATCGCAAAAGCAACTTTGCCACCCTCATCAAAAATTGGCGTTCCCCAAATCTCAACGGGAACTTTCTTGTCGGGTCGATGAATTTCCAGATCGTCAGATGTCGCGCTTTCGCCCCTCAAAGCTCGGACGATCGGCAAATTCTCGTAAGGGTAAATAGTATCAGTTCCCGCGATATAAATCTGATAACTTTCTGACAAATCCTCAACTGCATTTAACGGCAAAACCCCTTTACCGAATAACTGCTGTCCGGCGTGATTGACGTAGTAAGGTCTGCCTTGAGCATCGAGGACGGCCACGCCTATCGGAATCGCTTCCAGAAATTGAGCCAGCTTGATTTCGCCTTCCCGCACCGCCTCCAATGCCCGATAGCGCAACTCTGTTTCAATCGTATCGGAATGTTGAGCAGTAGTTTCCAGCAAGATTTCCAGATCCGCTTTTTCCTCCTTCAAGTCTTCCACTTGCTGGCGCAATCTTTCTATCTCTAAAAGTAGGTGTTCTCTAGATGGTTCTTCTTCCAGCATAACCCGAGAATTTGCGCCTCGACTAACAGAAAATTACTCAACAGACCGTACCCTAAAAGTAATCGTGTGTCTATACTAATTCCAACTGCAAACCAGGCATCAGGCGTTGGAAATTCTTCAAAGATTTATTTTGCCAAGCTATGCGTTGAGAACCTTGTACTGCCATTTGTACCCGAGCTTTTTGTCGCACCTCGATAATAAACTTCGACAGCATATTGATGCCAGCACTGTTCAAAATTTCTAACTGCTGCAAATTGAAGGTTATTTTCGTCTGTTCCAAGTCGGCTGCCTTGCCCAGAAACTGCATTATCGGTGCGTACTCCGCAGGCCCCCTCAGCCTGAGAGAGCCAAAAAAACTCACGGTTGCCGTTGCTGGATCGTAACAGATCCGGTAATCTTCTGTCTTAATTTCCATTGTCGCAAAAAAAATTTCCTTAGATATTATCGATCGGCAGCGTTGCTTATACTGTTAATTGCACCATAGTTGTCACCGCAATTACTTCTGGGTCTTTTTGCACGGTCTGGAATTTCCAGCCGATTTTGGCGGTATAATCGGTGAGCATGGTCAACAAACCCAATCCAGAATCGATACATTTTTCGTCAGCAGCATTTTTTTCCAACTGTTGAATGTAAAGCTCGCTCGGCTCGGAGGCCAGCAACTGCTGAATGTAAGCCTGAAACTTTTCCACAGCTTGCGGAGAGATACTGTTAGCAACTGAGAAAATCACTCTGTCGCTCTCTAATTGCAGTTTAATGTCGATCGGGTACTCCGAGGTTTCATCATTAAACTTCATAGCATTTTCTAATAACTCGTTAGCAATGTAGCTAACAGCGCTTTTCATTTCAGCTTGTCTTTCAATTGTCGAGGGGTCGTCTTCGTTTCCCGGAAAAAAAGTCGTCAAGTAGTCAGCCAGAAAATCCGCCGACAAACCGTTGTTCCGCCACCGCTGCTTCAGGGGGATCGAACTCGGAGAAAAGCCAATTATTAAGTATTCTTGGCTAGCTGACTGCTCGATGAAATCGCCGAAAGTCTGAATCATATCGATGTGAGAGGTAAAGTTTGAGAAGAGAAACATTACTGTATATATTTTAAGCTTGAGAAGAGAGATTTGATTAACTATTTTGTTTGAGTACCAGCAATGTGAAGTCATCAAAAACTTTTTGTTCGCCGATGTGCGATCGCACGTCCTTAATTACAGCGTGCCTGATTCCGGCAGCGGAACGCTGCCAATTAATCTCTATTACCTCAATTAACTTATCTAAAGCATAAAGCACTTTATCAATATTTTCAGCTTCCGTAATCCCGTCAGTGTACAGCACTACCACATCTCCTGAATGTAACGGCACAATTTTTTCAGCAACAAATTCAGCAATATCTGCATCCAGCCCGATCGGGAAACCCAAATCGACCGTATCAAATCGCTCGACAGAACCGTCTGCTCGAAAGAGTAATTAGTTGCGCTCTTTCTTCTGATGTGGCATCGGAATGCAGGCTAATTTTTTGAGAAATTAGCCTAATCTCTGATAAGATTTTTTCCATCTCTGGAAGATTCAGCAAAGTAGCATTCATCAAATAATAGGTATCCAAATCTGGATCGGAAATCAGATTGGAAGTATCGCAGGCGCGATCGCTCAGTCTATCAATGTCGCCAGCAAATGGTTGATATACAAAATTTTAATTTTCTAAAATCCACTGACTGTGGCGAAGTTTGAAGTTTTGCCAATCTTGATAAAGTTTAATAAACTTTTGAATACAAATTAATAGGTTGCCGAGCTGGATCTCGGTATTAACCAGGGATTGAAAGTTCGCGTCCACCTTAGCTTCTAAATCAGCTCTCGTATCTGGCAGGCTTAAATTTGTATTTAAAGGCTGATAATTTAAGAGTTGAAGTTTCGGTATGTATTCCCTCCACTTGCGCAGCCAGCGCAGGTATTGATTTCCGTAGATTTCTTTTGGGGAAAAATCAACCCTGCTGTTAATTTCCGAAATCAGCAAGTACATGACCAAGGTTAACGGTATTGCAAATATGAAACCGATTAAGGTAAAGTTTTGAGGATAGCTCAGCCTATTCATTAAATGGATGCCCAGGGATTTTCTGTTCATAGTCGATAGATTTCAACAAGATTGTACTAAAAAAGTAGCGATCGCTACTAAAGTAGTTTCGGGGACGATCGCTCTAAAAAACCACAATGCTAATACAATTAATCAGCGATAGCTGATTTAATTTCTAATGCGTTTTAGTCCTGTTGCAACAAATTTTGCGGCATCCCTGTGATATCCTTGGCTCAGCTCGCCTCCCACAGTCTAAAACACCTTTAGCAGTTTTGGAACGATGAATAGTTATTTGTACTGAAATTGTTGGGCAGAATTAGATGCTTTTAAGAATATTTACTTAAGCATAAATTTTTCTTAATACCCCCAGACTAAGGGTAAAAATTAAGTAATAACTGGGTAGTGCAAGTTTCCTGAAACACAAGTGCCCGCAGCGAGTAGAAAATACTTGCGCCGCACCAGCAGTCAAGTCGGTTCTGCACAAAGGAACCAACAGCACCACCAACAGTGTCTCAATCAGTATCTGCAGTTGAGTGTTCAGGAGCGATCGCGCATTGTGTAAAGTGAGGCAGAAGGCATATGATGAAACGAATCTCCAAAAATAACTCTCAAAACAATCAAAACCGAGACCAAAAGCAGCCCAATCCTTTAATATTGGCTTTGGTGCTAACAGGAATTCTTGCCTGGGAAATGTATCCGGCGCTAAGACAAACCGCAGCAGCTAACGCGGGCGCTCTCAAACATTCCCTCAGCCAGTTGGAAAGCCAACCACAGCAAATCGCGCAGCAATTTTCCGCTGCCGCGATGCCCCAAAAAATCAGCTATTCGGTATTTGCACTCAATAGTCTAATTTCCGAACCGGGCAATTTGGCCGAGAGTACGCGCCCAAATCCCCCGAACCAATTGCCCGCAACCGTAGCAGCAGCAGTTCGCCAAAACTTGTCGCGCTCCACTGGCATTGCTGCTGACAAGTTGAAAGTAACTGAATCGAGCAGACAAAGTTGGCCAAATACTTGTTTAGGACTCGCAAAAGCTGATGAAATTTGCGGTCAAATGATTGTCGAAGGTTGGCGGGTTGTGGTTTCTGATGGCAGCAAAACTTGGGTTTACCGCACTAATGCTAGGGGAAATGTGTTGCGCTTGGAAAAGAAAGTTAGGTAAATGTACCCCTGTGAAATGAAAAATAAATTTCCTTTTGGAACAGGCAAGATGCCTGTGAAGCGAAGAGTGAGTTTTTTTGTGGGTGGGGCTCACAAACAGGCAAGATGCCTGTGAAGCGAAGAGTGAGTTTTTTTGTGGGTGGTTTCTTGTGGGGTGGGCTTCTAGCCCGCCCCTTGCCTTAATTTGGGAGTTGGTTTCTTTCGATGATGCCGCCGCCCAAGAGCACGTCTCCGTCATACCAAACAGCGGCTTGTCCGGGGGTAATGCTCAACTGCGGTTCGTCAAAAATCAACTTAACTCTTGTACCGCTGGCTTTTTCCTCTGCTTGGGATGGTTCCACAGGAACAATTGTAGCGGGGACGGGGTGCGATCGATACCGAATCTGTACCTGAGCCCGAATCGGAGCAGTCGGCGCAGCCACAGAAACCCAATTCACTTTCTGGACAGTACATTCAGATTCTACCGCCAACTGCCGATCGCCCACAATTACCCGATTGCCAGCAGCATCGAGTTCAATCACGTACAGCGGTTCCGGTGCAGCAATCCCGAGTCCCTTCCGCTGGCCGATGGTGTAGTGGTGCACGCCGTCGTGCTGTCCGAGCACCCGCCCTGACTTGTCCACAATGTCACCCTTTTGCGGCGCAATGTACTTGTCCAGAAAAGCCCGCATCGAACCGTTACTTTCCACCAAGCACAAATCCTGACTTTCCGGCTTATCAGCAGTTTTCAAGCCAAATTCCGCCGCAATTCTGCGAGTTTCAGTCTTGGTAATTTCCCCCAAAGGAAACTCCGTACCCGCCAGCAAATCCTGTGTTAGATCGTACAAGAAATAAGACTGATCTTTCGCAGGGTCGATCGCCCGCAGCAACTGATAGCGACCCGTACCAGCATCGTACGTAATCCGAGCGTAGTGCCCTGTAGCAATTTTTTCAATTCCGAGTTCTTCGCGAGCATACTTGAGCATCGGGCCGAACTTCACAGTTTTATTGCACTGCGAACAAGGCAGAGGCGTAATTCCTGCGCTGTAACCTTCCACCAAATAATCGACAATACTTGCCTGAAAGACCTCGCGGCTGTCAACAATGTGGTGGGGTACGCCCAAATCTTCGCAAATTTTAGCTGCATCGACCATTCCCTCAGAGCAGCACTGACCTTTGCCCTTCATCAACCACAGCGTTAAACCCACCACTTCATATCCCTGATGGTGTAAAATTGCGGCTGCTGCGGAACTATCGACCCCGCCGGAGAGGCCTACAACAATCTTGTTCATGGTTGGAGAGAAATTGCTATTTTACTGTGAGTTAGTTCGATCGAGCTAATTTATTATACCACAAAGATACTACAACTTGCCACTGCTGCTGTTAGCTGAAATTTTAACACTAATATGACTATTCAAAAATTTGTTGTCACCGCCGACCAAATGCGGCAAATAGAAACGAGAATTTTTGCTGCTGGAATGCCAGTCGCAGCTTTAATGGAAAAAGTCGCGGGACTGATTGCTAGACGCATTCAGGAGCTTTTGAAGGGGGAAGGAAGTTCGGCAACAGATTGTATAACGGATGTAACTGATAGAAGGAAGAGGGGAGAATGGAAAAAGATTGACAATTCTCAATTGCCAGTTATCGGCGTATTGGTTGGGCCGGGACACAACGGCGGCGATGCTTTGGTTGTTGCCCGCGAATTGCACTTTCAAGGGTTCCAAGTAGTTATTTACTGCCCGTTTTCTAAACTAAAAGAACTAACCAAAAATCACGCTGATTATGCGCGCTGTTTAAATATTCCATTTGTTGACAAAATTGAACCGCTGAAAAACTGCGATTTGCTTGTAGATGGTTTATTTGGATTTGGATTAGAACGAGAAATTAATAACGCTACCGCCACAGCTATTGATGAAATAAATAATTTAAATATACCCATTTTTAGTATAGACATTCCGTCGGGAATTCATACAGATACCGGAGATTTTTTGGGAATGGCAATCCGGGCAAAACATACATTCTGCTTGGGCTTGTGGAAAATGGCATTTCTGCAAGACAGAGCGTTAGAATATATCGGCAGTTCCGAATTAATTGATTTTGATATTCCCGCAGCAGATATTGCAGCAATATTGGGCGAAACGCCAGCAGTACAACGCATTACAAAAGCATCTGCAACTCAGCATTTGCCGTTACCCCGATCGCCAATTTCGCACAAATACACCAACGGTCACTTACTAATTATTGCAGGTTCCCGCCGCTACAGCGGAGCCGCAATTTTGTCTGCATTGGGAGCAAGAGCCAGCGGTGTCGGAATGCTGTCAATCGCTGTTCCTGAGTCGATCAAACCGATGTTGAGCAGTCAGTTGCCAGAGGCATTAGTTATAGGATGTCCCGAAACCCAAAGCGGTGCAATTAGCGAGTTGCCAGTAGCAATTGATTTGGGCCTCTATGATGCGATCGCGGCAGGGCCTGGTCTGACATTGGAAGCGGCAATAGCTGTAGAATCTTTACTAGAGAGCGATCGACCTCTCGTGTTAGATGCTGACGGTTTAAATATCCTCGCTCAACTCGGCACAGTACCGATTTTGTCCGAACGCTCAGCACTGACAATTATCACGCCTCACCCGGGCGAATTCAAGCGTTTATTTCCCGAATTAGCCGACGAAACCGGCGACGATCGAATTGCGGCAACTCAAGCAGCAGCTCAGCTTTGCGGTGCAACGATATTGCTCAAAGGAGCCAGAGTTTGCATAAGTTGGAAGGATGAGGGCGATTCCCTAGGGGATAGCTGCGCTTCACGTACCATCACCTACCTCAATCCCGAAAGCACCCCAGCCCTCGCCAGAGGCGGCAGCGGCGATGTTCTCACAGGCTTGTTAGGGGGACTATTAGCAACTGCGATCGCCCGCAAATCCCCCGCCGAATCAGTTGCTGCAACAGCAGTTTGGTGGCACGCTCAAGCCGGAATCATGGCAGCCAAAGAACGGACAGAATTAGGAGTAGATGCCTTTACTTTGACACAGTATTTAATTCCAGCTTTGCGAGAATTTGCTTAGTCTAGATTGACAAAATACCCAGAGCCCCGACTTTTTTAAGAAGTCGGGGCTCTAACGCGCGATCGTATTTTACGTTTAATTAATTTGTCTTTCCACCCATCAGCACCTAAAGATTAGGGCTTTGAATCCAACTTATTGAGAATTGCGTTAAGTTTGACCAGCATTTCCGCGTTTTGCTTCTCCAGTGTTTCCACTTTGGCTTGTAGTTGAGTAAGTTCATCGGTTGAGTCGGCAACAGCAAGTTGACGAACATCTCGACCAAATCCCATCAAAGCAGGACGCTCAACATAAGTTACTCGGTGCAGTACCCGCCAAGCCTTGTTAGCCTTACCTTTAGCTTCTCGTAAAGCACGGGCTTCTTCGCTATTGCTGGCAAGCCATTCGGGGTCAACCACATAGCTAAAGAAGTCGTTAAAATTGTTGGTACTGCCTTCGAGGTAGAAACTCATAAAGCGGTAACGGTTGACCTTTTCCCCTGGTAGGACGGGATAGTCGTTGTAGTCGGTAATGCCGCGACCTTCGACACCGCTTAAATCGACATTTAACTGAATCCCCGTAATTGCTCAACTAGGGGAAAAAAGGGAGCCATGAATAGAGAGGGCTTGTTGAATAGCTTGATAAGCAGTTAAGCCCTGCCTTTTACCC
>NZ_SRRZ01000066.1 GCF_013179805.1 Microcoleus asticus IPMA8 | reverse complement strand
TAACTTTTTTGTTGAAAAAACTGAATTAATACCAACTTAATCATGATTAGTGAAGCCCGATTAATTTGCAACTGATTTAGGATTGCTATATCATAGTCTTGATAATGATTTAGGATTGCTATAGAGCAATCTTTGAGTGCATTGAGAAACTGCGAAGGAGTCGCTAGCCTTAATGTAGGGGGAATTCGAGAACTAGGTCTAAATGTAGTACGTGACTCTTCATCTCATGGGAGTATTATAGGCTTGCCCTATCGTGAAGATAACCGTCTAAGGGCTGATGAGCTTGCACTTTTGTTAGCAAGACAGTCTCGAATTGTATGGGAATCTTCGTCAAGTTGATATCAGCAATTTAAAAGGATAATCTGTATATATTCTTCAGTTTTTTTCTGTAGTTCAGTTGACTTATTTGACAATAATTTTTGACTTAATATTTCTTGCGCGATCGCCTCTACCACCGGTACACAAACCGAATTGCCAATTTGCTTGTAACTTTCCCCCGCACTCGGATAACTCTTAAAATCTTCAGGAAAACCCATAAGACGGTAACATTCCTTCAGCGTCAACTTTCTCACCATATCTTGCTCAGGAATGTAGATAAAAAACCTGCCCGATGTTTCTTGCGAAGGAATTGTCGGATGCACTCCATCTACCGAATAAATGCGATTAGGCTGTCTGTGAACTCTCGATAAATGTTCTGTATTTGGCCTCACGCCAGTTTTCCAAGTACCTTTATTTCTGTAACCTACAAATACAAGTCCCGAATCTTGCTTTCTCGGATAATCAATTAAAGTATACTCTGATTTGTCCAATATTTCAAAATCCCCTGTATCGTCTAGAAATTCCCTGAGTTGCGGAGGAAACTTGCTTTTAAGTCGAGAAAAATTAAATTCTTTACCTTTAGTTGCAATGATAAATATTCTTTCACGATGTTGAGCAATTCCAAAGTCTTTCGCATTCAGCATTTTGTAATTGACGCTGTATCCCAAATCTTCCAGACTGGCAATAATTACTTTTAAGGTATTTCCATTGTCGTGATGGATTAAGTGTTTGACATTTTCGAGAACAATTACTTGAGGTTGCTTTATTTTTATAATTTTACAAATATCAAAGAATAGCGTACCTCTAGTATCTTCAAAACCTAGCTTTTTGCCGCAGATGCTAAAAGGTTGGCACGGAAACCCGGCGACTAAAACATCAAAGTCTTCTAACTCGACGGGATTAATTTTACTGATATCTCCAAAAGGAACGTCACCGAAATTCTCCGTGTAAACTTGTCGGCATTTGCTGTTAATTTCGCAGGAAAAAACGCATTCAAAGCCTATTTTTTCAAAACCTTGTCTGAAACCTCCAATCCCTGAAAACAAATCTATAAATTTCATTTTTGCTTAGCTTTAATAAAAACAAATTATCTATACAACAATAACCGATTTTGCATCAGAGATAAGTGAGCAACGACTAAAAAAACACAATACCCCGATCCCGGACTTCTTGAAAAAGTTGGGGATTTAACAGCGATCGCGTCTTAAGTTCACTCATCAATTTCTCTGTCGAGCCCGATCGACTGTAGCATAGGAGCGATCGGCAAATTGCAGGAATTGTCGATCGCCCAAAACTTTCTCCCGCATTCAACCAACCAATGTCCCAAACTTGTCCCGCAGCCCACTAAACTAGAAATAGCAGAACAAATCACAGCTATTGTCTACTTTCTTTCACCAACCATGAGTCAAACCTTGGAAAACCTCACCGCAATTGATGACAAGCTATCCAAACGCCACCTCGACCTCGATCCCGGCGGCTACTTCATCATCTATCTCGATCGCGAAACCAGCTTAATTTGTGCCAAACATTTCACCAACATCATCGACGATCGAGGCCTCGCCGTCGATCCCGAAACTGGTAAACCCATCCCCGCCCGCGGCAAAGTAGAACGCACTCAGGCCACACTTTTTACCGGCAGAACCGCCAAAGAACTTTGCGTCAAAATCCTAGAAGAAACCCGCCCCAGTCCGGTGACAATGTTGGATCACGCGGCTTATCTGGGACGGGAATTTGTACGGGCAGAAATTGCATTGTTGAGCGATCGAGAATACGTTCAAGATTAGTGCAGCCCTGCCATATTTTCTTGACAAAACGGCAACCGATCGGATGCAAGCAGCACCGATCACGAAAAACCTTGATACCAGAAATAAGTCACCATCGGAATCACTGTCGCCAATACCAACAGCACAACCACAACAACTGTGGCATTGCCTTGGTCTGTTTCTTCAGCTTTTTTAAACGTGCCTTCAACTTGAATGTTGTCAACAACTTCAGGAGGACCCGGATCGGGTTCGCCCGACAAAACAGTTGCAATGCGCGTACTTGCAGCCGCAAATGCCTCGTTGTATTTATTGCCTTCCCGCAGCGGCACTTGCACGGTTTCCCCAGCCACACTCTGGGCAATTTCATCGGTTAGCAGGGATTTCACTCCTTCCCCCGTCCGAATTGCCGCGCTGTTGGTAACAGTGTCGAGAACGAGTAAAATTTGATTAGTCCGATCTTCTTTTGCGGGAAACCACTGTTCAAACAGTTGGTCGGTGAAAGTGGCAGTCGTTTCGCCGTAGTCTAAGCGGTGGATGGTGACCAACCTGACTTGTTTCCCTGTTTTATTTTCCAGGTTGTCGAGTACGCTGCTGATATTGCTTTCGCTGCTGCGGCTGAGCACGTCGCCTTTGTCGAACACCCAAGTACGATCGCCCGCCGACAACACCGGCATTTCGTACACGCCAGTCGCCAATGCCGGCAATACCGCCATCTGCGATGCGATTAGGGCGATCGCGATCGCCGCGGCCAAAGGTTGGAGATATTTTCTCCAGTTAAATAATTGCTTCCGGAGTCTAGTCATGAGGTTAACCGTAAAACTGACTTTTTTCCAAAAATACTATAGAAATCCCCGTAAAATTCATTTTATGCAGGGCAATATTTACAATTAGCTCGCCAGTGGAACTCCCCGCCCGATTATTTTAGGATTCTAACTATGGAACCAGCAGACACTTATAAAGGTTGGATTATTCAATCCCAGAAAGTCTTCTACGTCGAGGTTTGGGATAGCCGCGGCAACCGCCACGTCGCCGTCCAAAATGCCAAGACTGAGGAGGAAGCTTTGGAATTGGCCAAAAAGTGGATAGAAAAATATGAGTCCAAACCTGGAAGAATGGCGATCGACGTACCCCATCCTTTCGGAGACATGATCGATATGCCATTTTAACTCAGTTGGCTGTTGACTGTTGACTGTTGACTGTTAACTGTTGACTGTTAACTTTACAGCTTGTAGGGTACTCTGCTAGAGACAAAACCTCTTCAAATTGATCAATTAGGGGGATGGACGCACCCAAAGACTATGCCAGTTGCGTCCCAAACTACATTTGTCATGAGATACAATTACGAAATTCCTCGCAATTTCCGCGTATTTTCTACTAAACTCCGAGCAAATTCGTCGAACCTTTCAGACAGTTTTTCATCCAACAATTTACCCTCGGGACTAAAAGCTTTCCAAGCTTGTCCGATCGCAATTTGTTCCGGAATTACCCAAGCGTGCACCCATCTCAAAATCACGCGCATATCGTTGAGTGCGTTGCTGTTAACTTGCCCTCCCAAAACGCTAATCGCACCCGCAACCTTCCCGTCCAAATGCTCAAAACTCATCAAATCCAGGGCATTCTTGAGAGCACCGCTGACGCTACCGTGATACTCCGGCGTTGCCAAAATCAAGCCGTCGGCTTGCTTAACCGCATTTCGCAGCTTTTCCACATCCGGGTAATCGAGATAATCATTCTCGCCGTCGCAGAAGGGCAGCTTGAGCGATCGCAAATCCAATATTTCAACTTCCGCGCCCAGGGCCTGCGCCCGTTCTGCTGCCACCTTCAACGCTAACTGGCTGTAGGAGCCAGCCCGCAAACTTCCGCCAATGCCGACAATTTTTACCATAAAACTCAAAAACAATAACTGCTCGATTAAAGCGTACTCATTCCGACTATGAATAAGATAGCAAGTTCGATCGGCAACTGTCAATCGATTTTAGATTTTAGATTTTAGATTTTAGATTTACGGACGGAGCCCAGAAACCGGGTTTTTTGAACAAAATCTTTGGTTATAGCCCGCAGATTACGTAAAAAACCCGGTTTCTTGAGGAGTCCTGGATTCAAAACCCCCCCTCTTGAGGTGCCTCTTAAGATGCCAGCGAGAGATAAACCCATTCAACACCCGCCCTCTTGTTAACATAAATAAAGGTAGCAAACCAAAAGCGGTCAATCTTGGCAGTCTTCAACCTTGGGCAAAGCAATATGAAAAATTCTTGGAAACACGCATGGCTGGGGCATCTAGCTGTAAACAAAGACAAATCGAGCCAGAATCCTAAAAAATCAATTCCAGGACGGAATCTGTGGCGCATCCTGGGCAGTTTGGTGATTTCTCAAGGAATATTGCTCTCGGCCCCGGTTTTTGCCGAGAGCACCCCAACCACCATGAGTTACAGCCAACTGATTGACAACATAGAAAAAGGGCAAGTCAGTAAAATCGAAGTAGACGAAACTCAAAGAACTGCCAAAGTTAGGCTAAAAAATCAAAAAAGCGATCAGGCCCAATCAGTTACCCTATTCGACTACAACAACCGAGAACTGTACTCGCAAATCCGCGCCAAAAAGATTGACTTTGAAGTCAAACAAACAGCCGACAACGCCGCCGCAGTCAGTTTAGTAGTAAACTTGCTAGTGATTTTTGCAGTGTTGGCAGTGCTGATGGCAATCCTGCGCCGATCGACCCAATCTCAAGGAAATGCCATGAACTTCGGCAAATCCAGGGCCCGTTTCCAAATGGAAGCCAAAACCGGCGTGATGTTCGACGACGTAGCAGGCATCGAAGAAGCTAAAGAAGAACTTCAAGAAGTCGTAACCTTCCTCAAAAAACCCGAACGCTTCAACGCCATCGGCGCCAAAATTCCCAGAGGAGTTCTGTTAATCGGGCCTCCGGGAACCGGCAAAACAATGCTGGCAAAAGCCATCGCAGGCGAAGCAGCCGTCCCCTTCTTCAGTATCTCCGGTTCCGAATTTGTCGAAATGTTTGTCGGAGTCGGCGCCTCGCGCGTCCGCGACTTGTTCCGCAAAGCTAAAGAAAATTCCCCCTGCATCGTCTTCATCGACGAAATAGACGCCGTAGGAAGGCAGCGCGGCGCTGGTATCGGCGGCGGCAACGACGAACGCGAACAGACTCTCAACCAGTTGCTGACAGAAATGGACGGCTTTGAGGGTAACAGCGGCGTGATTGTGATTGCAGCTACCAACCGCCCCGACGTGCTCGATACCGCCCTGCTGCGGCCCGGCAGGTTCGATCGGCAAGTAACGGTAGATTTGCCCAGTTACAAAGGGCGTTTGGGGATTTTGCAAGTTCACGCGCGCAACAAAAAACTCGACCCAGAAGTTGCCCTAGACACGATCGCCCGCCGCACTCCCGGCTTTTCCGGCGCTGACTTGGCAAACTTGCTCAACGAAGCAGCTATTCTCACAGCGCGGCGGCGCAAAGACACGATTACTAACTTAGAAGTTCACGACGCGATCGACCGGATCACGATCGGGCTTACGCTTAACCCGCTGCTGGACAGCAAGAAAAAGTGGATGACAGCATACCACGAAGTCGGACACGCCCTAGTCGCGACCATGCTCACAAATGCCGACCCGGTGGAAAAAGTAACGATTATTCCCCGTTCCGGCGGCATCGAAGGCTTTACTAGCTTCGTGCTCGACGACGAAATGCTCGACAGCGAAGGTTTGAGGAGTCGGGCTTTGCTGTTAAACCGAATTAAAGTAGCTTTGGGGGGACGGGCGGCGGAGGCAGAAATTTATGGCGATGCTGAAATAGACACCGGTGCCAGCAGCGATCTCAGAAAAGTTAGCAGTCTGGCGAGGGAGATGGTAACGCTTTATGGAATGTCGGATTTGGGGCCTGTGGCTTTGGAAAGTCCGAACAATGAGGTGTTTTTGGGTCAGAACTGGAATTCACGATCCGAGTATTCCGAAGAAATGGCAATCAAGATCGATCGGCAAGTCCGGGAAATTGCCTTTGACTGCTACGAAGAAGCTCGCCGGATTATCCGCGAAAACCGCGCTTTGGTAGACAAACTTGTCGAAGCGCTGTTGGATGAAGAAACGATCGACGGCGACGAATTCCGCCAAATTGTCGCTCGGTACACCGAGTTAACCAAAAAAGAGTTGGCCCCAACATAAAGAGTCATTAATCATTGGTCATTAGTCATTAGTTATTCAAGTTTGTAGTGAGGACTTTATTCCTAATTATCGAAAAAATAAGGACTTTATTCCTTACTACAAACCAACAAAAATGACTGCTAACTAATGACTAATGACTGCTAACTAATGACTAATTAAGATTGTTGGGCGTACATTTCCCGGAGTACCAAAGCCGGGTCTACCCAGCGACCGCCGTACTTCAATCCCCAGTGCAGGTGAGGGCCGGTCGTGCGGCCGGTCATCCCAACTCTGGCAATTCTCGCACCGGCCGGCACAGTTTGACCCTGCCAAATTACCAGGCCGCCTTCGCGATCGACATAATAACGCCCGCCGTTAGCTGTTTCCACCCGACCTCTGAGGTGACAGTAGATGTGTTCCCAATTTCCCGATCGCACCACCATACCAGTGCCGCACCGGCCATCTTCCCAAACTTCCACAATTTGCCCGCCCCACCAGTTGCGGATATAGCTGCCTTCCGGGGCGGCTAAGTCCAAACCGTAATGAAAATCGCCGCCGCGGGGGCCGAAGGCGGAACTGTAGGCTTCAAAATTTTCGACGGGAAAAGAAGCTTCTTGCCACAAATTACCCGTCGCTACTCTGCTTGGTAAGCCAGACTGAGCTGTTACCAACTGCTGCTGCAAATAAGGGCCGATCGAAACAATGCCGATCGAAAGTGCCACCAGCAGCATCTGTCTGGGACGAAAAAAGCGTTTTGCCGTCAGCGGGCCTGTAGAGTCTTGCACGATTTTTTTCACGGCTGAAAGTTGAATGTATTTGCGGGTGTGGGTTGTCGGGCCAATTCGCTGCAAGATTGCCTTCGTCAGCTCTACCCGCCAAACGAATCAGTTGACCAACGTGTATCTTACTGCATACAGAGCC
Source organism: Microcoleus asticus IPMA8 (assembly GCF_013179805.1). Lineage (GTDB taxonomy): Bacteria > Cyanobacteriota > Cyanobacteriia > Cyanobacteriales > Microcoleaceae > Microcoleus > Microcoleus asticus. Next base: position 32,548 of record NZ_SRRZ01000066.1, on the reverse strand, counting down.
GGTGTCAAGGCTTCGGGTTAAATGCTATGGGGAACAGAAAATTATTTTCCTGCGGAATTCCTGATGCGGTTGAATTCGATCGAGCTTTTGCTTGACACTATAGTTAGTTCGGGGATTTTGGACGGCGTCTGAAATCTCAAATTCATCACCAACATCAAGCAATGCTTACTGAAATTTTTCCCTTTAGTTTTGCCATAGACGCAACTGCGATCGCAGGTGCGTCTTTGTGGTCTTTGGCCCTCTATTGGGGCCTGTCGCCCCTGACAGAATGGGTAATCCTGCAACTCAACCGCTGGATGAATTTTGCTGAAAGATCCCTCTACACCTCGGAAGCCGAGTTTGAAAGAACCCGCCAAGCCAGAGAAGCTCAAAATGCTTTTTACGCTTCGCTGTTAAGCATTCTGCCCTTTTTGATTGTCGGCGGATTGTGCAATTGGGGCGTCGAATGGTCGCTGGGTACTGGTTGGGCGGTATCTATGGGTACGATCGCCTGTATTGGCGGCGGCGTTTACGAACTCGGCCGCCGAGACGGTCAATCTTAGGCGATTTTAGATTTTAGATTTTGGATTTTGGATTGCTCCAGATATTCGGAGATTTACCAGTCTCTAGAATTGATCGTAATCTCAAATCCAAAACTCAAAATCTAAAATAAATATGACATATCCCGTCTATTATCACTCGCGCCTCAAACAAAATTAGCAATGTATTTTAACCGTAATTTGACTCAGGATGTTTGCCTAAAAGCCGCAGTTGCCGTTCAGTAGCGGTAGCGAGAATTTCGGGATTGAACTGCCACGGCCAAGGCGAAAATTTCTGCGCTATGTCGCGGTGGGAATAATGCACTTGCAGCATATAGCGACTTCGATCGACTGTTGTATTTTTGCCGCCGGAGTGCCAAATTTCACTGCGGAAAAACAGCACATCTCCTGCTTTGCATAAAACTGGTTCTGGGGAGTGTCCGTTCCAAGTTTCTTCCCCGCGATCGGGTTGTCGACCAGATTTGTGACTGCCAGGAATAATGTAGGTAGGACAGAGGTCTTCAGCGATGTCGCTGAGATAGAAATGGGCTGTACAAATCCATACTGGCAGTTGAAAAGTGCGATCGGCAAACACGCTTTCGGGCACGGGTACAAACACCCGATCGACGTGGACGCGCCAACCGTCATAACCAGGCTCACTTTTCCACGCAGTCATGCCGATAATGTGGCAATCGCTGCCCATTAATGCTTCGGCTAATTCAATTATACCCGGTCGATCTGCATAGGAAAGCCACAGCCGGTCGCGATTAAAAACGCATTTAAAATGATGGTTCAATTCACTCCAACTGCTACCGTCGAGTCCGAAGGGTTGCAGGCGATCGAGCGCTTCCCGCGCCGCCGCTATTTCCGACGCGCTGAGCACACCGGGAATCAGCGCAAAACCATCTTCGCGCATCGCCTCTACCGCCCCCGCTGTGTCGAAAATGTCACAAGTCTTTTGCCGATAGCTGAAAACTTCGCTTAACGTGCTTGCGTTCATAATTCAAATCAGAGTAAAATTATTAACTGTTATTAAATTAACACTAATTCTGCTGAATATTTACATACTATGGAGCCAGCAATCCGGTTTCTTGGTACATCAGGACTTACACAAAATCTAATTATGTAGGGTGCGCACTGCGCACATTATGTCTGATTTGGGGATAAATTAAATGCAATACCAACCAGAACCAACATCATTAAATCAAGCCCGCGCCGCCTTCCAAAAAATCTGGGGATACGACGACTTTAGACCGCCGCAAGGAGAAATCGTCGGCAGTTTATTAGCCGGAAAAGATACAATAATAATTATGCCGACAGGTGGTGGCAAATCAATCTGCTTTCAACTGCCAGCTTTGTTGCAAACAGGCTTAACTTTGGTAGTTTCGCCGTTAGTTGCACTGATGGAAAATCAAGTACAAGAATTGCGCGATCGCAATCTGCCCGCTTCCCTCCTCCACAGTCAATTGCCAACAGCGCAGCGCCGACAAACTATGCAATCGCTGCAACAAAACAAATTAAGATTGCTGTACCTGTCTCCGGAAACATTACTCAGTAAGCCTGTTTGGGAAATTATCAGTCAGCCGCACATCCAAATCAACGGTTTAATATTAGATGAAGCTCACTGTTTAGTGCAGTGGGGTGATACTTTTCGACCAGCTTACCGCCGTTTGGGAACAGTGCGATCGGCTTTGTTGAAAGCTAAACCAGCCAACAGTAAAATTGCGATCGCAGCTTTCACTGCTACCGCCAACCCCGACGCGCAGCAGACAATCAAAAATGTCTTGCAACTGCAAAAACCCGAAGTCTTTCTGCTAAGTCCCTACCGTTCTAACCTGCACCTGCAAGTGCAAACAGTCTGGACGCCGAGAGGACGCAGGCAGCAGTTATTAAATTTTATTAAAGCTCGACCAAAACAAGCAGGTTTAGTCTATGTCCGTACTAGAAAAGATAGCGAAAGCTTGGCGGATTTGTTGGAAGCAGCCGGTTATGAAACAGCAGCATATCATGCAGGTTTAAGTCCAGAATCACGACGAAAAATAGAAAAAGCTTGGCTGAACAATGACCTTAAATTTGTGACTTGTACCTCAGCATTCGGGATGGGAATTAACAAGCCAGATGTCCGGTGGGTGGTTCACTTTCAAGCACCTTTGCTATTATCGGAATACATTCAGGAAATTGGTAGAGGCGGACGCGACGGCAAACAGGCGATCGCCCTGACATTGATTAGCGAACCGACGGGTTTGCTTTATCCTGAAGATAAACAAAGAGCACAATTTTTTCAAGATAAATTGCGATCGCAATATCGAGAAGCTCAGCAATTAGCCAAAAAACTGCCAGTTAAAGGCGATATAGAAGCAGTTTCCCGGGAATTTCCCGAAAGCGCGATCGCCCTTTCAATCTTGCACAGCAGCGGACAATTAACATGGCAAGATCCTTTTAATTATGCGATCGACAAATCCGCACAGCAAAAAGGCGAAAAACAAAACTTTACCGCAGCGGCAGAAATGGCAAAATATCTCAAACATCGCGAGTGCAGGTGGCAGTTTTTGCTGCAAGCTTTTGGCTTTACCAAAGAAGCTACATCTATGCGGTGCGGCCACTGTGACAATTGTCGATAGAATTGACAATTATACTCAAACGACTTAACCAGTCCAACCTAAGAAACCGGGTTTTTTACCCAGTCTGCGCACCCAAAGGAAGTATTGCTGTGAAACAATCCGGTTTCGACGCACCCGTGCGATCGCGAACTAACTCACAGATGTTATGATTAAGATATTTGCTTTACACACTTGGCAAAAAATAGTAAAAAGTAAATGATAGAAACAGACACTGCGGCACAGATTTACACAGTAGAAAATACAGAGGAATTCGATCGCAGTAATGTCAATCAGCGGTTAGATATTTGGCTGTCAAACCAGATACCGGACTTATCCCGATCTCGAATCCAAAGCCTCATATCACAAGGCAACGTCAAAGTCAACGACGAAACCTGCACCTCGAAAAAAATATCAGTAAAAACGGGTGATCGCATCCACCTCACATTACCCGAAGCCCAGCCCACTTCCTTGCAGGCCGAAGCAATTCCCCTCGACATCCTCTACGAAGACGACAGCCTAATTATCATCAACAAACCAGCCGGATTAGTCGTCCACCCAGCAGCCGGACACGCAGACGGTACATTAGTCAACGCTCTCTTAGCCCACTGTCCTCTAGCAGAAATAGGCGGAGTTCAGCGGCCGGGAATCGTGCACAGATTAGACAAAGATACAACAGGTGCGATCGCGATCGCCAAAACCGACATTGCCCACCAACACCTGCAAGCCCAACTCAAAGCCAAAACCGCCCGCCGCGAATATTTAGGCATAGTTTACGGCGCTCCCAACACCGAAACAGGCACCATAGACTTACCTATCGGGCGGCATCCCACAGACCGCAAAAAAATGGCAGTAGTACCAGTAGAAAAAGGCGGTCGCCCCGCAGTTACTCACTGGACAATCAAAGAAAGAATCGGCAACTATTGCTTAATGCACTATCAATTAGAAACAGGCCGCACCCATCAAATTCGCGTGCATACAGCCGAAATAAAACATCCGATTGTCGGCGACCCGATGTACAGTTCCAACCGTTCTATCGGCGTCAATTTAACCGGACAAGCCCTCCACGCATGGCGGCTGACATTGCAGCATCCCGTAACCGGAGAATTAATAGAGGCGATCGCACCTTTACCCGATCAATTCAACACCCTGCTAAAAATATTGCGGTTGCGGGCTAATATTTGATAATTGGTATAGCAGTCACCAAAGCTGTTATGACAAGTCGCCATCTGACGCTTGCAGAGCCTCGATCCGATTTTTGTCCTCATCTGCCTCTGTCTGCTGCTATAACGGGAGCAGAATCTTTACTTTTTTGATAAGCAACCCTAAAGTGGTATAGAATCCCTTTGAGTATCTGTAAAACAATGACAACTCTTGTATTTGTACATGGCACAGGGGTACGACCAACTCAATACGAGGAAAATTTTGCGCTAATTCAAAAAAAGCTTGGTATCCAACGTCCCGATATCAAAGTCGTCCCTTGTTTGTGGGGCGAAATGTTGGGAACCAAGTTAAATGCTCAAGGGGCATCTATACCTTTGTATGATGCGACACTAGCGCTGTCGGAAGAGGAGGAAGAAGATAAGGAGATTTTGCTGTGGGAACAGCTATACCGTGACCCCCTCTATGAATTACAGTTATTGTCACTTAAACCGAGTGAGGAAGGTACTGCTAGTTTTTTTGCAGAACAACCGAGTCATGAATTAAACTCTCTGTTGCAAAGATTTGAGCCTTCAGCCGAACTGCAAGCGCTTTTGATTGAGGCAGGAATTGCTTTGATATTTGATGAAGCACTACTAGCAGTTATTCGCAGCGAAGCCTATCATGAAGCTTTGCAAAAAGCATCGGACTCCTTAAGTGAGTATTGTGATGCTATAGCAAGAGCGATTGTGGCTCAGGCAATGTTTTACTGCGAACAACAAGAGAAGTATCCGTCAATTCTCACCAATGCTGACTTGCGGGATAAAGTGGTAGAAACGCTCAGTTGTGCTTTGGGAGAAGCGGAGTTGGGATTGGGAGGTTGGGTGTGGAACGCTCTTTCTTTGCTAGCGCATCCAACAACGTTGGCTATAAAGCGCAAGCGCGGCAGCATTACAGACGCAATTTCACCCTTTCCTTGCGATATCTTGCTTTATCAGAGTCGAGGAGAAAAAATTCGCCAATTTATCCGAGAAATTATTGAGCAAGCTGAACCACCAGTAGTCTTACTAGCTCATAGCTTGGGAGGAATTGCTTGCGTTGATTTGCTCGTCAAAGAACACTTGGAGAAAGTGGCGCTATTATTGACAGTTGGTTCCCAAGCACCATTTTTATATGAGATTAATGCGCTACACAGTTTAGAATTTGGTGAACCGCTACCAGAGCATTTCCCAGCTTGGCTGAATATATACGATTTACGGGATTTTCTTAGTTACGTTGGTGCTAATGTCTTCCCGAATAAAGTGCAGGATGTGTTGGTAGATAGCAAACAACCGTTTCCCCGATCGCACAGCGCTTACTGGGAAAATCCTGCAACATGGAAAGCGATTATTCCCAGACTGCCATGACAGAGATAATTGCTAAACCAGAGCGGACTTACGGCTTGGTTGTGGGTATTGAAAAATACCAAGAAACTTCTTGGAATGTCAAAGGCGGTGGTCCTGCGAATGACGCTCTCAAGTTCGCCGACTGGCTGTGTAGGCGAGGTGTACCGAAAGAGAATATCCGGCTTTGCTTGTCATCGTTAGAAGAAAATAATCACTTAGTTGAGCAATCAAATTTAAAAGTAGAGGAAGCAACCCAGCAAAATATATCCAATATAATAGAAAATTTATTTTGTAAACAAAAAGGAGATTTGCTCTATATTTTTTGGGCTGGACATGGTTTGCTTTCCTCCGAACGAGAACGCAGGTTATTTTGTGCTGATGCCACATCGCTAAATTGGCGGAACTTGGATTTAAATTCCTTGCTCCTTTTGTTAGCTTCAGACTTTAATATTCGCAATCATATTTGTATTGTTGACGCCTGTGCCAATTATTATGCTCCGGAGTGGAAAGGAAGACCAACTAACTTTAAGGGGAAAGAATTTTCCAGTCGTGGCCCCAGGGAAGATATTCAACAGTTTGTGTTGCTTGCTACCAGAGAGGGAGAAAGAGCATCGGTTAGTGCTGAAGGAAAAACAGGTTACTTCTCCCAAGCCGTCAGAAAAGCACTAGAAGAGGAGCCATTGGCATCTTGGCCTCCGAATATGGAAGTAATTGCGAAGAAAGTAAAGCAACAAGTTGGCAGCTTAGGTAAAAAACAACTGCCAACTTATCTTTATCGTCGCAGTTGGGATGGCGATACAGATGTTTATCTTCCAACCCATTTTAGGGAACCAGAGAAACTCCCCCAAGCAAACGATGATTTGGCAACAAATTTCTCGGCGAAGCCGCTAACATCATTAATTCCAAACACCACAAATTTTGAGTTTGAAGTGGTAACTGTGGATGCTCAAGGGCGAGAAACTAAACTTTGCCACAAACAGGCACAATACTTTGTCGAAATTTTGGGCGACGCAGTTAAGTTGGAAATGGTTTCCATCCCAGGTGGTAAATTTACAATGGGAGCGCCCCAAGAAGAACCTGAATCTGGCGAGGATGAACGTCGCGGACCTCTAGTTACTACTGTAAAACCCTTCTTTATGGGTAAGTATCCCATCACTCAGGCACAGTGGAGAGCGATCGCATCCCGACCAAAAATCAAGCGTGACCTCGACCCCGATCCATCCTGCTTTAAAGGGGATAATCGACCGATTGAGCGGGTTTCTTGGTATGATGCTGAGGAGTTTTGCGATCGACTGTCGCAGAAAACAAAACGGGTTTATCGTTTACCAAGCGAAGCCGAATGGGAATACGCTTGTCGAGCTAGAACAGCAACCCCATTTCACTTTGGTGCAACAATCACAACTAATTTGGCAAATTTTTGTGAACAAGACCAGAGCAGGAATACAGTCGATCGCAAGCAAACAACTGAGGTTGGTAGTTTTCCAGCTAATGCTTTTGGACTGTGCGACATACACGGTAATGTTTGGGAATGGTGTGCCGATTATTGGCACGACAACTATCAAAGCGCACCATTAAATGGTAGTGCGTGGCTAAATAGTGGCAATGAGGAATATCGAATTTTACGCGGTGGTTCTTGGGACTGTTTTCCTCATTTGTGTCGTTCTGCATCTCGTTTTTCCGAAAATCCAACTATTACTGACAAAGAATTTGGTTTTCGGGTTGTCTGTTCTTTTGCGTAAAGTTGGCTAATTATTGTGTAAGTATTCGATGATTCTTTTCTTTATATCTGCAATAGAAGACGGGTCATAAAATTGTATGCTCGTCTCGCGGCGGAATTGAACTTTAGGATTGATTGATGATGACCTTCTACACCGCTCTCGGTAAGGGTGTGAAAGCCAATTCCAACTTCCTATAACAGCAAATCGATCGTCGCAAACCAAAGTTCTTTCATTAGTTCCCCTACTTTCTATATGTAGTTCCTTACCTAAGCGAATTAGACGCGAACCTGTATCTGGATGCTGGGTAAATAAATCTCTCAACTCTTTTTCAGCTCGCGCATCATTATTATCATTGTCTTCGCTGCTTTTGTTTCCGTAAATGACCGTAACTTTAACCCCTTTTTGCAACACTGAGAGAATCTCAGTCACAAACCATTTTGGTTCGTCCCCCCGAATCCAAGGCGAAACAATCAACAATTCGCGTTCAACTCGATCGATAGCTTCTTTAATAACTTTTAAATGCTTGCAATTTTCAATTACAGTGGTTCCAGGTTGTTGCTGGGGAATTTCTGCCTGAGGTTTATACTCTACAATATATCCTAGTTCTCGATCTTCTAGTTTTCGGATATGTTCAACAAGCTGGCGAGTATAACTTCCAGCTTTTTCTAGCCTGTAAAGGTTGCCCACCAAAATAAATAGTTCTTTGGCTCTCGATACGGCAACATTAAGAAGATTGGGTCGCCTGTTAATCCAACGAACATTATCCTGCGAGCGGCATACTTTTGTAGACAGGATAATTACTTTTTTCTCGGAACCTTGAAAATTGTGAATTGTTCCCACCGATTTTTTCTTGAATTGAGGGAATTTTTTAGTTATAGACTCCTCTAGAGCATTAGCTTGAGCGCGAAAGGCAGAAATTACACCGATGTCTTCTAATGAGTAACCTTGATTAACCAAATTCTGAATTATTTCACATACAGCAGTAACTTCTTCCAGATTAATATTATTGCGGATATTTCCCTCAACATCGTAAGCAATTAAATGTCGCTCTAATAAAGAATCAACTGGTTCGGTTTTTATCTCTAAGTTATAGCCAGCAATAGCATTACAATATTGAATAATACTAGGTTGGCAGCGGTAATGCTCCATCAAACAAATCCCATTACCTGTATTGCCATTTTCTCCAGTTGCTCCGGCGGCGCGATGATAGGTAGTAGCGCTATATTCTTCTTCCGGACTGTAACTATTGTAATCAATTTCAGTTAATCCTTTGTCAATAAATGCTGTTTGACGGTAGTTATCGCGTCTCCGATCGCTTAAAGTAATTACAGGCTCAATTTGTAGAGGATCTCCGACAATAATAGCCTTGCGCGATCGTATCAGCAATGGAAAGCTCTGATGCAGTGGAATCATTCCAGCTTCGTCTATAATTGTGCGATCGACACATTCAGAAACACGTGGTAGCATATTTCGTACTGAGTACAATCCACAACTGATGACTGGAAATATCAAACTTATGGCCTTAAAATACTCCTCTTGGTTTATTTTAAACTTGTTAGGTGCCTTAGAATATCCAGAAAGACAATCTAAATATAACTTCAAAGCTTTTTTTACATTGTCCTTATCTTGTAGTGCTTGCTGAGTTAGAAATTCCCGCGATATCTTAAATAGCTCTTGGTGCTGATTGTGAAACTTTTCATGAAATGAAGCGTAAAAATCTTCCAATGGAATTGCCAAGCTACTTTCTAACGAAGTTAACTCTCTATCCGCTTCATCTTTTTGTTGTTCTGTGTTGGCTATATCTTCAGCAATTGTTGGCAAGCTTGCTTGTACGTGTTGTAGGTCTTTTGCTTGTGCTAGTTTGTCCGTAACCCTCCCTAATTCTTGAAAAAATTCGCGGCGATTTTTGGGATTTTCTACAGGGAAAGGAGTATTGAATGTACTTTCAATCGCTGATTCGCAAGCTAAAACTGCCTTAGTTATAATCTGTTTTTCTGTTCTCCCAGTTATCCAGCGCCACAAACGAGTCCACCAAGGTAATCTTCCTTCTGGCATCTGTCGTTCCGCATTACTAAAACGCAATTCTATTTTTCGATAAGCTTCTATTGGTAGTTGTTCGTATTCTGCTAAATCTGTCGCTCGTTGCTGCAAATTGCTTTGAGTAGCTATTACCTCATCTAAATGCTGTTGAAGTGTTTGTATCTCTTCCCGAAGATGAGGCAGTCGTTCTTCATCTAAAGCTCTTTGATGGCGAGCTGCTAAATAATTCGACTCATTTAATAAAATGTCATCTTGGATCTGTTTTATTTTCTGCTTGTTTTGATTAAAAGCTGTTTCGTTAAAACTATGTTGTTGAATGTATTCAATTCCTTTTTTTAGCTGCTCGATCGCACATCCTGCTTTTTGAATATTCTCTATACTCCCTCCTTTGAGATAGAGAAAATTATGTTCTAAACGATCGTTATTTAACCATTCATCTATTTTTTCAATAACATTGTCAACGGCTTTATTATTGGTACTGCTAACAACTGTCAGATTATTGATATCCTCCTCTCCATCAATTAATCTGAGTGCGCGATTGACTACCTGTTGAGCGATAAGATGAAGGATGAGGGTAGTTTTACCAGAACCAGGTGGACCTTGTACAGCCGTCACAGGTTCGCTTTGAGCGTGTTTGAGTGCTTTTAATTGTGAATTAGTCGGTGCATGGGTTGGGAAAGCACCCATGTAAATGACTTCGTGTTTTGGAAGTTGAGGCACACCGAATAGATATTCATAAGCTGGATGTCCTATTGACCAGTCTTTTGAACCAGACTCGATCTCTTTTAAATCTTGCTGAAGATTCTTTGAAAATCTGCCTCCTGGAAATTCAAACAAGTACGGCCGCCGTTGAATTTGGCGACGAGGTAAGCTCACCTGTTGCATCCACTCTTCATAAGTTTGAAACTCAAGTTTAAAGGTTGTTTCGAGAAATTGTCGCAGCCCATCTTGGGTAATCAAGTCCTCTCGCTCTTTCTCATCCAGTCCCAGGAAGGTTGTGACGTTCTCTCCTGCTTCTGTTAGTTTTAGCTCGTCTAATTTCCATCCCTCTTCTCGGTATTCTCCTTTGAGAATGGATGTAACTTCCAAGTTAAACAAAGGACAAAGATAAGATTTTCCCCTTTCTACATCTAAAACTTGCGGAAAGGATAAAACCCATACTGGTTCCTGTTGACCTTGTTGATTTTGGTTAACTTTTTGTTGTAGCTCTTCAAAGATAGCTTGCTCAATTAATACACTATCGCCTACTAGCCCGATCCCACGCTGTTTTACCTTAGCTGCTTCAATCCTGGCGTTACTGTAATCATCCAAATCAATGTAGTCGAACCATGCGTTGAGAATTGCATCTACCTTGGCTGCATTGTTCAAGATTCCCTCCAGGATATGGTTTTTACCTTAACTGTTTTTTATAGCACAAGTGTCACTTAGATGCTAGTGCAAGTCTGGTATGGTACTGCTGTGTGCAAATTTGTTGATGTCCAACATATCGATGTAGGCGTTGTTCTCATTTCTCCCACTTTTATCTACTCCTCTAGGTGCGATCGAGTTCTTGCAACCCTGACACCAGATTGCCCAGTTCCATGACGTAAGCACCCCTAATCTTCTTTTTGTTGCTAAAACTCACCTTGGCCTCGCTAAATACAACTACTGGAGTGACCTTGGTTAACTTCTTAGCTTGTTTGATAGCCGTAACTTCTTTGGCAATCTGTGCCAGAAAATCTTTCTCAAAATCTCTCAATTTCCCGTAATATCGACGCTTTAGCACATCGCCATCCAACAGAACTTCGGTTGAGTGAGACTTAACATCAAGGATAAAATTGACCCCTTTAGGCGATCGCAGCCACACATCGATATCGCCTACTTGCGGCAATCTTAAATTGTACTCAGCTATCCATCCAGATTGGATTAGGGACTCCAAAACTTGCTGAGTCTTTTCTTCACCACAAGCCCCTTGGTCAAATCTCTGAGACGACTTCCAAAACGTTTTCCCGTCCTCAATCAACGGAAGGGCGATTAATGCCCCTATCAAAAGAGCCGCGACCAAAAATAAAGGAGCAAAAGGTGCTACCGCGTATACCAGCAGTGGCAACAACACCAACCCTGTTGCCGCACCGTACCTGTATAAGGCTTTGGTACGAAGCTGTTGAGCATGGCGACGCAATGGTTTTCCAGCACCTTCGTTATATTGCGGCTGCATAAATGCACCTATGCACTTATAGTTGACAATAAGAAAAAATCGAATTATTTTTCTTCCTTCTTCCTTCTTCCTTCTTCCTTCTTCCTTCTTCCTAATAACAAAAAATTATGAGTCCTAAGTTTTGGATTCCAAGTTTATCAAAAAACTCAAACCTCAAAACTCAAGACTCAAAACTCTCTCAGCCTAAAAGCCGATCGATTCAGTCGATCGCCCGACACAAATAATCGCATCAGGGCAGCATCAATTACCGGCGACGGGGAACCATCGTGTCGATATTGATATTAGCTAGAGGCACGCGCTGCGGCGGAGTAGCAGGCAGGGGCATATTGCGCGCCATACCCAAATAGTTCGACGGATCGCCAGCTTTGGGCTGCTGCTCTTGAGGAACAAAACGGCGGACACTTGTTTGCCAGATGATTTGCGGGAAGCCAAGCTGCGAACGGTGGTACTCACCGTAGCGGGGCGTCTTCAAGTTGAAAGGAGTGTCCCCTCCAACTCGCTGAGGCAAAATTCGGCGCTGCTGGTAAGGTACTGTATCGTAGCCGAACTTTTCCAGGTACTCATCGCTATTGACCAACTCGTCAATAAAGCCTTGAGGCCCCTTATTGGCTACCACGATCGACCAAGCAATCTTTTCGCGCTCGCTGTAAACGTCCCGGCCCAAAATGCGCTGCACGCACATTTCAACAAACCGATAGTTGCTGTTAGTTTGGTAATTCCGCTCTAGGAAAGGAGAAGAAGTCGCCAAACCGCGAATAAAATCCCGCACAGTAATTTGGCCGAACTTGAGTTGCGACTCCAAAGACTTTTGGCGGTTGCTCTTGAGGATTTGGTGTTCGCTGTAAATCTGGCGATATCCAGCCCAAATCAAATTTTCCATGTCTCCAGATGAGAGCACATTTTCAGTTGTGAAAACTCTGGGCTTCTCGTCGCTCCCCACTTCAAAACCAGCAACGCGCTGGTTTTGGCTCTTGGGGGCGTAGCTTATCAAAGGTAGCGCCACGTTAAAATCTCCGTTATCTCAAATTTCAGAAATAGTTGACACCGTGAGCTGCCAGCATAACGGATACAACTAACCAACATACAGATTAGGGGATTCCCGCAATCTAAATCTGATTTTCCTGAATTTTTGCAACAATCTGTAACATTTGTTGACTTTGGAGAAGTCAGCAGTCAGTAATTAGCAATCACCTAGGTTCCCAGTCTCTGGCTGGGAACGCCACTTGAGAGGCTCTGCCTCGTCTAATCTAACCGGAGGCAGAGCCTGAGACCCAGGATTCGCAGGCTGAGTCTGGAAACGAAGCCAAAGTTATGACCGATGACTAATGACTAATGACTAAATTACCAGCCCAGAGCCGAATAAAACTCGCTGGCGGCCACTTGATCTCCTGCGGCTTCTGATGTTGCATCCGAGTCTGGTTCCACCCGAATTTCGGTACAAAAAGTCGAAGTGCTGAAACCGCCAAAGCGCTTTACCGTACTCGTCCGCATCCGCACGTTGGGATTAGCAAACCAGAAACGCTCGATCGAACTCATCGTCTCGTATTCGGTAATCAGCAACAGCCCATCCTCGTCGTCCATCTCAAAACGGCCAGCTACCGGCACAATTTCCGCATAGCCGCGTTCCCGCAACATCAAACCCTGCCGGGGATTTTCAGGATCGGGGACGATCGCGAACACCGTAGATCCCTTGTGATTCTCATCATCCTTATCCCACGCCATCGAGCCGTGCCAAGTTACAAAAGCCCCCCCAGCAGCCCGGCTCGGATCGACTTCGTGCATTTGGCAAATCTCGGCCACTCGCGCGTCATCCGCAGCCAGCGCCGTTACCTGAATATTTGAATCCCCAATCTCCGCTTGGCGGAAAGCGAGGTGGTGAGTGCTGCGCTGAGAACGCCACTCCCCAGCACTGCTTTGAAAAAACTCCATTGCATCCATACAAACTATCTCCTTTGGCTTATGCTTCCCGCTCTTGACGCCTTTTTATGATAGAGCTCCCCCCACTTAGATGTACTTTTGCGACACAAATTAGTCTCAAAATGTCTACTTTGGACATATTGTCAAGGGAATGTTATGATAGTTTACAATGTAGGGACACAACAAATCCTGCGAAACGTCATCCCGATCAATCTCGCATCGATCTCAGCAAACTGGAGGAGCGACTTATGGATATGCCTACAACCAGTCTCAGCATGGAACAGCAGTTCAAACTTCAAGTGCTGCGCGAACAAGTCAAAAGCTTAAGCCAAGACCAAGCTCAGGAATACTTGCTCGAAGTTATGCGGCAAAACATGGTCAAAGAAAACTTGTTAAAGCATTGGATGAAGAATATGTGAACTCTTCAGCATTTCTTGACAAAAATCAGTGGCTTGTATTTGCAAAAAGTACGATCGAGCTTTTAATCATAAAATCCAGAATCCCGCTTTCTCCAAGAAAGCGGGATTCTCAATTCAGAAAAGTTTTACGCAGTTTTTTTTGTCGCTACCGTACTCAGAAAATAAAATGTTTTTAGTCTCTTATAGAGGGACGACAGTTTGTGTAGCGACAGGCTTCAACCTGTCGGGGACTCAACCAAAACGGCCGCTCACATAATCTAAAGTAGACTCTTCCTTCGGACTTTGGAAAATTACCTCAGTCTTGTCACACTCCACAAGATAGCCAAACCGCTTCCCATCGTCAGAAAGTTTAGCATTGAAAAAAGCAGTCAGGTCAGAAACCCGAGAAGCCTGCTGCATATTGTGAGTAACGATCACAATCGTATACTTCTCCTTGAGTTCCCGCATCAACTCCTCAATCTTAATCGTAGAAATCGGGTCAAGAGAAGCGCAAGGTTCATCCATTAACACTACATCAGGATTAATCGCGATCGCCCTAGCAATACACAAACGCTGCTGCTGGCCGCCCGAAAGAGAAAAACCGCTTTGCTTCAACTTATCCTTCACCTCATCCCACAAATAAGCTTGGCGGAGCGACTTCTCCACCAGCTCATCCATATCCCCCTTATAATTGTTCACCCTCGCACCGTAAGCAATATTGTCATAAATCGACTTCGGGAAAGGATTCGGCTTTTGGAATACCATCCCAATCTTGCGGCGCACCTCTACAGCATCAATATCAGGAGCGTAAAGATTTTGACCGTAGTAATCAATTCTACCCTCTAAACGAAAACCGTTAACTAAATCGTTGAGGCGGTTAAAACATCGCAGAATTGTACTTTTACCGCATCCAGACGGCCCAATCAAAGCAGTAATGCGATTTTTAGGAATCTCCATACAAACATTTTTAACCGCGTGAAAAGCGCCGTAAAAAATATTGATATTTTCTGTCCGTAAAATTGTTTCCGTTTGCTTGTCTAAATCCATCATCATACAGGTAAAAATCCTCTCAAATTTTACTCAACACCTGGGTTACATTCGGCCTTCACCATAAGTGCATGAATGCCTTTTTAAAACTCACCCTTTAATACACTTTTTTGTGAGTAGCCCAGCGAGAAAGAATACTCGTCAGCAACACCATACACACCAAAATCAAAGATGCAGCCCAAGCCAATTCTTTCTGTGCCTTAAAAGGAACCGTTGCAAAGTTGTACACCAAAACCGAAAGACTCGGAGTTGGCTTATCAAATCCTGCCGGCCAAAAAGGCGAATTCAGCGCCGTGAAAATCAAAGGAGCCGTTTCTCCAGCAGCGCGAGCAATTGCCAGCGTCACACCCGTTAGAATAGCCGGAATTGCCGCAGGCAAAACCACCTGCAACACTGTCTGATAATTAGAAGCACCCACACCAACCGACGCCCATCTAATATCTTGCGGGACGATTTGTAGAGCTTCGTCAGTAGTCCGCACAATCGTGGGCAACATCAGCACCGCCAGCGCCGCGCCCCCTGCAATTGCCGAAAAACCTCCCATATTTACCACGAACAAACCGTAGGCAAATACCCCGGCAATAATCGAAGGAACGCCGCTGAGGACATTAGTAGCAAAGCGTACCCAGCGAGCTACTTCGCCGCTGCTGAACTCCGACAAATAAACTGCTGCCAATACACCAAAAGGAACAGCAATTAAAGAAGCAATTCCCACCGTCATCAACGTACCGAGAATTGCATTAGCAATCCCGCCTCCCGACAGTCCGGGCGGCGGCGGCAGCTTGGTAAACAAGTCTAAATTCAGGCGATTGAAACCTTGTACCGTGACGTAGGAAAGCACTGCAAACAAAGGCAGCAGAGTGATGGCAAGACTAGCTCCAGCCAGTACAGTCATTGCCTGATTAAACAGCGCTTGCGGGCTGTTTTTAACCTTCTTCAAACTGCCTGTTTTCGATACCAAAGGATTCTCGTCGGAGACGCTATTTGACATAAACTAAAACTATGTAGGAAATTGCGGCAAACTTCTAGTTGTACTTTGCTCTTACTTGAGAAACAATCCACTCTGCCAAAATATTCACAATCAGCGTCAGAATAAATAGAATTAGCCCCGTGTACATCAGAGCAGCAACTTGCAATCCCGAAGCTTCGGCAAATTGATTTGCCATCAGAGAAGCAATAGTATTTGCAGGAGCTAGCACAGAAGCACTTAACTGATTGGAATTGCCAATTAACAGAGTTGCGGCCATTGTTTCTCCCATGGCGCGACCGAGCCCGAGCATAATTCCGCCGACAATGCCGGAAAAAGCCGCCGGTACGAGCACTCTAAAAATTGTTGTCCAGCGAGTAGCTCCCAAACCCAGAGATGCTTGTCGCAATTCGGGCGGGAGACTTGCCAAAGAGTCGCGGGAAATAGCAGTAATAATGGGCAAAGTCATGATGCCCAAAATTACTCCGGCGGGTAACATTCCCGGGCCCACTGGCGGGGTGCTAAAAATCGGCAGCCATCCGAAAGTGCCGTTGAGAAACTTGCCGAGACTGGTAATAATGGGAATCAATACAGCAATTCCCCACAAACCGTAGACTACGCTGGGAATGGCTGCTAAAAGTTCTACTAAAAAAACCAAAGCTGTGCGCACTGGCAGCGGCAAAAAATCTTCACTCAAGAAGATGGCAGTCCCTACTCCTAATGGTACTGCAATTAGGAGCGCGATCGCCGAACTGACGATCGTCCCGTAAATCATCGGCAGCGCGCCGTACTCTTCTTTAACCGGATTCCAGCTACTGCTAAACAGAAAGCCCAAACCGTACTGTTGAATCGCAGGTAAAGCCCTGTAAGCAACGGTGAGGGCGATTACCAGCAAAATTACACCAACTCCTATTCCCAAAATCCGAGTCAGCCAGATAAAGCCTTGGTCTAAGGATTTTTCTGCTTGAGAGCGCGATCGGCTCTCTGATTGAGCGCTGTGATTATCTGAAATCATAGAAAAAAAAACCAAATATATAGTAGCGGAAAATAGCCTGTTTCGGAAAAAGCTAGAAGGAAGCAGAAAGACCATAAATAAAATCAAAGAGGGGCGGGTTTATTAATCCCCTGACTTTTCAACAAATATTTCTGGTAAAACCCGCCCCTACAGAAATATCTCTCTTTTTTTCTTCCGTCTTCCGTCTTCCGTCTTCCGTCTTCCTTCTTCCTTCTTCCTTCTTCCCTCTTCCTTCAATTACTATTTGGCAACCTCAATCTTGTAATCTGGGCTGATGCCGTCAGCGGCCGCGGCTACTTTTTCTTTAACGCTTTGGGGCAGAGGAACGTAGCCCAATTCGGAACTCACTTTTTGACCTTCAGTTAAGCCGTATTCAACCATTGCCTCGATGGTTTTGGCTTTGTTGGGGTCAGTAACTGTTTTGGGGACGAGCATCCAAGTGTAGGTGACAATTGGATAGGATTGAGCGCCTTCGGGGTCTTCGATAAATGCTCGCAGGTTTTCCGGCATCGGCACAGTTGCTAAAGCTTGAGAAGCTGATTCGTCGGTAGGTGCGACAAAGCTGCCTGCTTTGTTTTGCAAAGATGCAAATTTGAGATTGTTGTTTTTGGCATAGCCGTATTCTATGTAGCCGAGGCTGCCTACTGTTTGCAGAATTTGGGCTGTGACGCCTTCGTTGCCTTTTGCGCCTACGCCTACGGGCCACTGTACTGTTTTGCCGTCGCCTACTGCCGTTTTCCAGTCGGGGCTGATGGCACTCAGGTGTTTGGTGAAGACGGCGGTGGTACCGCTACCGTCGGAACGGTGGACGATGGTGATGGCTTGGTCTGGCAATTTAGCGGTCGGGTTGGCGGCTGCAATTTTGGGATCGTTCCAGTTGGTAATTTTACCGGCGAAGATATCTGCGTAAACATCCCGTGGCAGTTTCAGTGGTTCGGTTAAGTCTGGCAGGTTGTAACCGATGACGATGCTGCCGGCTGTCATGGGCAGCAAGAGCACGCCTTTGTCTGCTGGAACTTTGGCGATTTCGTCGTCTTTCATGCCAGTGTCGCTGGCCCCAAAGTCTACTGTGCCTTTGGTAAATTGTTCGACTCCGGCGCCGCTGCCTACTGATTGATAGTTAATTTGTACTTTGGGGTTGATTTTGTTGAAGTCTTGAAACCAACGCTGGTACAGAGGGGCGGGGAATGAGGCGCCGGCTGCGGTGATGGCTACGTCTGAGGCTAGGGCGAGTTTGGTGTTTTCCGCTGTGCCGGTGGCTGCAACGGGGGATGCGCCGGGCGATGCTGCGGTGTCGCCGGGGCTGGGGCTGCTGCCTGTGGTTGTGCTGCCGCTGCCGCAAGCTGCTAAACTCAGGGCGATCGCCATAGCGGAAATTGCAGTAGTCAGACGGTTTGAATTAATCAAGTTGAGACGAAAAAGCATAGGTATAAAAAATCTGCGATCGTTATATCGGTGTCCGCATCAGCATAGCGCGCGAAAGTAAAGGTTAGGTTAAGAATCTTTACACTTTATGGCAATTTAATATTAATTAATATTATTAATGTTATTTATGAGCTTGACAATTATGAATTTATAAGATATGGGGCAGAGAAATAGCTACGGAAACAAGCAGTCGATCGCCCTCGGGCGAAAAATTCCCGATTACACGATCGCAAGATCCAGGCTTGAGAACCAGAAAACCATACAATGGTGGTTATTTTGACAGTAGTGCTAGTATTAAGAATTTAAAAGCTGCGGGCATTGAAGCTTGCCTCGGACAAATGCCTTCTGCCTTATACCTTCTGACGAATGCCGTTTGATGATAATGCCTGCTCCTATTGAATTAATCTGGGCTGTTATTGGTTTGCTCCTGACGATAGGAGGCACTTTTTTGCCTGCATCTGTCACAATTCCGATTGGGTTTTGGGACGATCGAGGATTTCAGGCGTACTCTTTAGGTGTTACCTATCAAATAGGAGCCGTTTTGCTAGTAGGCTGCATGGGGGGGAAAAATGCTGCGGCTCTCTCGCAAATTGCTTATTTGGCATTAGGATTAACTTTATGGCCAGTTTTTTCTCAAGGCGGTGGCATCGGCTATCTCAAAGAAGCGAGTTTTGGGTATTTGCTGGGTTTTGTGCCTGGTGCTTGGGTGTGCGGCTGGGTAGCTTTTAAGGTGGCTTCGCGGCTGGAATCTATGGCTTTTAGCTGTTTGTGCGGTTTGTTCACTGTTCACGCGATCGGCTTAATTTATCTAGTTTTTACTTACTGGCTGCCTCCGGCAAAAAAAACACCTTTATTCGATGAGATTCTTAAATATTCGATTTATCCTCTGCCGGGACAATTGGCAGTAGTTTGTGCGATCGCAGTGCTGTCATTTACTTTGCGCCGCTTGATGTTTTATTAATTGGGTAATTGGTAATCGGTAAGGTAGTTACAAATAAATATTAAATGGGGCGGGTGAGATCACTCATAAAATCGCTTGTCTCATAGATTGTTAGCTAAACCCACCCTTACAAGATACTATGTTTTTTTGCTTTTACTTACTTAATCGAGAATTGCTAATTGGCGATTGATAATGGGGGATTGGTAGTTGTGTCAAATAAGGTTATACTGTCATTGCGCAACGGGAGAGTATTCTCGCTGCGGCTGGGATTCCTTTGCTGCACTGAATTCTGCTGGCAATAACTAGCGAAATTAGAGTAAATTATCCCATGCCCGATGCCCCATGTTCTATTCCCCAATCCATGCGTTTTAAAAGAAATCCCTTGTTCTGGATTACTGCTGTTATCAGTTTAGTTTTAGACCACCTGACTAAGTTTTGGGTGGTACAAAATTTTGACTTGACACTTCCTCCGCAGACGCAGCCACTGTTACCCGGGGTGTTTCACTTCACTTATGTTGTTAATACTGGTGCCGCTTTTAGTTTGTTCAGCAATGGCGGGGCGATTTGGTTGCGCTGGCTGTCTTTGGGCGTTAGTGTGGGATTGATTGTGCTGGCTTGGTTCGGGCCGCGAATTAACCGCTGGGAACAAGCTGGCTACGGTTTGATTTTGGGGGGAGCACTGGGGAACGGGATAGATCGATTTGTTTCTGGCCATGTTGTAGATTTTATCGATTTTCAACTGATTCGGTTCCCGGTATTTAATCTGGCAGATGTGTTTATTAATGCTGGGATTGTCTGTTTGCTGATTGCAACTTTTCACAGTGCACCGCCGACTCCGAAAAGTCAGGACGATCGCAATTCTATTTCAGACTAACTTTTAATAAGTCAATCGATTTTCGATTTTCGATTTTCGATTAACCACCCACGGGCTGTACCGTTCTCAGGTTTATCGGATGCCGAGCTTTTTTTGCTTATCCACGGATGAATTCGGCGGCCTCGCAACCAATTGCTTTCGGTGATTTGTCAGTTGTCTGTTACCAGAAGGTAGAGGTGTCAACTTAAGATTAGAGTCATTTATGAGCTATAATTAGATTATTTATTGTTAAGGCTAAACTTGCCAGCGATCCAAAGCAATTTGGTCACAAACCCCCGGAGTTATCCGTGGGATAAATTCCCTAATCTAAAATCTAAAATCTAAAATCTAAAATCGGATGACTCCTAATCCATTTGCTCAAGAACGCTTACTATTTGCCCCAGCAACCCCCGATGCTGATGCTATCCCGACTATTTTTGCTTTTCCCAACGAGTACACGGTGGGTATTACCAGTCTCGGCTATCAGATAGTGTGGGCAACTTTGGCTGTGCGATCGGATATTGAAGTCAGCCGTTTATTTACTGATATCCGCGAACAACTTCCCCGACATCCAGAATTACTGGGATTTTCGCTTTCTTGGGAACTAGACTATGTAAATATTCTAAATTTATTGGAATCTCTAGAAATTCCGATTTGGGCGTCACAACGAACTGATAATCATCCGATCGTCTTCGGCGGTGGCCCGGTTTTTACAGCTAATCCAGAACCTTTTGCCGATTTTTTTGATGTGATTTTGCTCGGAGATGGCGAACATCTCATAGACAATTTTATTGATGCTTGTAAAGAAGTCCGTACCGCCGACAGAAAAACTAAATTGCGGCATTTAGCCCAATTTCCGGGAGTTTACGTCCCCAGTTTGTACGAAGTAACTTATCTGGATGCGGCTGAGGGTATTAAATCGATTCAGCCTGTCGATTCGGGAATTCCCAGTATGGTTGAAAAACAGACTTATCGCGGCAATACTTTATCTGCTTCCACTGTGGTGACAGAAAAAGCGGCTTGGGAAAATATTTACATGGTGGAAGTGGTTCGGAGTTGTCCAGAAATGTGCCGTTTTTGTTTGGCAAGTTATCTGACTTTGCCGTTTAGAACTGCGAGTTTGGAGGATTCGCTAATTCCGGCGATCGATCGCGGTTTAGCTGTGACTAATCGTTTGGGTTTGTTGGGTGCTTCGGTCACTCAGCACCCGGAATTTGAAGCGTTGCTGGATCATTTGAATCATCCGAAATACGACGGCGTGCGGTTGAGTCTTTCTTCGGTAAGGACGAATACGGTGACAGTTAAATTGGCAGAAATATTGACAAACAGAGACAGCAAATCTGTGACGATTGCAGTGGAAAGCGGGAGCGATCGCCTCCGCCAAATCGTTAACAAAAAACTCACAAATGAGGAAATTATTCAAGCTGCTATCAATGCTAAGGCTGGCGGCTTAAAGGGAATTAAACTTTACGGGATGGCGGGAATTCCCGGCGAAGAAATGGAGGATTTAGAGGAGACGGTGGCGATGATGCGGGCGATTAGAAAAGCCGCTCCCGGTTTGCGCTTGACTCTGGGATGCAGCACTTTTGTCCCGAAATCTCACACTCCTTTTCAGTGGTTTGGAGTGAATAAAGATGCGGAGAAGAGGCTGAAGTTTTTAGATAAAGAATTGCGGAAGTTAGGTTTAGAATTTAGACCTGAAAGCTATAACTGGTCTGTGATTCAGGGTTTGTTGTCAAAGGGCGATCGGCGGTTGTCTCGGCTGTTGGAATTAGTGCGGCATTACGGCGATACTTTGGGCAGTTATCGGCGGGCATTTAAGGAGTTGCGGGGACAGTTGCCGGAGATAGATTTTTATGTTTTTCAAGAGTGGGAATTGGATCAGGTTTTGCCTTGGAGTCATTTAAAAGGGCCACTACCGGAGGCGACTTTGAAAAAACATTTAGCTGAGGCGATGAGTCATAAAACACGACAGCCAAATCAAAAATGTGAGAATTCACTAAGTCCCGTTTAGTAAATTAGATTATAATAGTCTCATGCGTGTCATTAGCCGAAAACGACTAAAAGAATTTTGGGAAACACACCCCAATGCTGAAACAAGTCTGTTGCTATGGTATCAGCGTAGTTGTGATGGTGAATGGCAAAGTTTAGTAGATATTCGTAAAGTATTTCCTTCGGCTGACTTAGTAGGTAACTTGACTGTATTTAATATTGGTGGCAATAACTATCGGTTAATTGCTTTTATCGATTATGAATACCAGATAGTGTTTGTCCGCTGTGTTTTAACTCATGCAGAATATGATAAGGAGAACTGGAAAAATGACGACTGGTTTAAAAACTCCTAGTAGCTACTATATTGAGATAATCACAACTTTTCCACCGCGTCCAATTACTTGTGAAGCTGAGTTAATCGCTACACAAAATCGGATTGATTCTATTGTGAGTCGGAGCAATCTCACGCAGGACGATCGGGATTACTTAAACGTGTTGGGTACTCTTGTTTATGATTACGAACAAAAACATGAGCCAATGCCAGTCTTGAAAGGTATCGCACTACTGAAAGCATTGATCGTTGAGGACAATATTCAAGAAAAAGATTTGGTTGATATTTTTGAATCCGAGTCTTGGGTATCTGAGATGATGGATGGAAAGCGGGAACTGACGGCGAGTCAAATTCAAAAGTTAGCTAAGTTTTTCCATCTTTCCCCTGTGGCATTTCTTGAGTATAATTAATTGCTAGGATACAGGGCTGAGTGACGCACTATAATATAATTATGCCCGAAGTCCAACCGAAAGAAATTCAGCGTTATACTACGCCAGATAACAAAGTGCCTTTCGATCAGTGGTTTGATTCGCTGAGAGATATCAATGCTCAAGCCAAGATTATATCTAGGCTTAACCGAATTGCTGATGGTAATTTAGGAGACTATCGCTCCGTGGGGGAAGGCGTATGCGAACTCAAAATTAATTATGGGCCTGGCTACCGAATCTATTTTGGACAAATAGGAATGACAATTGTGATTCTAATCTGCGGAGGCGATAAAAGCACTCAAGACAGAGATATCCGCCAAGCTAAAGAATACTGGACAGATTATAGGAGTTAAGACAATGCCTAAAAGCCTACCTTATCATCCATTTTTGATTGAATCTCTTACAAAAAATCCCGAACTAGCAGCAGCCTATATAACGGCGACATTAGAGGAGGAAGAGCCGGAACCTGAACTGCTAAAACGAGCTCTCAGCGATGTAGCAGAAGCTCTAGGTCAACAAAAAATGACTCCTGAACAATATGAATTGCACTTAAAAAAATTGGATAAATTGCTGTCGCAGCAAGGAAGTGATGCGATTTATAATCTAGGAACTTGGCTGAATGTTTTGGGATTGAAACTAAATGTTGCTGTTTGTACTGATACAGAGGATAATACTGCAAATGCTGAAACGCGATCGCACTTAACTGTCTAGCCAAACGATACAATGCCCAATTTTAAATATTCGTCGCTGATTAATGCAACTGTTGAAGCAGTCTGGAACTTTCACGAAAGACCGGACATTCTGCAACTTTTGACTCCGCCTTGGCAACCGGTGAAAATCATTCGCCGCGAAGGGGGACTCGATGTGGGTGCTGTATCAGAATTTCGCCTGTTATTGGGGCCGATTCCTGTAAAATGGGTGGCGACTCACACTGAGTGCGAACAATATCGCTTGTTTGTTGATGAACAAACTGAGGGGCCGATGGCACGTTGGGTTCACCGACACGAGTTTACCTCAGAAAATGGCAAGACTAGATTGACAGATGCGATCGCATTTTCGATACCGGGCGGCCCGATTGTCGATTTGTTGTTAGGTTGGTGGGTGGAAATACGGTTAACAGATATGTTTCGCTACCGCCACGAAGTCACCAAAAGAGAGTGTGAAAAAGATGCAAACAACGGCTGAATATTACTGTGCTTTCTGCGGCGAACCGAGTACAACTTTTGTTGATATCAGCGCAGGTATGGAACAATCTTATATTGAAGATTGCCAAGTTTGCTGTCGCCCGAATGTTCTGTATGTCAGAATAGATGAAGATACTCTCGATATTGAGATAGACACTGACTATCAAGAATAAGTAACTATAAAAATGTATGAATTGTATTTGATGCTGACTTGGTAGAATTCATAAATTTTGAAGCTGCTGCTTCCACGAAAGCCCGAAAAATTCGAGAGTTTACTGAACAGTTTGGCGACATTTCCGGATGCCATTGAATTGCTATCATCCAAGGGTGATAGCAGTGCTCCATTGCTTCTACCAAAGTGTCAGGTGCATCGGCTACAATTCGCCAATCGGATGTTACCTTACGCACTGCTTGATGATGCCAGGAAACAACTGTTGTTGAAGTTTTTCCCATAATTTTTGCTAGCCGACTGTTTGGCTCAATTTCAATGGTATGCTCGATCGCACGTGGCGGAATTCCCGATCCGTGATTAACCTCATCTCCGTAAGCATCCGGTACGTGAATCACCAAACTGCCACCGCTGGCTACGTTCAGCATTTGCATTCCCCGGCAAATTCCCAACACAGGTATGTCAGCCTTCAAAGCTAGCTTTGCTAAGTTTAATTCAAAATTGTCGCGTTCTGCATTAACCGAGTAAACTGTGCGATCGACATAACCGCCATAAAGTTCTGGGTTGATATCTCCGCCCCCGGAAAAAATTAAACCGTCTACTGCATCCAAAATACTACCCGGATCTAATTGATTGGGCGGCAATAAAATCGGAATGCCACCAGCCGCCTGAACAGCATCAATATAAGTTCCATTTAAGCGATATGCGCCTGCTGAACAGCGGTTATGTGTTGTGATGCCAACGATAGGAAATTTTTTCATTTGCTAGAAACTGGGAGATAATTATTTAGATTAATACTCGAATTTTGCACTATTTGTAATCAGTCTTTTATCGGCGGACTCCAAGCCCACCCACAATAAAACTTACTTATTGTGAAACAGGCATCTTGCCTGTTTCTTGTCTGATTTATTGTGATTGATTCCTAGATTAAACTGAAAATTCCCTGCACTGCTGTCTAATTTGTAACAGTTTTAGTATTAGTTTCTGGCAGCGGTTTGCGCGTACACAGATAAGCCAATGGCCCGAACAGCGGTACTAATGTTACTGCCCAAAATGCTGTAGAGTTCTGCATTCCTCGGCGCGCCATATCGTCTCCTAAGAAGGCAGGAAATAGTAGGCAAAGCATACAAAAATCTAAACTCATTACGTGGATAAAACGGCTGGTTTGCCACTGTTCAATAAAATCAGACCAATCGCCTTTTGTCAAGCCAAATACAACTAAAGCAGCAGCGCCTAATGTTAAGAAAAATCCCGTCAAACGGGAGTCTAATATCTTTAAAAAGATATTTTTATGACCGGGAAATTCTGGATTCGGTTCCCGCAGGGCTAAATAAGGCAGCAAGGCAAAGGCACCGACGCCAAAGGATAAAGTGGCAAATAACCATGCAGGTATTTTCTGCCCCCTGCCGTCAGCAAATAAGACGCAACTGTAGATGAGCGGCCAGACTCCCATGATGTTGAATAAAGCTACAATTAAAGGGTTGATGTCTGCTATTTTGCCTGTGGAAAGATTGGTAATGAGTTTGATGGTTTCTGGGCTGTCGGGTGGTGCAAATACAAAGGCGTAGGTGCTAAATGCAATCCACAGCAGCCAAAATCCAATTTTTCTGAACATAGTTAGTTTTTCTGAATTCTGATATTACTATAACAATCTTAAAGGGTTTTTCAATAAGACTTTTTTTATTTACCGCAGAGGACGCTATTGACGCAGAAGAAGAGATGAGAATATCTGAATGTATTGCTATTGGGTATGGCGGGTTTTGGGCAGATTGCTAAATTTTTGCATAAATTGGCGATCGATCCAATCTTTCCAATACCACAGCAGCGCCGATTCCCACATGAAAGATCCGCGAGATGCGATCGCCCTTTTATTCCCAGTACCAATTAACCCTAAGTATTGTTCCTGCGGTGCAAAGGGTTTCAGCGGTTTTTCCAATAAAAACTGCTGCAAATTTTCAAACAGCGGTTTGCCCTGACGCACGGCAAACACGCCTGCTTTGGGACGGGGATAATTAACCATCGCAGCGATATCGCCAGCCGCAAATACGTTGCGGTGAGAGACTGATTGGAGGCAGTCGTTGACTTGCATAAAGCCGTTTGAGTCTGTGGCTAAACCGGATTTTCTGAGCCAATTAGCGGCGGATGCTTGTGTCACCCAAAAAATGCGATCGCACTCTAATTCTAAACCTGATTTACAGAAAATTTGGTAATCGGTAATTGGGATTTGGGAATTCGTTTCCCGGTCATTTTTTTCTACAGCACAAACTTTTTCCTTTAAATGCAATTGAATGCCGCGATTGATAAGAATTTCTTGAATGCGGCGACGCACTCGATGGTTATGTGCAGGCATTAATTCAGCACCGCTGTGGAACAAATGAATTTCTGATGATAAATTTTCTAAATTTTCTTCCCTCTTCCTTCTTCCCTCTTCCTTCTTCCCTCTTCCTTCTTCCCTCTTCCTTCTTCCCTCTTCCTTCTTCCCTCTTCCTTCTTCCTTCTTCCTTCCCCAATCGAGATTGCATATTTAATGCTAATTCTACGCCGCCTGCACCGCCCCCCACAATGGCGATCCGCAGCGGTTTTTGGGGATGATTTTGCCTTTCGGAAATTAACTGATTCCAGCTAGCTAAAAACTCTGGTACGGGTTTAGCTGCAATTGCATATTCTGCGGCACCCGGTACCGATAAAGTCGCAGGAGTGCTGCCGATATCCACAGAAAGCAAATCAAAATTAACCGGAGGGCGAGTTTGACAAATCACTAAATTTTTGTTAAGGTCGATCGCGATCGCCCGATCCATTAATATTTGACATCCGGCAAATTCAGCGAGCGATCGCAAATCGATGTGACATTCATCGTAATCGTAAAACCCGGCAACGTGCCCCGGCAGCATCCCCGAATAAGGCGCGTGCAGCACGTCGCTAATCAGAGTCAAACGCACTCCCGGCAGCGGTTTGATACCGAACATTTTTAATACGATAGCATGACTGTGACCGCCGCCAATTAACACTAAATGTTTCACAATTACAGATGTTCGATCGAGATGTTCCAGCACCAATATTGTACAGCACTAGGCATCCTTGGGGGCACTGTCCGGTAAGGAGAGCTTGCAGTGCGTAATCAATGATCTCCCAGCACTTTGACAGAATGCTCTCACCTACTCTCTGTCTCATGGATTATACTTCGCTCAGTTGCGATCGCATAACATCAATCCACCCATTGCACTTAACCGATTCCACATTCAGCGCCAATGGTTGTAGACTGTAGAGCGAGCAAATTTTATCACCAAATTATGCCGGGGTGTGTTTCTACAGCTAACTCACCATTCAAAACTATGACATTACGCATCATTCCGCGCAGTTGGCAGCGATCGATTAAAACTCTTTTACCGCTTCTGTTTGCCCTCTCATTCATTATAGTATTGCTGGCGAACAACTTGATTCCGGCGATCGCCCAGCAACCCCGCCAGGAAATTCGCGGCGTTTGGATGACTACAAACGACAAAGACATCCTCAGAGATCGTCGCAAACTAAAAGATGCTGTCACCCAACTAAAACGGTTAAATTTCAACACTATTTATCCTGTAGCCTGGAATTCTGGCTATGCAATGTATCCCAGCTATGTAGCGCAGCAAAGAGACATTCAACCCTTTGTTTACAGAGGGTTAGACGGACAAGATATGCTCGCCGATTTAATTGATAAAGCTCACCGCCAAGGCCTGCTAGTAATTCCTTGGTTTGAGTTTGGTTTCATGGCTCCTCCCACATCAGAATTAGCCTTAAATCATCCCGAGTGGCTGACACAAAAACAGGACGGCAGCCAAACATCAAACGACGCCGGCGGCGAAGTAGTTTGGCTCAATCCCTTTCATCCAGAAGTGCAGCAATTCATTACCGAACTCGTACTAGAAATCACCACTCAATATAACGCAGACGGCATTCAATTTGACGATCACATGAGTTTGCCGTCGGAATTTGGCTACGATGACTACACAGTTGCGTTGTATACCAAAGAAACAAAAAAAGCTCCGCCCAAAGATTTTCAAAATCCAGCATGGGTGCAGTGGCGAGCCAATAAAATTACCGCTTTTATGTCGCAGCTAAATCAAGCCGTCAAAGCAGTCAAACCCAATGCAATTTTCTCGATTTCTCCCAATTACTACGAGTTTGCTTATAAACATCACCTGCAAGATTGGCTGACTTGGGTGCGTTTGGATATTGCCGACGAGCTAATCGTGCAAGTGTACCGTCCCAATTTAGAATCATTTGTAGACAAGATTAACCGTCCCGAAATGCAAGAAGCACACCAAAAAATTCCCACCGGAGTTGGGATTATGACAGGTTTGAGAAATAACCCAGTACCGATTCAGCAAATTAAATCTCAGGTGAACGCAGTCCAAGAATACGGCTTAGGCGTCGCTTTCTTCTACTACGAAAGCTTGTGGGAATATGCGCCCGAACCCATCGCCGACCGACTTTCTCAATTTAGTGCTTTCTTTCCGTCTTCTGCATTCCGAACAGCGCTACAAATACCCAGACGCGCGGCGACTTTCCCTCCGCCTGCGCCACCCAAACCAGACCCCAAAGCTAAGCCGGATCAACCTACCAAAAACAGCGCACCTTCGCCCTCGCCAACCACGTAAAAGAATTAAAAAGTAGGGTGCGCATTGCGCACCTTACCGCGATCTCAATCATTAATCGTCAATAAAAATGCAAACTAACCAAAAAATTTTACTGCCAAAAATGGGCTGCGGCACTTGGGCTTGGGGCAACAGATTCCTCTGGGGCTACAATGAAAGTATGGACGACGAATTGCAAGCCGTTTTCAATCTTTGTGTTAGTAACGGCGTCACTTTATTCGATACCGGCGACTCTTACGGAACGGGGAAATTAAATGGACGCAGCGAGCAGCTTTTGGGTCAGTTTTCTCAACAATATCAAGGTGCAAATAAAGACAGTATTTGTATTGCGACAAAACTGGCTGCTTATCCTTGGAGGCTGACGCGAAAATCAATGATTTCGGCTTGCAAAGCCTCTGCTACGCGCCTAGGAAAAAATGTAGATTTGGTGCAAATGCACTGGTCTACAGCCAATTACGCTCCTTGGCAAGAAAGCGCTCTTTTAGACGGTTTGGCTGACCTTTACGAGCAAGAATTAGTTAAGGGAGTGGGCTTGTCTAATTACGGGCCTAAACGGCTGAAATGGGTGCATCAGAAATTTAGCGATCGCCAAATTCCCATTGTTACTTTACAAGTGCAATATTCGCTACTTTCTACCTATCCGGTGACGGAACTCGGGTTGAAAGATGTTTGCGATGAATTGGGGATAAAATTGATTGCTTACAGTCCTCTAGCCTTGGGTTTGCTGACGGGTAAATATTCCGAAAACGGCTCGTTTCCTAAAGGTATCCGAGGTTTGGCGTGCAAGCAGATACTTCCGGGAATGCGATCGCTTTTGGAATGTTTGCGAGAAATAGCGGCATTCCGAAACAAGACTGTTTCGCAGGTAGCAATTAACTGGTGCATCTGCAAAGAAACTATTCCGATTCCGGGGGCGAAATCTGCGGCACAGGCGAGGGATAATATTGGTGCTTTGGGGTGGGAGTTGGACTCGGGCGAGATTGCCGAATTGGATAAGGCGGCGGCGAGTGTAGATAAGAAAATGGTGCAGAATATCTTTCAAACTCGGTAATATCTGAGATGTTGTACCATTCTCCTGAACAGGCATCTTGCCTGTTCCACAAGACATGAATTTGCCTGTTCCACAAGACATGAATTTGCCTGTTCCACAAAGAATGAATTTCTTGTGGGGTGGGCTTCTAGCCCGCCCATAAAAGGCTTATTTAGATCGCACAAAAATTTTCCACACACCGCACAAACATTTCTACACCCATCCCCAGCGCAGTTTCATCAAAATCAAAACGCGGGTGATGGTGCGGGTAAGCCAAGTTTTTCTCGGGATTTGCTGAACCCAAAAAGAAATAACAACCGGGAACTTCTTGCAAAAAGAACGACATATCCTCGCCGCCCATTGTTTGACATTCGGGAACGATTCCCGCAGGAGTTTCGACAACCGATTCTGCCACGCTGCGCACCAATTCAGCTATTCTCGAATCATTAATAACTGGCGGGTAAAGCGCACAATAATCTAATTTGTAATTAGCCCCGTGACTCTGACAAATTCCGGCAATTAATTGCTCGATTCGCTTGGCAAAATAACCTTGATATGCTGGATTGAAATAGCGCACCGTGCCACCAATTTGAGCGGTGTCGGCAATCACGTTGTGGGCGTCGCCTGCGTGGAATTTGCCGACAGTTACTACCGCTGAGTCGATCGGGTCAATATTCCGCGCGACAATTGCCTGCAAAGCGCTGACAATTTGGGCTGTAACTACGATCGAGTCCACAGTCTGATGTGGCATTGCACCGTGTCCGCCTTGGCCAAAAATCGTGCAGTCAAAAACTTCGACAGCCGCCATCAACGCGCCGCTGCGGACGCCTACAGTGCCCAAAGGCAGATTGTTCCACAAATGCAAGCCGACGATCGCATCAACATCAGGATTCTTCAAAACTCCCGCTTCAATCATCGGTTTTGCGCCCCCTGGCCCTTCTTCGGCGGGCTGAAAGATAAATTTTACTTTACCCGAAAAGCTGTGTTTGTGCTTTGCGAGATAACAAACAGTACCGAGGGCGATCGCAGTGTGCCCGTCGTGACCGCAAGCGTGCATAATTCCATCATGCTGCGATCGATAATCCACCTCATTTTCTTCTTGAATGGGCAAAGCATCCATATCCGCCCGAATTGCCAAAACCCGCCCCGGTTTGCCGCTGTCTATAGTGGCGACAATACCAGTTTTAGCAATATTAGTTTCATGATCTATTCCCCATTCCTGCAACTTTTGCGAGACAAACTGCGCCGTTAAATTTTCATCAAAACTCAACTCCGGTTTTTGGTGCAAAAGGCGACGCCATTCTACTAGCTGAGGCTGCAAATTTCTAATTTCCAGCCGCAATTGAGATAAATCCACAGAGGTTAAATTCGGTAAAGTAGAAACCATGTTTTCTTCTCCTTTTTTTTGATTAACTTTGCTCTTTAATCACTTAATAAATGGTAATCACTCATTATAGCAAGCCAGAATAAGTTGTGAAACTCTCTCTGCTCTTTCTCTGCGGTCTCTGCGGTCTCTGCGGTTAAAATAAAATCTTCTTCAATCCTATCTGAGTTGTGCCGGATATTTTTTTAAATGAACCGCAGAGGGTGCAGAGTACGCAGAGGAAGAGAAGAATGAGAAACAGAGGTGTTTAGAATAGGGTTATTTAGAAGTCTGAGGAACTAAATTAACCCCAGGTAGCAACCGCTCTAAATCTAATTGGGAAGCTGCTTTAGCTAATTTAGCAAGGTCAGTCGGGTCATCTAAATGCGGCAAAATACCCAACACAGGTATTTGAGTTAGCGACTGGATCAAATCTACCGGCGCTCGATCGGCAATTTCTTGTTCGGAATAAGCTTTAACGCAATTAAGCACAATTCCTCTGAGCTTAAAACCAGTGTGTCTGGCGAGAGCAACATTCGCCACAGCTTGCCCGATCGCCCCCAACCTCACAGGTACTACCAAAACCCCCCTCAGCCGCCAATCCCTGGCAATATCAGCCACCGTCAGTTCCCACGTTACAGGCGATCCCAGTCCTCCCAAAGCTTCCACCAACACAAAATCCTTGCGCTCAGAGAGGCTTTGCCACGCCGTCCAAACCTTTTCGAGTTCGATATGTCTCCCCTCCAGTTCGGCTGCAATCGGCGGTGCTAGAGGCGCATCAAAGTGCAGCGGATTGAGTTCTTCGGGGGATTGGTCGAGGGCAAACAAACGGGTGTAGAGTTCGCGATCGCCCGTTCCCGTTTGCAACAGCTTCATAATTCCCAAACTGCGATCGGGAAAATACATTTGCCAATAAGCAGCCAGAGCGCTGGTCAAAACAGTTTTGCCCGCGTCGGTATCAGTTCCAGCAATTAGCAAGGAGTTCATTGACAAATAGCTAACAAATAATTGGCCTCAACATCAGTCTAGGGGAATTTTGCCAGAAGTTTAGAGTTCTGGCGATGGTGCGGGTTCCGGTTCCGGGGCAGGTTCCGGTTCCGGTGCGGGTTCCGGTTCCGGTGCGGGAGTTGGGGCAGGTTCCGGCGACGGTGCGGGAGTTGGGGCTGTATACGGTGAGGGTGAGGGGGTGGGGGCAGGGTCCGGAGACGGTGAGGGCGTGGGTGCGGGAGGAGTGGTGGGTGGGGGTGGGGGGGGGGG
>NZ_SRRZ01000065.1 GCF_013179805.1 Microcoleus asticus IPMA8 | reverse complement strand
TTTATCGTGCACACTAGCTAATTTAGGATGATTACATTTACGTCAAGGAGCTTAACTACACAGAGGCTTTGATTGTTTTCGGAGATGTCTACACCCCATTTAAGAGTAAGATGGCAATACCTTTAAAAGCTTGTCATGCAAATCACTCAAGCTCAACTAATAAAATGGTTCCAAGAATACTATCTGTCTCACGGTGAAGTTCCTGCCTTAAATAAAGTTAGAGATAAAAGTATTCCTTGCCCAGTAACCCACAATACAGTTGTCAGAAAATTTGGAAGTTGGAATAATGCTTTGAAAGCAGCAGGCTTACCGTTATTTGTCAAACCAATCCTAGCGAAGGAAGTAGTTTGTTTTACCTGTGATAAGGTTTTTTATAAACAAAGACACCGACTACAAGAGGGCAAACCCGATTTTTGTTCAACTTCATGTGCAGCCACTTACAACAATTGCCATAAAAATTATGGAAATCGACGATCTAAGCTTGAAGATTGGATTGAGGAGCAGCTTTTCAACCTTTATCCAGAGATAGAAATTTATTTCAATCGCAAAGATGCCATAAATGCAGAGCTTGATATATACATTCCCTCTCTAAATTTAGCTTTTGAGTTAAATGGCATTTTCCATTACGAGCCAATTTATGGGGCAGAAAAACTAGCGTCTATTCAAAATAATGATAGTCGCAAGTTTCAAGCCTGTTTAGAAAAGGGAATTGAATTAGCCTTTATTAACTGCTCTCAACAAAAAAAGTTTCAGAAATCCAACTCTCAAAAATACCTTAATATCATAACCTCCATTATCAATTCAAAGGTGTCCGACGGGTCTCGAACCCGCTAATAACTAGCTTCACAGGCTAGCGTCTCGGCCGCTTCGACTTCAGATACCGCAACTGGAGTCAAGGAGGATCGAACTCCTGGCCTCTTGCGTGCAAAGCAAGCGCTCTACCAATTGAGCTATGACCCCGCGTAAAAGATTCACCTGTGGAGTAAATCAAAAATCAAAAATCAAAAATTGGTGGGGTGGATTGCGATCGGATTTGAACCGATATCTTTCTAACAGCCAGTTAGATGCTTTACCAATTAAGCTACGAACCCCAGACAGCAGGATCGGTAGGACTTGAACCCACAACATTCGAGGTAGAAGCTCGACACTCTATCCAGTTGAGTTACGCTCCCATGTTTTTTGTTAATGCGCGATTCCCTATGGGATAGCTGCGCTTCACGCACTTTGACGTGCAAGTTATCAGAGCATTGCGTTTTCTCAGTTACTAGAGGGACTCCGCCGATGAGTTATTACACACTCTTTAAAGGATGGCTACCTTTAAGCCAACCTGCCGGGTTCATCGCACTCCTCGTTCTCAAACGCCCGCTGATTTTGACAGCGTTACCTTTCCTCTCGTACTAAAGTATGTAGGCTCCAAAGATTGGGGCACGCAAAGGGCGATCGCTCTTACTATAAAAAATTATCCATTCAATGGAATCAACCTCCTTAAATTAAAGCAAAAACAACGAGAGTGGTAGGACTTGAACCCACAACATCCGCGTCCGAAGCGCGGCGCTATATCCATTGAGCTACACTCCCATATTGGTAGTCCTGACAGGATTTGAGCCTGCAACATCTTGCTTGTAAGGCAAACGCTCTACCGTTGAGCTACAGGATTACAAAAGCGGATGATGGGACTCGAACCCATGCGCTGAGAATGGCATACTCAGATGCTAGCCTTTACATCACACCCGCAAACCGATTTTAGATTGGAAATTGGAGATTTTGGATTGAAAAAACCTCTCGTTTAGCCAAGCGGATAACGAGGCTCGAACTCGTGCCTAGAGTTTGGAAGACTCGAATGCTACCGTTACACCATATCCGCAATTGTGGGGCTGGTGATAGGAATTGAACCTACAACCGACTGATTACAAATCAGTTGCTCTCCCTAATTGAGCTACACCAGCGCGCCAAGCAGATGGCGAGATTTGAACTGGCAAGAAAGCTTTACAAAAGCCTCATCTTGTCAATTACATCACACCTGCATTTTTGGTGGCGGGGGCAGGAGTTGAACCTGCTATTAAGAGGCTTATGAGACCTCCAAGCCTACCCAGGCTACTTCACCCGCGATGTCACCAAATACCCCTGACTGGCATCGAACCAGCACTAACTAGATCCTAAATCTAGCGCCTCTACCGATTGGGCTACAGGGGCAAAACGATTTGAGATTTGAGATTTTAGATTGAATAAAACCTCATACCCCTGACAGGCCTCGAACCTGCAAAAAACACTCGTTCTGAGCGAGTGATGTTTTCCAATTACATCACAGGGGTAAAGTCGGGATGGTTGGATTTGAACCAACGACTCCATGCTCCCAAAGCATGGCTTCTGGCCGCTGAATTACATCCCGTTTATGCTCCTAGTGAGACTCGAACTCACACTCAAAATAAAACAGATTTTAAGTCTGCCGCGTCTGCCAATTCCGCGACAGGAGCAACTAGAAACTTAGTTAAAAATTTGGTACTCCTGGTGAGATTTGAACTCACACAACACAATTTTTGAAACTGCGGCCTCTGCCAATTGGGCTACAGGAGTGTAATTTATCTGCTTTGGTAATAGCAGAACTGGGAAGGCAGGGATCGAACCTGCATTTTTTCGCTTTCAAAGAGCGGTGCCATACCGATTAGGCGACTTCCCAATAATTGGGTGCCGGGGTAGGCTTTGAACCTACATAAACTCCTATTTCAGAGATAGGCGACTTTACCAATTTGTCTACCCGGCAATTTAAAAAATGGCTGCCCCAGTAGGACTCGAACCTACAACCTAGCGGTTAACAACCGCTTGCTCTACCATTGAGCTATAAGGCAACGCAATCCCCCAAGTCAGTATCGAACTGACGACCTCTTGTTCTTCACACAAGCACTCTACCAACTGAGCTATCGGGGGAAAACGGAGAAGGAGGGATTTGAACCCTCGACGGCTGTTAAACCGCTCTTTCTTAGCAGGAAAGCGCCTTAAGCCTCTCGGCCACCTCTCCTCAGCGAGAACGGAGGGATTTGAACCCTCAATCTTCAGTTTTATTAACTGAGATGTTATCCGGCTACACCACATTCTCAAAATTGCAACTGCGGATTAAATGCAGTTACAAATGGGTCGGGCTGGAATTGAACCAGCAACGCTTTAAGCTACTGTTTTACAGACAGGTACCCACGCCAATAGGAGAGCCGACCCAGTTTGGAAGTGCTGACGGGAGTTGAACCCGCAATCACTTGGGTGAAAACCAAGCGGCTTAAACCATTTGCCTACAGCACTATCGATTTTAGATTTTAGATTTTGGATTTTGGATTGCTCTTTGAGATTTGAAATTGCTCCTGCGAATAAATAGGAACAGAGGTTAGGGCGGGATTTGAACCCGCGAAAATCGGTTTTGCAGACCGACGCCTTCAACCACTCGGCCACCTAACCTGGGAGTCCCGACGAGGTTTGCACTCGCAATCTTCTCCTTGAGGGGGAGACGGCTTGACTTTTGCCTACGGGACTTTGACCCCCGCCGAAAAACGGATACTTGCTTTCCGACAGGAGGTGTGGATTTTAGACCAAAGTTCCAATTCCGAGATTCTTCTCCTGTGGAGTAAATCTAAAATCTAAAATCTAAAATCTAAAATCGACTGACGGGAGTAACGAGACTTGAACTCGCAACCTTTCGCTCGACAGGCGACTGCTCTGACCGGTTGAGCTATACCCCCGCGAAAATGAACAATATTCTGTCCTTGAATTACTCAAGTTGGGACGGGGTGGCGGTTGATTCCGCGTACTACAACCCGATCGGGCTATTGTTGCCGGAGTCTACACCGCCGATGTCCACAATTATGTGACACGATTAACTTCCTATTCTGTTTTCAAGGTTCATATTGCTGGTGGGATAAGGCTTTGAAGCTCTTTCCCTTCGCCATACATTTATACTACATTGCATAATACAAGACTGTCAAGGGGGTAATACAACTTTTTTTAAAATTGGGTTTTTTAAAGGGGTGTCGATCGCTCCAACCAACCCTCTGCGTTCCCTCAAACCCATATAGATCAATAGATTGTGCGGCTAAACTGATGTGGTGGCGTAAGGTAAATCTGATGCTGAAACTGTAGTACACTCCAATTTCTCTGAATTCTCGCCGTCGCGCGAGGTCGCACTTCTGGAAAATGCGATAATCAGCTTTTAGATATCAAATACTACAAATCAAACATTGTCTGAATTGCCTTTAACTCCCGTGCCCGCATCCACAGAACCCGATCGCCCAAACCTCCATCACTGGCTACACTCCTTGGATACCTGTCCGAGTACCAACAGTTGGGCGATCGCCCGCGCGGCCCAACTACACCACGGAGATGCAGTATTTACTAGGCGACAAACCAGCGGGCGCGGCCAACACGGGCGCACCTGGCACGCCCCAAGCGGTGTCTTGACTGTTAGTTTTGTACTCGACAACCTCAACCCCACTCTGTTGCCGGGACTCAGTTTAGCAGCGGGTTTAGCGGTGATTTACGCGATCGAAGATTTGGTTCCCGACTGTCGCGATATGCTGCGCCTGAAATGGCCAAACGATGTCTGGATCGATCGCCACAAATTAGCCGGAATTCTCTGCGAAGCAACCAACGGCAATGTTTCTGGCAAAACTCGCGCCGTTGTGGGAATTGGACTCAACCGCTGCGTAGATTTCGTGGCTGCGGGATTGGATGAAAGGGCGATCGGCAATGCGGTAAGCTTGCATTCTATTGCTAGTAAAGTACCCGATGAACTGTGTTTGCTCGATCGACTGCGACACTATTTACTCGAACTAGCCGATATGTTTTCTACCACAGACAAGCCAGCCTCCAAGTCCGGTTTAGCGCTACTTTTGCCGGAATTGCGCCGCCGCGATGCGTTGATTGGCTGCCCGGTGGCGATCGAACTTTCCTCGGAAACTATCTGCGGAGAAGCCGCCGGCATTGACGGAAGCGGCCGCTTGTTAGTATGCTTGGCGGGCGATCGAATACAAGCCTTTACCTCCGGGCGAGTTCGATTAATTTAAGAGGAAGAAGGAAGAAGGAAGTTCGGCAACGGATTCTGTAACGGATGTAACGGATGTAACGGATGTCAGGAAGAAGGAAGAAGGGAAATGCAGTCAGAGCAATATTTTCAGCGATTAAAAATGTCCTAACCTTCTTGCCCGTTACTATAAATTAAGAGAAATAAGTCATTAGGGAAAATTCCCAATTAACAATGCCCGATGCCCGATGCCCTATGCCCAATTCCCCATTCCCCATTCCCAATTCCCCATTTTAATTTATCACCTCAAATACTACCAATCTGTTCAGCCACAGCGGTTGATTTGGTTCCACACCTTCGGGACGACCCTTAGTAGAAGCAACTTGTATTCTGTTGCCATTTATCCCTTGTTTAACCAAAATACCTTTCACATTTGTCGCCCTTTCCAGTGCCAACTTTTGATTTTCGGCCGGATTGCTTTTAAAATCGCTGTAGCCAATTATCCTTAAATTTTTCGTGCTATTTCCCTCCATATATTCCTTGACTTTGCTAAGCTTTTGTGCTACGTCTTTCGCCTGTAAACTTGCCGAACCGGCACCGAAATACACGCGAACTGCCATTATTTTTGACTGCGGTTTAGTTCCTATTATTACTGTATTTGTTACAGACTTCACCCCCGGAATTTTCTCAAAAGCTTGAGTAATTTTCTGAGCATCTGGCACTTTGCTCACGCTACCTGCAACGGCGACTTTTCCCTCTGCATAACGAGCCGAGATATCAATGCTTTCTACTTTATTCAAAAGAGCTGCCGTCCGCTTGACATCGGCTTCGACTAAAACCGGATCGGGAGGCACTTCAACAGCTATAATTTTATTTTCAATTCCTAATTTTGGAGCCGCTTGCTGAGCGATTTTCTCCGCTTTCGATCGCAGTTTTTGATTCGGCACTCGTCCAGAAATCTCCAATATTTTATCTTTAACATCTGCCGCGAGGCGATAAACCGATAACTCCGGAGCAGATTGTAAAGCTAAATTCGTATCTGCTTCTAAGCTCGCTTCAACTCCACTGCGGTATTGATGAATTCCCCAAGGTACACCAATTACACCTAACGCTGCCAAACAGATAATTGGTAAAATTGGAAGTTGAGGAGATTTAACTTTTACCTCTGTATCGATTAATTTTTGCAAGTACGAGTTTACTTCTGCGGGCACAGTGGCTGGATCGCCGTTAAATGACTGGATTTGAACCCCGTATTCTTGAACAATCTTTTTGAATATCGCTCGCATTTTGTACTTAAACCACTGGCGGGTTTCTCCTTGCATAACTACTGCCAGATAACACGAACCCGCTACTTCCAATACGATCGTAGATGTGCCGTATTCTATAGCATCAATTTCTGCAATATTTCTCGACTGAGATATGCAATCGTTGACAACCGCCCGAATAGCAGTCAGCATCCCTGCTACCGTGTCTAATTCTAGCTGTTCGCGTTGAGAATGCTGCACTGCTGAAATTACTAATCCCGATTTTGCTTGAATTAAAAAAACAGCTTTAACACTCAGTGCTGTTGTTTCTTTCATCAGCAATTCTGCTTCAGAAATGCC
The DNA here is from genome assembly GCF_013179805.1 of Microcoleus asticus IPMA8. Taxonomy (GTDB): domain Bacteria; phylum Cyanobacteriota; class Cyanobacteriia; order Cyanobacteriales; family Microcoleaceae; genus Microcoleus; species Microcoleus asticus. The sequence continues at coordinate 33,195 of NZ_SRRZ01000065.1, read as the reverse complement.
CTGAAATTTGGCTTTAATTTTGCGATTAATTCCCTCTGGACTTAAAGCTGATTCGAGTTTTTCATTAATCTCCCGCATCCTCTCGGCGATGTATTTTAAAATCGTGCTGCCGATAATCGGATAAAGTGCATCCGACATTGCTTCTCGCTTGAGATGAATTTGCTGTTTGATAGCGGCGGCCATTTCCGGCGCGAGCGCCATTGCAATTTCATCGGGCGATTCACTGATTCTGTGGCTGATTCCCACAGGAATAGCCGGCGATATGGCTACTCCCATCGACTGCCTGTTTTGTCTGGTTTTCGTATTAATTACTTCATCAATTATCGGAGCTATGGTTTCGGCAAATGATTTTTTTGACTCATTAATTGTTTGAATCATCATTTCCGGAAAGATGATTTTAATTCTGGCGAGTAATTCTTCCCGATTGCCTCCCCATTCAGCATCAGTAATTTTGCGATCTAGTTCCCCTACTTGATCGTTTAGTCTGTAATTATAACCTACAACTTCATCTAACAATGGTAAAATAGATTCGAGAACCGATTTTTTTAATTGGGCGTGATGGCTAACCATCAGCTCATCAATCAAAGGTTTTAGTAAATCTGTAAACAAGTCTGTCGATTCATAAATCCGGTGTTCGATCGCCACAATCTGTTGTTCGATCTTCCCGAGTCTTTGATCGATCCTTTTATTCTGAATGATTGCATCAACAGCCGGGGCGATCGCAGATTCTATCTCTAGCTTTGCTTCGCCGATGTTTCGGGACAACATTTCTACAATCACTGGCATTATTCTTGCCATCAACCCTTCTATTTCGGCTAAAACTTGCTGCTGAACTGCGACAATCTTACTGTCATTATTTAATATTTGTGCTGCAATACCGCTGTTTTGAATAGCTCTGTTGACAGCCGGTGCGATCGCCTCTCTCACCTCTAACTTTGTCTCGTCGATTTTCCGGTTCAGCGACTCAATCATTAACGGCATCAACCTTGCCATTATTTCTTCCGGCTGAGATTTTTGCTGTCGCTGAAGATTATTTAGTCTACTTTCTACGTCGCTCAATTTTCCTTGAACTTCTCTTTGAAGAATTGCTGATTCTATCAAAGGTTCGATCGCAGCTGCTACCTCTAATTTTGATTGATCGATTTTCCGGTTCAGCAAATCAGTTATTGCTGGCATTAGCATCGCCATTATCTCTTCTGGCTTCTGGATTGGCGACTGTTGCGTAGCCAGCCGGCGCTCGATGATACTCAATACTTTTTCTTCTATTTCTACCCAAGCTATTCTTACTTGTACTGAGGGTGCGACACTTGCTATAACCTCTAACTTCAATTCACTAATTTTGCGGTTCAGCAACTCGCTAACTACCGGTACTAGCTGCTTGATTAAATCTTCTGGTTGCTGCTGGTAACGCTGCTGAATATTCGCAACTCTATCTTCAATTCTTACTACGTGTTCTTCAAGTCCGTTTTGATTGTAAATTACTTGATTGACTTTCGGTGCGATCGCCGAAGCTACTTCTAACTTAGACTCCTCTAGCTTGCGGTTGAGCAGCTCGCCCACCACCGGTATTAGCCGTTGCATTAACTGTTCTGCATTCGGCAGTTGCTGCTGGTTGAATTTAGCAATTTGATTTTCCAAATCCGCTAATTTCGTCGGCAATTCGAGTCCATTAATTTTATTATTGCTCGCGAGTTCCATCGCCTTTTTGAATTCAGACTTCAACCCCTCTAATTCTTCTCTCACTAACTCAGGAATTAACGGTCTCAGTAAATTCCTCAACTCTTCGGGCTCAGACATGAGCTGCTCAAAATTTTCTAACCTTTGTTCCACGCTCAAAACATTACTGTAAAATTCCGGTAAATCTCTTTCAAACAGCAGTTGCTGTAACCGCTTAAACTCCTCCACTGCTTGTTCTAATTCTTCCTCCGACGGTTTATATTTTTTTTCTACATTCGCTATTATAGATAAATCAGGTTTTTCATTATTGTTTTCTTGTCTTTGAGAGGGCATCTCTTCATTGTCAGTTAATACTTCGGGTACAATAGGCGGTGATTCGATCCGAAAAGACAATTGGTTGCGCCGATTTTCCTCATCCTCAAATCGCTGAACAGACTTTTCAGAAAGCGGTAATTTCAGCTCGCTTGGTTCTTTTTTTGATTTTTTTAATAACTGGAATTCAGTCAGTATGGTTAGCAATTCCTGAAGTTGCTCTCCAGCTTTAGAACTTGCCATAGTTGCATCAGAAACCTCTTTTTCTGACTGATATATTTTGCCTGAATTATCATTAGATGGTGTCATACTGCGCTACCCAAACGTGATTTTAATCTACCGAAGGAAATTATCAGCTTGCTTGCCGCCTCACCCCAGCGAAAATCAATAGGAATGACACAATTTTTCCAAGCGTCAGGCGTACTAAAGCTCTCGCCCTATTTTAACTGCTGTTCTGCGACTAGCCAACTGAGCCGCCAACTGCAATGCTGCCTTCATGCTGGAGGCATCTGCAATCCCTTGACCTACAATATCAAAAGCTGTGCCGTGATCCGGAGATGTGCGGACAAAAGACAAGCCAATTGTAGTGTTGACAGCTTTGTCGAAAGCCATCAATTTTACTGGAATCAACCCCTGGTCGTGGTACATTGCCAAGTAACCGTCGTGAGCTTCTGTGGCTAAACCGTACCAAACTTTAGCCGGTTTTACCCACAGGGTATCGGGGGGTACTGGCCCGTCTAACTGCACTTGAGGAAAGCGATCGCGCTGCGTTTCCAACCAAGGTATCATCCAGTCTTGCTCTTCATTTCCCAGTTTGCCATTTTCGCCGCTGTGAGGATTTAAGCCAGAAATCGCTATTTTTGGTCTTTCCAGCCCAAAATCTTCCCGCAAACACTCTACCAGCAATTCTAGTTTTTCGCTCAGCAATTCTGGACTCAAAGCATCGGGGACTTGACGGAGGGAAATATGTGTGGTAGCCAGTAAAGTTACGAGCGTCCAGCCACTGTGGGGAGATGTGGCGGCAAACAGCATTCCGAATCGCTGCGATTTTGCCCTTTCTGCGAGGAGTTCTGTTTGTCCGGGATAATTGTAACCTGCCGCTTGCCAGCAAGTTTTGGAAATCGGGCCTGTCACGATGGCGGAGAATTCGCCGGCGATGGTACGGGCGATCGCGCTTTCCATGTAAGCAAAGCTAGCCGCCCCGCTAGCTGCACTCCCGACGCCCGGGACTATTTCGCCCCACTTGCTGTCTGGTTCAATATCAATAATGTTTAAGGTTTCGGGATTTGCCGCTTCTGCTGCTGGATTGCTCGATCGCAACTTATCGTAAGTTTGCTGCAAAACTATCCTAGAGCCTAGAACCGTCGCCCTCAAAGCAGCAGCGGGATCTGCCAATGCCTTGAGAATCACTTCCGGGCCAATTCCCGCCGGATCTCCCAGAGTTACAGCTAGTTTTGCTTCCCGATCGAGACTCAAGGCAGTTCTCTCCAACAAAATACATGAATTTGGGCACTGAAATTTTAGCATTCATGTAGCTGGTAGCCCCAAATTATATTATCTTTATTTAATGCGATCGCCCAATTGGACATATCAAATCATGAATCCTGAAATTTTCAATGCAGCCTTTTTGTCCTTTTCCCTAATTTTCGTGGGTATAGGTGGAGGCTTCCTCCTGCTCAAATTGCAAGGCGGCGAAGAATAAGTTTTTTTCAACCAATTCAGAAGCCTTCTACCTTATGCCTTCTGCCTTCTAGAGTCTGCAGAAAGCAAGCATTCTGCCGAAGATCTCAAGCCTAATATGAGAAAATATCAGGTTTTTGTTAAGTTTTTATAAAAAACTTAACAAAAACCTGATACCATCTTATAGAAAGTTTAAGATTCATAATTAATCCCTAGATGACTTTATTGATTGTAGGTGCCACCGGCACTCTCGGCCGCCAAATAGCCCGCCGCGCCCTAGACGAGGGCTACCAGGTGCGCTGTTTAGTCAGAAGTTACAGAAAAGCTGCATTTTTGAAAGAATGGGGCGCTGAACTCGTACCGGGGAACCTTTGCCAGCCAGACAGTCTGCCTCCGGCCCTAGAAGGCGTCAGTGCTATTATCGATGCAGCAACAGCCAGTGCTGCGGATTCTGTCAGCATCAAAAGAGTAGACTGGGACGGAAAAGTATCGCTGATTCAAGCAGCAGCAGCAGCAGGGATCAAGCGTTACATATTCTTTTCCTTTCTCGACGCCGAGAAATATCCTCAAGTCCCCTTGTTGGAAATCAAGCGCTGTACCGAATTGTTCTTAGCAGAATCCGGTCTAGACTATACGATCTTGAGACCTTGCGGCTTTTTGCAAGGACTGCTGAGCCTGTATGCAATGCCGATTTTGGACAATCAGGCAGTCTGGCTGCCCAACAAGCCGTCAGCCCTTGCCTACATGAACACTCAGGACGTTGCTAAATTTGCCGTCCGGGCTCTTTCCGTTCCTGAAACCGAGAAAAAAAGCTTTCCGGTTGTGGGAAATCGCGCTTGGGATGCTGACGAAATCGTGCGGTTGTGCGAACGGCTGTCAGGGAAGGAAGCCAAAATTACGCGCACCCCAGACGTCTTGTTGCAGGCTACTCGTAAATTAGCTACCTTCTTTCAGTGGAGTTGGAACGTAGCTGACAGATTGGCTTTTTCAGAAGTTTTGGCAGCCGGAAAACCCTTGAAAGCTCCTATGGATGATGTTTACAGTGTCTTCGGAATCGACCCCAAAGAAACTACTACTTTGGAATCTTATCTCGAAGAATACTTTAATCTGATTATGAAGAAGCTCAAGGAAATAGAGTACGAGCAGCTTAAGACGAAAAAACGGAGTAAACAAAAAATGCCCTTTACATTTTAAAGTGCCGAAAGCTGGGATTATATACAACGACGTTAAACCTGTGGCTTGTCGCATCGCCGCAGAGTTGGAAGACAAGCTGACTGCCCGCGGCTGGGAGGTTTGCTCGGTTTCTGGTTCCGGAGGAATTCTGGGCTATTCTAGCCCCGATCGCCCCCTGTGCCACAACCCGATCGAACAACTCGTCCCCCCCGGTTTTGACAGCGACATGGAGTTTGCAGTGGTTTTGGGCGGCGACGGTACGGTGCTGTCGGCATTTCGCCAAGTCGCTCCTATTGGAGTGCCGCTGCTGACTGTCAATACCGGTCACATGGGCTTTTTAACAGAAACTTATCTGAACTTGCTGCCGCAAGCTTTGGAAAAGGTAATCGCCGGAGAATACGAAATAGAAGAAAGATCGATGCTGGCGGTGCGGCTGTTTCGAGAAAACGACTGCCTCTGGGAAGCTCTTTGTCTCAATGAAATGGTGCTGCACCGGGAACCGCTGACTTGTATGTGTCATTTTGAAGTGGCGATCGGGCAACACGCCTCTATTGACATTGCCGCAGATGGAGTCATCATCGCGACTCCGACAGGATCGACAGCTTACGCCCTTTCTGCCGGCGGCCCTGTCATCATTCCCGGAGTGCCGGTGTTGCAGTTGCTGCCTATTTGCCCGCATTCAATGGCTTCGCGGGCTTTGGTGTTTTCCAACACCGAGCCGGTCAAGATTTTGCCGGCGAGTCCAAACCGCCTGGTAATGGTGGTAGACGGTAACGGCGGATGTTATGTTCTGCCCGAAGATTGGGTGCAAGTCGAGCGATCTCCGTATCCAGCCCGCTTTATTCGGGTGCAATCTTTTGAGTTTTTCCACATTTTGCGGGAAAAATTGGGCTGGGGCTTGCCTCACATTGCTAAACCGAGTTCCGTTGAGTTGCCTTGATAGTTGTTGTTGACATTCCCCGACTATCAAGGTACGGGGATTGTTGGCTCAACCAGTGGGCTTGCTCCTAGATATCATATCAAGTCCTAGCTGTAGGAGAGCGCAATTCCCGTTCCCGTTTTTCACCGAGTGAAGGGATTTTGATTTCTTTATCTGTTGATAAATCGTAGAATAAAGCAGCAATTAGTGTTGGTAATGTAGGGCGACAATTATCCACCGGAATCCTTAATTCTCGATCGAGCTTCCGAATCATCTCCAAGGTCAGGCAGCGTTTGCGAGATAACGTTGCCCATCACCCGCCGCCAACAACCTTTCTATCATAACAAATTACCTTTCGACAGTCGGTGTCCATGGGCGTTGTTAGGCATCCAGGTCACCTAGACATTCTCATAGCTTATTGTCACTGAGAATGATGTTGCATCTTGCGTAAAAATTGCTGGAGAAAGATTTTGATGCTTTAGCATTTTTTTTACCCATAACAACCCACTACCAACTAACTCAACAAGCCCTTTTTGTCGAAGCTGCAATGCTAATTTTTCATTCCTTATTACAACGTATCCTCCAGAAATTTGATTGTTACTAAGACTTAGAGGAGGCAATAACCTTCCAGGATTTTTTACCTGAATCGAAGTTGGCATAACCTTAATAATTACATCATTAGCTCGATCGTATGCGCGATGGACTATCGCATTTACTAATAATTCGCGAAGCAGCATGATAGAGATGCGCTCTTGGTGAATCAGAGGTGAGAAATTAGGAATAATAAACTCTTCTAATATAGAAAGTGCTGAGGATATTAATTCCTCTATTGTATCTTCAAGTCGATATTTCTTCCTAACGACTTGACCGCTAATGTCCAATACTTCTACTACTACTGCACATTTACTTTCAATGGTAGTGATAGATGAAATGATTTCGTCTGAGGGAACAATATTTTTTTCAATCTCAGATATTAATTCTTGAAAACGACTGTTTAGATAATTGCAAGGATCAGCAGGAATTTTCCATTTTTGATTAAATAATATATCTTTGCAAGGTAGAGCAATGCGTATGTCAGCATCCCAAGACAAGTTATTATATGGACGATGCTTTGCATTCCAAGATTCTTGTGAATAATAGACTTCTTGTATTTTTTTGCTGCCGTTTATAAACCATATTTCATTTGTTTCAGGACGGTAAATGGCAAGACATAAGTATGGTTGACGTTCTAAATATTTTTTCTTTAATCCCTGAATAAAATTATGTTTTATATTTCTTTTATCTGGAAATTGAACCGATTTAACTTGTATAGGAATTGTAATATTAAGTTTTCCAATTTTTACTCTGATGCTTACATCAATCTCGTCATCAATTTGTAAAGGTTTATCAATATTGAATCCGCATCGCGACAAAACTGCTATGACATTCATTTCGCCAGCAGTACCAGATCGGGTATTTCTTAATTTATTGGGCATTTATATAGTTTCCCTCACATGGCATCTGTAGTTTCGGTAGTTCATAGTTGGAATTTTTGAGAATCTCCTAGTTTGAGGTTTGGTGAAAAGATTGGATTTACGAGCTTGTTGTATGCTGCGCGATGAAGCGTATCTATTTATTCTACCAATTTTCTTTCGGTAAAGCTCTCGATCGAGCTTCCGAATCATCTCCAAAGTCAGACAGCGTTTGCGAGATAACGGTGAAGTTGTGCGGCGGCAAATCACCTCGAACTCCCACCGATAACCTCTGTTCCGTCCGCACCAACGCAGTGTTAGCTGGCGTGTATACGTTCATGATTGTGCGATCAATGCTTCAATCTCTTGGATTAAAGTAGGTAGGTTTGGACGTGTAAAACTGATATCTGGGGCTGGAACTCGATTGCGCTTTATTTCAGGTGGAATATGCTTATGGTGTGGGAAAGTTGATGCGAGTGATGGATCTTGTGGATGTGGGAAGTCATCATACCAGTACAGTTTTTCACTCCCTTGGTAAACCTCATATCCATAAGCAGTAATCAACCCCGCATCAAAATCAAGCTCTTCTCTCATGCGAAGTCTCACATTTCTCGTGAACCACACTTCACCCTCTGCTGTACCTGTGTATGGGCTGTTAGACCAAACCACAACTGTAGAGCGTTCAAGATCTGGGCGGGTTAGAATTTGCGACACAAATCGACTATATTCTGATAGAGAATTTAGAGGAGCTTCGCTCCTACTTTAATAAGTTGGCTGAAACCGTAGCGTATCAGCTAGTTCACGCTGATCAATTTGCTCCGTGTATGAGCCTTTCCGCCGCAGCCATGTTTCGTAAATCCCCTTCCAGCGGCTAAAGTCAGTCCGAGTTTCGTCGTATTCATCATAACAGGCGAGATCACCAGCAAAGATAGCTTTGTAGAAATCCTCGCTAAGGACAGCATATTTTTCTTCATAGAGAGTTAAGCGACGCTCCAATAGTTTCATCTCAACAACGAGTTCATGAATTTCCATCATTTGCATGTGGGATGATTTTAAGTAAAGGGTACTCATCTCAAACAATAAGGGCGAGTTAACAATATCGTAACTCACCCTACTTGATTAGAGGATCATACTGAATAAAGTGCTGTTAGCAATAGTGGCTCACTACAGCATGACCACTAATTACCAGACAGATTAGTCGTTTTCCCACCGCCACCAAGATTTAGACCATCTGGACTTAGATACACTTTACCGTTTTCAAAAGATGTAACCACTCTATCTCCATCGCAGGTCATCTTGTTGACTTTTACAGACCCTTTATAAACATTTTGGGTTCTTAAACTACCATCAAGACCTTGACCATCTGGGCTTCGATAAATATATCCTCCACTATATGCTACAAAAAGAGCGCCTTGGCACGATAACATAGCTCTAACTGTCTGTGATCCCGAATAGACTAGTGTAGTCTTTCCACTACCACCAAGACCTTGACCATCTGGGCTACGATAGATTTTACCTCCTTCAAATGCTGTGTAAACTGCACTACCGTATTGAGTAATAGCTACAGCTTTTGCTTTGCCGTTATAGACCACCACTGGGTCAGTCCCATTTGCAGGGTAGAAGAAAATTTGATTGTTCGATTGAATTTGATACCGCCCACTAGGAACTTGTGCTTGAGCATTGGGCAAGATAGTTGCACAAATGGCAGTGATTGTCGCTACTGCCGTCAGTCCTGCCGTAAGAATTCTAGAGAACTGTTGAGAGGAAAATTGATTGACTCTCATCGTGGTTTTGAGTTTTGATGATAAAGGTTTACTGCGGTATTTGCACCCAATAGGTGATCCTTGAGTCGCTATCTCTACCAAAAAGTGAAGCTAGCTAACTTATAATTGTATTGCAGTTGCGGTACAATACTGCATATATTCGAATAATACCGCAGCTCAAGAATGTATGTCAACCCCTTATTACTCCCCATCGGAATCTCCTTTCCTCGATCAAATTCGCCGCACGATTCGACTCAATCACTGAATCCGCCGCACTGAAAAAAGCTATCTATATTAGATTTTAGATGAGAGAGCATTTAGAGTCGATCGCACACCCTCGGCGATCGGAAAAATCGAGACATTCATCACAACTTCTTCACGCACGAATAACTGTAACGGTTCGCCCCATTGGTGTCAGATGAATTTCAGTATTCAGTCGTTCTTCTAATTCGATCGCATTCTCGCGTCGATCGAATATCACCAACCACCCTTCATCTTGTCCCAATCGAGCCAAATATCCATCTAACTGTTCCAACCCTTTACTCAACGGATCGACTTTCCGAGTTCGCCAAACCTTCAGTTCAATTCCCAATGTTACCTCACCATAATGCAAACATAAATCGATTCTGTCGCGTCCAATGGCATATTCCCACTCCAATGTTCCCCCACCATTAATCACTCGATGCAGAAATGCCATTAACACTAAATGAGGGGCTATTTCGGGATAAAATGCACTTTTGAGTGTCGAGTTTAAGTACAATACTCCGGTAAATCGTTTTAGCCCGAAGGATGTCATCAAAATTATCCAAGAAAGAATTGCCACAGGAGGTAAATATATGAGTTCCTATGTGCTTGGTTTTCAGGACATTGACAAAACAAAAATCATGGTTGTTGGGGGTAAAGGCGCAAACCTAGGAGAACTTTCCAAGATTGAAGGAATCCGCGTACCGGATGGCTACTGTATTTCTACTGAAGCCTTTAAAAGAATCATTGGGGAAACGTCGTCGATTAACGAATTACTCGATCGGTTATCGCTTCTAAAGGTGGAAGACCGGGATAAGATCGGTGAACTTAGCGCTGAGATTCGTAGGGTCATCGAAGGGATAGCCATTCCTCAAGACATTAATGAAGAGATCGCCCGCCTCATCTCCCGGCTTGATGAAAAAAATGCCTATGCAGTACGCTCCAGCGCAACTGCAGAGGATTTACCGACGGCCTCTTTTGCAGGCCAGCAGGATACGTATTTGAACATTATTGGAAAGGAGGCAATCTATCAGCATATCAGCAAGTGCTGGGCATCGCTATTTACCGAGAGAGCAGTAATTTACCGCCTTCAAAACGGCTTCGACCACCGTAAAGTCCACCTGTCTGTGGTTGTTCAGAAGATGGTCTTCCCGCAGGTGGCAGGAATTTTGTTTACTGCCGATCCCGTCACTTCTAATAGAAAAGTGTTATCCATTGATGCCAGCTTCGGACTTGGCGAGGCCTTGGTTTCCGGCCTGGTGAATGCCGATAACTATAAAGTGTGTAACGGCACGATTGTCGATAAGAAGATATCTACCAAGAAACTGGGTGTTTATGCCTTAAAAGATGGCGGTACGAAAGAACAGGAAATTGAGCCGGAGAGACAAAATAAGCAAGCGCTGACGGATGAGCAGATTGTACAGCTTGAGCGCACGGGCAGAAAGATCGAAGAACATTTCGGCTGTCCCCAGGACATCGAATGGTGTTTGGTTGATGATACATTTTATATTGTCCAGAGTCGGCCAATCACTACTTTATACCCCATCCCTGAAGCGAACGATCTGGAAAACCACGTCTATGTATCTGTCGGTCACAACCAAATGATGACCGATGCCATGAAACCATTGGGATTGTCTTTTTTCCTGTTAATGACCCATGCACCCATGCACACTGCTGGTGGAAGGTTATTTGTTGATGTTACAGCGACGCTGGCTTCACCTGTCAGCAGAGAAACTGTATTAAACGTCACATTGGGAAAATCCGATCCGCTCATGAAAGACGCACTTACAACCATCATAGAGCGGGGAGATTTTATAAAATCGTTACCCGACGATCGGAGTCTCGGCAAAAGCAGTAAAGGTCGATCGCCTGCTGATTTTCAAACCCTAAACGACTACGATCCGGCGATTGTTGCTGATTTGATTCAACAGAGTCAAACCTCGATCGAAGCGTTAAAACAAACCATCCAAACGAAATCAGGATCGGATCTGTTTGATTTTATCCTGGAAGATATCCAGCAATTAAAGAAGACCAACTCTAATTCACAGAGTTTTGGTGTGCTTATGACGGGTATGAATGCTTCCTCTTGGATCAATGAGAAAATGATGGAGTGGTTAGGTGAAAAGAACGTAGCAGACACGCTTTCTCAATCCGTATCCAACAATATTACTTCGGAAATGGGTCTGGAGTTGTTGGATGTTGCAGATGTGATTCGCCCGTATCCAGAAATAATCAATTACTTGCAATATGTAAAAGACGATAGCTTTTTGGATGAGCTGGTTAAGCTTGATGGTGGACAGGAAGCCCAGGACGCCATCTATGCTTTTCTCAACAAATACGGAATGCGATGTGCCGGAGAAATCGATATTACTAGAACTCGTTGGAGCGAAAAACCAACGACACTTTTTCCCATAATCCTTAGTAACATCAAAAACTTTGAGCCTGGTGCCGGCAAGCGGAAATTTGAGCAGGGGCGACAGGCGGCTTTGAACAAAGAACAAGAGTTGTTAGAACGATTGAAGCAATTACCGGATGGTGAACAAAAAGCCAAAGAAACAAAGCGGATGATCGGCCTAGTCCGGAATTTCGCAGGCTATCGTGAATATCCAAAATACGGCATCGTTAATCGCTACTTCGTTTATAAGCAGGCGTTGCTGAAAGAAGCCGAACAACTCGTACAAGCCAACGTTATTCATGAAAGAGAGGATATTTACTACCTCACTTTTGAAGAACTGCACGAAGTTGTACGCACAAATAAACTGGATTACCAGATCGTCAGCAAACGAAAAGACGAGTACAGATCATTTGAAAAACTAACTCCCCCACGTGTTCTCACGTCTGATGGTGAAATGATTTCCGGTGCGTACAAACGAGAAAACCTCCCGGCTGAAGCTATTGTAGGCCTGGCTGTTTCTTCCGGAGTTATAGAGGGACGAGCACGTGTCATCCTAAATATGGAAGACGCGGATCTAGAAGATGGAGATATATTAGTCACCTCGTTTACTGACCCTAGCTGGACACCATTATTTGTATCCATAAAAGGTCTAGTCACCGAAGTTGGCGGACTGATGACCCATGGAGCAGTTATCGCACGTGAATATGGCTTACCGGCAGTTGTCGGAGTAGAAAATGCGACCAAACTGATCGAAGATGGGCAACGAATTCGCGTACATGGAACAGAAGGGTATGTAGAAATCCTTTGACACTCCCCGACCTGAAGGTACGAGGATTCTTAAGACATTTCTGTCAAAATATTCCTATTGCTAGGGTTCCCAGGCTGACTGCGTTTGCACTAAGAAGTGCGCAGTCATATCTTTTGCATAATCCCAAACTATTAGGTCAATCGTTGCTTTCATTCCCACATCTCGAACGTGAAGCGAATTGGGGAAAATATCGCTCAAACGATTCGGCAAGTCGGGCGACAAATTTTCATCAAAAAGTAATTTCATTTAGAGGCATGGACGACAGCGAGGCTGAGAATGCAATGAGTTTTAGTTAAATCTATTTTTAAACGCCTTCAGCAAAATTAGCAGGTTTATGTCTTTGCCTCCAGTAGAGAAGCAATTTCAATCATTAATTTTCCACGCTCCTGCTTCATGTAATCAAGATTTGCTGACCAATTCAAAGCACGGATGATTTCTGCTGACTGACTAGCGGTAAGCTGATTGCTTGTTGCGACTCTTCTTAATGCTAGTAAAGCACTGTATTGGGTATAAGGCACTTCTAAAACACCAACTGCTCTAGAAACCAACAAATTAATATAATCAGTTGATACATTCCACTCAATGTATTTGTAAGCGGATAGACGTTCTCCTCCTCTATAGCTATTCAGCCGTTCTAGAACAGGAAAATCTGCAACTTTTGGAACTAAAGTCCACATTGTTGAGGAAATTTCATCCATCAATTTTGTTCGATTACGCCCAGAGGACATCTCCTCTCTAACCCTGTCGTAGTAGCCAGCTAACTGATCTATGCGCTTTAATGCTTCCATTGAATCTATGGCACTCGCAGCATCCACCAGAGCTATAGCGTCTCGGTATCGCCCCTCAAGCTGTTGCTGTGTCTCCTGAGATGTTAGGTCTATAGCTCCAACGTTTGATATTTTTTCCTCATATTGCTCTGATGCCTCTTGTACTCCGTATCTTAGCTTGATTCTAAGTAGATTAGTCTCGATTTCTTCAATACCTTGCTCACGCAACCAACCTAAAGAACCTTGCACCTGGGGAATTTGAGAGAGAACCCAAGGAAGTAAAAGGGGAAGCCAAAAAAGAAAAAGCAGCAACAAAGTTACTGATGTAACCTTTAATTCAACAGAAAAGCTCCAAACATTGCTGTTTACTTTATCTGATTTGAGAGAGATACTTAATACACTCAATATGATTAGGGCAAAAATGGTAATAGAATACTTCTTCCTTAGCGAAGGAGGCAGCCCCGACCTAAATGCTAAATCTTTCATTTTGATTAATGTTTCTAGCTAAAATTCTATTCATATAGCGCTCTACTACATTTTGTACGATGCAATCGCTATCACTGTAGAACTAACTACATAACCACAACTCACCATTTTCTATTTATAAACAATTCTACGACAATTTAGAACTTCGTCATTATGAATAGGCTTACGAATGTACCCCCGCAGATAACTCAGAGGCATAACTTATAATTGTACCGCAACTGCGGTACAATGTCGTTTATCAGATGAAATACCGCTAACTTAGGCATCATCTCGTTCATCTTGAAGACGGGCATACAAAATTTTACTCTTCTACCCGATAACCCAATTCCGCCAAACGAGTGCGCGACTGCCGCCATTTCGGCTGCACCTTGACAAATAACTCCAAATATACTTTGCCTTCAATTAACTTTTGAATCTGTTCCCGGGCCGCACTGCCGATCGACTTGAGCATACTGCCGCTTTTACCGATTAAAATACCTTTTTGGGAATCCCGTTCGACGTGAATTGTCGCCAGAATGCGCGTAATTTTTGCTTCTTCTTGAACAATGTCGATCGCGATTGCTACCGAATGCGGCACTTCTTCCCGCGTCAGCAGCAAAATCTGTTCCCGAATCAATTCGCCCATAATAAAGCGTTCCGGCTGGTCTGTCACCAAATCGGGCGGATAATAATAAGGCCCAACCTCCAAATGTTCGATTAACAATTTTTGCAGCGACTCGACACCCTCGCCCGTGAGAGCGGAAAATTTCACTACAGGCCACTCAGGATTGACAATTTGCTCGTAAGTTCGATCGATCAACACGGAATCCGACGGTTGTTCGTCCAACTTATTCATCCCCAAAATCACCGGAATTTTGGTATTGCTGAGAATTTCGACAATATATCGATCGCCCCCTCCCGATTCCACCGAACCATCCACCACAAACAGCACCACATCCACCGACTGAATCGCTGTGCGGGCATTCTGCACCAAAACCTTGCCCAATTGGTGGTGTGGCTTGTGAATTCCGGGAGTATCTACAAAAATAATTTGTGCTTCCGGTGTCGTTAGGATGCCCCGCAGCCTGTTACGCGTCGTCTGAGACACCGGCGAAGTAATCGCAATTTTCTGCCCCACCAACTGATTCATCAGCGTTGATTTTCCGACATTCGGGCGTCCGACAATACCCACAAAGCCCGATTTGTAACCCGCCGGAGCCACGGGAACACCCATAATGTCCGATACGTCGATAAATTTACTATCTTCCACTAAAATCACCTATTTTCAAGCCCCTTCTGTGTCTATTGTCGCCTGAAAATACTCAAACGCCCATCGATGCACTCTAGCATCTTTCTCGCCCAGGTATAGCCCGCAACACTCAAACCTCGATCGAGCAGCAAACCAGTGTTAAAACGCGATACGCGATCGGCAAAACTTGATATCTGAGACAAAATTTGATAAAGTTCCAATGACATCGATCGAAAATGAATCATTCTGGTAAAACCGACTCCCCAATGCTGTAACAACTTCAGATGTGTAAATGTCTAACTCAACTGAAACTCTTCTACAGTTTGTCAGGCCAACCAGTTTTAACATTTTTGAGAATGTTGGGTAATAAATTAGCTGGGTTGAGTTCAAACTCAAAAGCTCAATATCATCAGGCGCTTTCCCAATAAAAGCGAGTGTCTTTTAATCGTACCTAAATTAGTGCTAATCGTCATAAAGTTGAGGAGATGAATCAGATGAAATCGAAATTATTTTGGAGTTTTTGCACCGTTTTGGTAGCAAGCTTGCCTGTTCCCGCCTTGGCTCAAACAAGCCCTCCAACCAGCCCTCAAGCAGGTTTTGACTACAAGGGTGGCTCGATGAAATACCAGTTGCTACCGGGCAGAATCCAGGACAGAACCTTGCCCAAAGCCTTTGACTTTCCAATTATTACCAATGTTGCTACTGACACTAGCATCACCTCGGATTACCTAATTACCGATCAGTTTCGCGCCCCGGCGGGTCGTACAGAATACACCGGAGCTCTCACCGCATGGGCAGCATCAATCAGAGAATGTCTCGCCAAACAACCACTCTTGATTCGAGCCAGCACCAAGAACCCGGTTCAGATTAATGGCAGAGTAGGCACGATTGTTAGAAACGTAAATAACCGTGCAGTTTGCAGATAAGCCAGCAATATCACGGCGGCTAAATTGACTGTAATTGCTGTAGGGACGGGTTCACCAATATCTCCCATGCAAGCATCGATACAGTAAACCCCTCACCGCGACGATATTGTGGTCAATCGACCCCACTCGATATAACTTCCAGTGTCTGAAGACAAAAACTAGAGAGTGTTTTTGAACAAAAAGAGCAATAGAAAACCTATTGCTCTTTTTGTTAGTGAAATTTCAATTAATATCTATTAGGACTCATATGATGTCCGCTAAAACGACATCATATAACAGGTTTGCAGTGAGGAATGCAAGTCCTTATCAAACTTTGAGGACTTGCATTCCTCACTGCAAACGACATAATTACGCAGAAACCAGCTTTTGTCCAAAAAATCCCGTTGAACCCGAGGGATATGGATTTTAACACCCGGTTTATGAAAGTTTGTCTGCGTAATTCACGATTTAGTAGCGCAAAATTCATGTTTACTCAGTAAAATTTCGCCATAATCAGGAATCCAAGCCAGCCACTTTTCATCAGAACATTCACACAACAGCCACGCTTCGTCAAAGCTGAATGCTGTTGGCGGATTGAATAATTTAACCCACATAGAAGGAGTCAATTTTGGTGCAGGTACGGCGCAGCCAAATTTTTCCCAGTCGCCGGCACTGGCGAAGCTTCCTGGGGTTGCTTGGGATTGCCAAGTACGAATATCTGTTTGCAGTTGCATAACTACTCCTGTCTAGCTAAGAGTCTGCACCAGGGCGCGGTTGAAACAACCCAGAGCGAAGGCGCAGATAAACTTTGATTATGTAGTCTATGTTACCGAATTATCTAGGCGAATGTGTAGGGTTGTAGCAAAAATTTACAATGGAGAGGAAAAAACTGGTTCAAAGCTGAAAAGGTCGATCTTTTATTGTTGGGTTCGGCAACGATAGACTACCATAGCAAACAACATCTGATTTATTTCAAAAATTCCCACATGAACCCAACTGCCAAATCCCAGTGGAAAACTCTAGATCGCTTTGTAGAAATCAAGTCTCATTGGGTAAAACTAATCGCCGAACATCTCGAAACAACCGAAGGAAAAACAGTAGAATATTGGCGAGTAGAAAGAGCAGATTCAGTTGTAATCTTGACAATTCAAGCTGAAAAATTTGTGTTTCCCTCACCGATGTATCGCCCCGGCGTGGCATCCGCAACCCTGGATTTTCCCGGCGGTCGCGTACCAGCCGAAGCCACGCCAGCAGAGGCTGTTCCACCTATAATTCAGAGGGAACTAGGCGTGACAGAAAGCGCGATCGCCCGCATCGAACCGATCAACACCGTCGGCTGGGCAATAAACAGTTCCTTCTCCAATCAAAAACTCTACGGTTTTGTTGCAGAATTGCACCCTACAGCAACAGTAAGCCCCGAACTTATCGGTGCTGCATATCCTGCCACCCCAGACGGAATTCGCGACTTGCTCAAAAAATTAACTTGCCTCCAATGTCGAGCCTTACTGCTAGAATGGCAAAATCAAATCGATTTTAGATTTTAGATTTTAGATTTTAGAATTGGGAATTGTACCCCGATGCTCGCTAATTTGAATTTTAGGACTTACGCTCATAAACCCGGTTTCTCTGACAAATCTTGGGTTAAGCAGTAAAATATCTAAGAAAAAAACCGGGTTTCTATCACCTTGTCTGTAAGTTCTAAAATTCTTGAAAACCCAAATCACCGGAACTAATCATGCCTCTCAATAATGAAGTTGCTGTCGAATGTCTCGACGTGACATATCGCCTCAACCGCAGGCATTTAGTAGACAAACTCAATTTCAAAGTGCTGCAAGGAGAAGTTTTAGTATTGCTGGGACGCAGCGGGAGTGGCAAAACTACTACCATGAAATTGATTAACAATTTACTAACGCCAAGCAGCGGCGAAGTTCTTGTCATGGGAAAACCGACAACTCAGTGGAACCCAATTCAACTGCGCCGAAAAATTGGTTATGTGATTCAAGAAATCGGTTTGTTTCCCCATTTTACCGTCGAGCAAAACGTCGGTTTAGTGCCAAAACTAGAAGGTTGGGAGGGCGATCGCATTCAATCTCGCGTCCGCAAACTGTTAGAATTAGTCAACCTCGACCCCCAGCACTTCGCCAAACGCTATCCTCATCAGTTATCCGGCGGACAGCGGCAGCGGGTGGGCGTCGCTAGAGCACTGGCGGCTGACCCTCCGATATTGTTAATGGATGAACCGTTTGGTGCTTTAGACCCGATTACTCGTCTGGAATTGCAGCGGGAATTCGGTCAATTGCAGCAGCAACTGGGCAAAACAGTGATTTTTGTGACTCACGGCATTCAAGAAGCTTTTTTGTTAGCTTCTAGAATAGGTTTGATGCAAGACGGACGGTTGATTGAATTGGCATCCCCCGATGATTTTCTGAAATCTCACCATCCAGAAGCTCGCGCATTTCTTGAATGTTTGCAATTACCCGGGACTGGGTAATAATATGATGTGCGATCGCATCATTCGTTTATGGCTATGGGTCTGTTTTTGAAGCTGATGGCGGGAAATTAAAGATATTGGCGAACCGACTCCTACGAGATATTCGATTATAGCAAAATTTACAATTGTCAATCCCTAATTACTAATTTCCACATGATGCAATTTATCAATCGGTATGGTGCGGAGATAGTTCAGCGCGCGACCGAACACTTATATTTAGTAACTGTTGCAATTTTTATCGCTATTAGTCTGGGGATTCCCCTCGGGATTTTAGTCACGAGAAAACCTAAATTGAAAAAGCCCATTTTGGGATTTGCTAATATTATGCAAACAATTCCCAGTTTAGCTTTGTTTGGCTTGCTAATCCCGGTGCCGGTAGTGGGTGGAATAGGCGATAACACGGCAATTATCGCCCTCACTCTGTATTCTTTACTGCCTATTATCCGCAATACTTATACCGGTATTGTCGGCGTCGATCCGGCGATTACGGAAGCCGGGAGAGGCATGGGAATGACTGATATGCAACTGTTATTGCAAGTGGAAATTCCCCTGGCCCTGGGCGTGATTCTGGCGGGCGTGCGAGTGGCCACGGTAATTGCGATAGGACTGGCAACCATTGCGGCTGCAATTGGTGCCGGCGGCTTGGGGGTATTTATTTTTCGGGGCGTTGCTACAGTCAACAATCAGTTACTTTTGGCTGGGGCAATTCCGGCAGCTTTGATGGCATTAGCTGCGGATTTTGGGCTGGGTTTCGTAGAAGCGCGCCTCTCGAAAAGTACATTAAAAACTATTAATGATGACTAAATTGCTTACTACAAAATTGGCAGATAAAATTTTAATCTGACTGATAGCCAACCTTCTTCTGAAGATCGATCGCCCTTTCACCGCAGCCATCCTGTAGCGTCCCCATGCTTCATTTCATGTGGCTTACGCCCCCGCTGAGTGATGAAACCCGGTTTCTTCCTATATTTATCGTTCCTCCTCGCAAATTTTAGTAAAAACCGGGAATAAGCGCTCATGCGTAAGCCCTGAAACTGTCCGAAGTGTTGATACATTCTATCTACTTTCAACAAGTTAGATGCGCGGAAAATTCAACCCTTCAGCGTTGTGACTTTCTGCAAACCAGAAGCATTGGGAGGATTCGCGATCAGATTGCGGATTTCATTTGAGCGTGCAATGTACTCTCCATCGCTCAAAACAGCTTCACTTCCCTCGATCGAAATAGGATCTGCCAAATCGATCCAAGAACGGCAACCGCCGTATTCAGGAATGTACGGAATTTCTCGGGTTTCTGCAAGGCGATAAGTCCGCAGCAATAAAATATAAATTGGCTGATTTTGTTTCCATTTCAGGCGATCGCTGACAAATTTTTCATTCCAAATATGGTAAGGAAACAGCGCAGTAATTGCCGGTTCCCAAGCTACCAAAAAAACATCGGTAATCTCAGCCCAACTGCCAATTCTAATAATTTCCGGATGCCAACCAGATTCTACAGTTTTTACCTGACTCGCAAAATCCGGTTTTAATAAATCAGGCTGTTGGTGTTCAAAAGTTGGATACAGCAAAACTTGTTTGTCATTGACATTGAACTGTCCTGCTTGCTCGCGAATTCCGCCCTTCCGCAACAGCACAATCGTTTGACCTTGTTCCAAAGCATTAACTGCTACATTCCATTCTTTCAGTGCGCGAGTAGTTGATTTCATAGGAATTTAGTCTGGTTTTAACAATAGTAACAAAATTGGTACTCTCAAGCAAGTACAGCAACTTTTTTCTGTTAAAATTAGATAGCTTGAGGGTGAATACTAAAAATCTAAATCAGGACTTAGGGTATGCAAAAGCGACAATTGGGGACATCACAAATTCAGATTACCCCGATAATTATGGGGACTTGGCAAGCTGGCAAGCGGATGTGGGTGGGAATTGAGGATGCTGAAACTTTCAAAGCAATGCGCGCCGCTTTTGAGGCGGGTATTACCACCTTTGATACGGCTGAGGCTTACGGAGAAGGGCATTCGGAACAAATTATCGGTCAAGCACTTTCAGATGTGCGATCGCAAGTAGTTTATGCTAGCAAAGTTTTCGCTAACCACCTGAAACCAGATTTGTTAATTGAAGCCTGCGATCGATCGCTAAAAAACCTCAACACCGATTATATCGACCTTTACCAAATCCACTGGCCCGCCGGCACTTGGAATTCCGAGTTAGTGCCAATTGCAGAAACAATGGACGCCCTCAACAAGTTAAAAGAACAGGGAAAAATTCGGGCGATCGGCGTTTCCAACTTCTCCCGCGCCCAAATAGAAGAAGCAGCCCAATACGGACGCATCGACAGCTTACAACCGCCATATTCTCTGTTTTGGCGCTGGGTAGAAAAAGATGCTATGTCCTATTGTGTGGACAATCATATCTCAATCATTGCCTATTCATCTCTAGCTCAAGGAATATTGACAGGTAAATTCGGGCCAGAACACAAGTTTGAAGAAGGCGATCACCGCACCAAAAATAAGCTGTTCATCAAAGAAAATTACGCCCGAGTGCAAACAGCATTAAATCAACTCAGACCAATTGCCGATCGCCACCAGACAAGCTTGGGCAACTTAGCTTTAGCTTGGTTGATTTCCCAGCCCCAAACAAATGCAATTGTCGGCGCGCGCGACGGGGAACAAGCAGCCGAAAATGCTAAAGCTGCTGAGGTAAAATTGAGTGAAGAGGAATTAAAAGAAATTGACACGATCGGGCGAACCGTCACCGCTCGTTTAGACGATAACCCCGTTATGTGGAATTTCTAAAATAGTTAATTTAGGAGTGGCAAAACCTCTATATGTAAGGTGCGCCTTCACGCGCACCTTACCCCTATAAGTAGCGCGTAAAACCCCTTTGAGAATAAGTTTTATAAATTTTAGAGAGTCTGGCAAGAGGTATAATGTTTACTGCCTAGTGCAAATATTCAAAAACATAAAATCTCAAATCCGTAATCCCAAATCCTAAACCTAAAATCTAAAATCTAAAGAGGTATAATATTTACTGCCTAGTGCAAATATTCAAAAACATAAAATCTCAAATCCGTACTCCCAAATCCCCAATCTAAAATCTAAAATCTAAAATCGAATGAGTTACTGCCTAAACCCCAATTGTTCCAAGCCGCAAAACCCTCCCGCAGCCAAAATTTGTCGAAATTGCCGTTCCAAACTGCTGCTGCGCGATCGCTACCGGGCGATAAAGGCGATCGGACAAGGTGGCTTTGGCAGAACCTTTCTCGCCGTTGACGAAGACAAACCCTCAAAACCTCGCTGCGTCATCAAACAATTTTTACCCGCAGAAACCCAACTCATCCCATCAGCAAGCAATCGCAACAGCAAAAAAGCAGCCGAACTTTTTGAACAAGAAGCAATGCGATTAGACGAATTGGGAAAACACCCTCAAATTCCCGAACTGTTAGCCTATTCCATCCAAGACAGCCGACAATATGTAGTCCAAGAATTTATTGACGGGCAAAATTTAGCACAAATTGTAGAAACAGAAGGCACATTTAGACAAAATCAAATTCAAGACTTACTCAATAGCTTATTACCCGTCCTTCACTTCATCCATTCCCACAACGTTATTCACCGAGACATCAAACCAGGAAACATTATCCGCCGCGCCGACAAACAATTAGTCTTAGTAGACTTTGGCGCCGCAAAAATTGCCACAGGTACAGCATTACTCAAAACAGGAACCAGCATCGGCAGCCCCGAATACATTGCCCCCGAACAAGCTAGAGGCAAAGCATTTTTTACCAGCGATTTGTACAGTTTAGGCGTAACTTGTTTGTATTTGCTAACTCAAGTTTCCCCATTTGACCTGTTCGATCCAGGTGAAGATGCCTGGATATGGCGACAGTATTTGGCAAACAACCCGGTGAGTGAACAACTAGGTAAAATTTTAGACAAAATGATTGCAAATGCTACCAACCGCCGCTATCAAACGGCTGTTGAAGTATTAAAAGAAATTAATCCCCAAGTTGCGATCGATCTAGCAATTCCTCAAACAAACTCCAAGTTAGTTAAACCAGGAAAAACTCCCGCCCAGCCCCAACAGCCAACCTATAACTGGCAATGTCTTCACACCCTCACAGGTCACAAAAACTTAATTTACTCTGTGGCTTTCAGCCCCAACGGAGAAGTTGTAGCCAGCGGCAGCGATGACAAAACAATCAAACTGTGGCGAGTTGAAGACGGGCATGAAATAGTTACTCTTACAGGTCATACTAACTCAGTTTATACAGTAGCCTTCAGCCCTGACGGGCTGATGCTAGCCAGCAGCAGCCACGACAAAACTGTCAAACTTTGGCGGATGAAAGATGGACAAGAAATCCGCACCCTTATCGGTCACAGTAACTCAGTTTACGGCGCAGCTTTCAGTCCCGATGGCGAAATTATTGCTAGCTGCAGTTGGGACCAAACAATCAAGATTTGGCGAGTCAAAGACGGGCAAGAAATTCGCACGCTTGGGGGTCACACCAATTTAGTTTATTTTGTTGCTTTTAGCCCTGATGGAGAAACTATTGCTAGCAGCAGTTGGGACAGAACAGTCAAAATTTGGCGCGTTAAAGATGGGAATCTAATTCGCACACTTACAGACCATACCGACTCCGTTCGCTGCATAGCTTTTAGTCCAAATGGAGAGTTTTTGGCTAGCGGCAGCCATGACAATACTATTAAAATTTGGTGGGTCAAAGATTGGCAAGAAGTTTTAACTATCCCAGGACATTCTTGGTATGTTGATTCTATTGCTTTTAGTCCCGATGGCGAGATTTTGGCTAGCAGCAGCAATCAAACTATCAAGATTTGGCGAGTGAAAGACGGTCAAGAAATCTGTAATATTGCGGGTCATAATAACTCGGTTTATTCTGTTAATTTTAGCCCGGAAGGAGAGTTTTTGGCTAGCGGCAGCAGTGACAAAACTATTAAGATTTGGCAGAATATGATGTTTGTTTAATTGCCCATAATTAAAGTTGTAAGTTATGATAAAGATTGTAACCAAAAGATTTTTGCTGCGTGACTTTGTAGATTCCGATCGATCGCCATTCTTGGAGTATCAAGCCGATCCGCGCAACCAGACATTTTACGAACCCGATCGGTCTAGTCCCGACCATGCCGCACGTCTATTCGAGATGTTTCAGGCCTGGGCTGGCGATCGCCCTCGACTCAATTACCAACTGGCGATCGTACAACAACAGGAACCTTACGCGCTTGTCGGTTGCTGTGGACTGCGGGGAGAGTTTTGCGAAACAGGCGAGATGGAATTTGGTCTCGAACTGGCACCAGCTTATTGGGGGCGATATGCCTACGCGATCGAGGTGGGGCGTGCGCTGCTAGACTTTGGGTTCGCGGAACTCGATCTGAAGGCGATCTCCGGGTCTACCGTGAGTGCAAATACCCGGATCGCTCGGTTGGCGGAGTGGATAGGAGCAGAGGTGGTTGCTACCCGCCCAGGGTCATCATGGATGTCCGATCGCGGTTGGAGCGAGGTCGATTGGCGGATTGCACGGGCGCAATGGGAGCACCGTACTCTGCGGCACGGCCGATAATATATTTTTGTTTTGTGAACGCTTTATGAATGAGACAGCAGCCAATCAAATCCGTCAGCAGGTGGAAGCTGTGTACCGATCCGAGTCGCGCCGCGTTTTAGCCACACTGATCCGCTTGCTCGGTGACTTCGATCGCGCCCAAGAGGCGATGCACGAAGCCTTCGCTGCGGCTGTAGCGCAATGGCCCCGCGACGGCATTCCCGCTAACCCGCGATCGTGGCTTGTATCTACGGGTCGCTTTAAAGCGATCGACACCATCCGCCGTCGCGCCCGCTTTGATACGCACTTGGCAGAACTCGCTCAACAACTCGATCCGAGTGACACCACAATCGAGGATGACGAGGACGTTGAGGACGATCGCCTGCGCTTGATTTTCACTTGCTGTCATCCGGCCTTATCTCCAGAAGCTCAGGTGGCGTTGACGCTGCGGGAAGTTTGCGGACTCAGTACCGAGGAAATTGCCAGCGCCTTCCTAATTGCTCCCCCCACGTTGGCGCAGCGGATCGTGCGGGCAAAGGCGAAGATCCGCGACGCACGCATTCCTTATCAAGTGCCGTCGAAAACCGATTTGCCCGATCGATTGGACACCGTGCTTCAAACGATCTACCTGGTGTTTAACGAAGGGTACGCGGCCTCATCTGGCAGATCGCTGACGCGGGCCGATCTCGCTGACGAAGCGATCCGTTTGGGACGGCTGGTAATGGAACTGTTGCCAGACTCGGAGGTGATTGGACTCCTGGCGCTGATGCTGCTGCAAGAATCGCGGCGCACCGCCCGCACTTCCTCCACAGGCGATCTCATCCTTCTAGAAGACCAAGATCGATCGCTCTGGAATCAAGCACAAATTTCTGAAGGCAGGTTACTGGTGCAGCAATCGCTATCATCGGGACGGTTTGGTTCGTACACGCTTCAGGCTGCGATCTCAGCCGTGCATTCAGAGGCCCAGAGTGCTGCTGCAACGGACTGGGCGCAGATTGTGAGCTTATACGACCTGCTCGTGCAATTAGAGCCGTCGCCCGTTGTTGCCTTAAATCGGGCGGTGGCAGTGGCAATGCGCGATGGCCCCTTAGCGGGACTGCAATCGATCGACCAAATATTAGCGCGCGGCGATTTGGCAGACTACCATCTGGCACACTCCGCGCGAGCCGATTTGTGTCGGCGGCTGGGCAGAACGGCTGATGCCAGAGAATCCTACCAAAAGGCGCTGGCGATCGTGAAACAGGAACCAGAGCGTCGTTTTCTCGAAAAACGCCTTCGCGAGTTAAGCTGAAAAAATTTTTTGCTGCGCTGTCGATTTGCAGCCTCGCCGAACGACTACTAAGTCAGGAACCTCAGCCTAAAGGCATGAGGCTTGCGGGAGAAATCCAGTAAGCCATTCTGACCAGCCAAGCGTCTTAATTGACTACATTTCGAGAGTCAGGACACCCTTAGATGCGTGCTAGTCTTCTGCTCTGTCGTTAACAATTAAACAGTTCTAAGGTCACTGGAGCAGTGTTGTTAACCTAACAAGCTCTCGAAATATTGGCGAAGCAAACATTACCCCGCAAGGGAGAATTTCATGCAAAATTACACATTTGTACTTGATACCAATAAGCGCCCGCTAGATCCTGTTCATCCTGCCGTGGCTAGAAAATTACTCTCGAATGGCGAAGCTGCGGTCTTCCGTAGATACCCGTTTACCATCATTCTTAAACGCGGTGTTGATACCCCTACCCAATTGATCGAGATCAAACTAGATCCTGGTAGTAAAACTACAGGAATTGCGCTACTCAAAGGCGAAAAGCTTATCTTTGTAGCCGAGCTAAATCACAGAGGACAAGCAATTAAAGCTAGTTTGGATTCTCGCCGTGCTATCCGTCGATGTCGTCGAGCTAGACATACCCGCTACCGTCAAGCGCGTTTCCTGAATCGCACTCGCCCAAAGAGCTGGCTAGCTCCTAGCTTGAAACACAGAGTAGATACGACCTTGACTTGGGTTAACAAATTCATCAGATTTGCACCCGTAAATAGTATTGCGATGGAGTTGGTTCGATTCGATTTTCAGCAACTAGAGAAGCCCGAAATCTCTGGGGTCGAATATCAGCAAGGCGAATTACTTGGGTACGAGATCAGAGAATATCTGCTTAACAAATGGGACAGAAAGTGTACTTATTGCAATACTGAAAACATCCCCTTGCAGGTAGAACACATTCATCCCAAGGCAAAAGGAGGTAGCAATCGTATCTCTAATCTGTGTCTAGCTTGCGAAAAATGTAATCTCAAGAAAGGCACTCAAGATATTAAGGATTTCCTCTCGAAGAAGCCAGACTTACTCAAGCAAATCATGGTACAAGTCAAACGACCACTCAAAGATGCCACCGCCGTAAATTCAACCCGCTGGGCATTGTTCAACCAACTCAAGCTAACGGAATTACCTGTTACGACAGGCTCCGGCGGGCAGACAAAATACAATCGCACTCGATTAGAGTTGCCCAAAACTCATTATTTTGACGCTGCTTGTGTTGCCAAGGTTGATAAATTAGTGGTGTTAACCGATCAGCCATTGCTAATCAAAGCTAACGGTCATGGCACTCGGCAAATGTGTCGCACTGATAAATTTGGTTTTCCATCTCGTTACGTACCTCGCGACAAATTTGTTAAAGGTTTTCAAACTGGCGACCTTGTGAAAGCAGTGGTAACCAGTGGAAAGAAAATTGGTGAATATGTTGGTAGAGTAGCTGTTCGCAGCAGCGGTTTTTTCAATATATCAGCGAAAGAATTGGTACAGGGTATTAACCATAAATACTGTCAGATTATCCATAGAAAAGATGGGTATTCGTACCAGTTCTAGTTTAAGTAAAGCCGTCTTGAAAGACGGGGTTTCTACCAATAATTTTGATGAAATATATATTGCTGATTTACAGCGACGAAAATGCCTGGACTGAAAGCGAGCTGCAGCAATGCTACGCCAAGTCTTTGCAGCTAACCCAAGAACTGCAAGCGAACGGTCAATATTTGGGTGCTTCGCCGCTACACTCGATCGCCACAGCAACCAGTATTCGAGTGCGTGACGGCAAAAAACTTGTCACCGATGGACCGTTTGCGGAGACGCGCGAACAACTCGGCGGCTACTTTCTGATCGATGCCCAGGATCTTGACGAAGCGATCGCGATCGCAGCACGCCTACCAAGCGCCAGTAAAGGTACGGTGGAAATTCGCCCGATCGTGGAACTGTCGGGCTTGCCATCAGACCAGTAGTTGCCGTCAGTACCGCTCAACGCAAACTTCCACATCCGCACTGACAAACTTTTCCAGAAAAAATGTTCAACTTGTCGATCGCACCCACCTCTATTCGACTAGATGGTAGAGCAAGGGTTAGCAGTTTTCAATCTGCGCCCGGAAAACCAATCCACATCAATAAGGAGATACCACGATGACAATGACAACCGAAACAACCAAAACACAAAACGAAGCCCAGATTCGACAAATCATCGCAGATACGGCCAGTGCCATCTGCGCCAAAGACCTCGATCGCATCATGGCGCACTACGCCCAAGATGTGATTATTTTCGATGCAATACCGCCGTTCCAAACCAAAGGTGCAGATGAATTTCGACGGACGTGGGAGGCGTGTCTGCCTTGCTTCCCGGACTCCTTCGGGATTGAGATGCGAGACCTCAGCCTCACCGTGAGCGGTGATTTGGCGATCGCGCACTGGTTTTTCCACTTTACAGGGATGCCAAAAGATCACCCAGGGGCGCAGATGTGGATGCGAATGACCTCTGCGTGCCAGCGGAAGCAGGGCAGATGGCAGATTGTACACGAGCATTGCTCTGTCCCCTTCGATCCAGAAACGTCTCAAGCTGTTTTGACGATCGCACCTTAGCCCAGCTCAACAACCACAAACAAAAGGAGATTTCACTATGAAAGTCATGGTTCTAGTCAAAGCTACCGAAGACTCAGAGGCAGGCGTCATGCCCAGCGAACAGCTTCTGACGGAAATGGGGGAATACAACGAAGCATTGGTCAAGGCGGGAATTATGCTCGCTGGCGAAGGGCTACATCCCAGCTCAAAAGGAGCGCGGGTGAGGTTTTCAGGCACAAATCGCAGCGTGACTGACGGGCCGTTCACAGAGACAAAAGAGCTGATTGCCGGATACTGGATCTGGCAAGTGCAGTCGATGGAGGAAGCCATCGCCTGGGTCAAACGCTGCCCCAACCCGATGCCAGGAGAATCCGAGATCGAAATTCGCCCGATCTTTACAGCAGAGGACTTCGGCGAATCCTTGACGCCCGAACTCAGGGAACAGGAAGAACGCATTCGGGCGGAAGCAGAACAACTCCAGCGTTCTTGAGGGCATAAATACTGCCTAACTTTTTGTTCGGCAGCCACATCATTTCCCGTGAATGGATTGCTCGATCGACTATTAACCAAAGGAGTACATGATGCAATCGAATACTTATCTCTTTTTTGACGGTGAATGTAAAGCTGCCTTTAAATTCTACGAACAGTGTTTAGGTGGCAAAATCGACGGGATGATGACTTATGGGGATGCGCCGATGTCTGAGGAAATTCCCTCCGAACAGCGCGATCGAATCATGCACGCCAACTTAACTGTTGGTGAAATGGTATTGATGGGTTCTGACACTCCACCCGATTCCTTTAACAAACCACAGGGATTCTCTGTGAATCTTCAATTTGACGATCTGGTCGAAGCGGAGCGGATATTTCAAAAATTGGCAGAAAACGGAACGGTAAAGATGCCATTCCAAGAGACCTTCTGGTCTACCCGTTTTGGAATGCTGGTCGATCGATTTGGCACACCGTGGATGATTAATGTCCAGCCAGCTACCTAACTTTTTCAAGTTTGCTCACAGGCGTTACTCTTCAATTCAAACATTAGCGAAAAATCGTTAATGTTTCACCTTGCGATCGAAGTTAAAAAGGAGAAAACATGGCTACTAAAATTTTCGTGAATTTACCCGTCAAAAATCTCGATCGGTCTGTCGAATTTTTTACTAAACTTGGATTCAGTTTTAACGCCCAGTTTACTGACGAAACTGCCACTTGTATGGTTGTGAGCGAAGACATCTTCGTCATGCTCTTGACAGAAGCCAAGTTCAAGGAATTTACACCCAACCCAATTTGCGATGCCACCAAGAGTACAGAAGTGCTGGTGTGCTTGTCTTCCGAGAGCCGAGAAGAAGTGGATAAAATGATTCGCAACGCAGTTGCTGCTGGCGGAACGACCTACAATGAACCGCAAGACTACGGATTTATGTATAGTCATGGCTTTCAGGATTTAGATGGCCACATTTGGGAAACTATGTTCATGGAACCCAGCGCAGTAAATCAAGGTTAGGCATTTTCTATCTGCTTCCTGAAAACAATACAAAGCTCTTCTCAATGGATCCAAGTTAGTGATTGCATTGAGAAGAGCTATCGAATATCCAAAAAGACCGCATAAACCATGAATTCATCATCTAAACCAGTTGGCTACAACTGCGTTTCGCCCTATTTCGTTGTCTATGGTGTAGCAGAAACATCGCATTTCTCATCTGAGTATGGGAGGATCAAACTGAGGCGGTTTCCCAATGAATCGGAAAAGCCGATCGACTCTGAAGTCCGCATCAACGATAGGGTAGTGATGATTGCTGAGGTCGGCGATGGCTGGCCATCCTTTTTTAAACAGAAGTGCGATCGGCCTTTTTAAACCTCTTCAACAACTCCGGCGTCACCAAACCTTGCGGAAAAAATATCGTCCCCAAAACAATCAGCAAGCCAAAAATAATTAAACGTCCATCCCGCAGAAATTGCGCCAACCAAATTGGCAATCCCTGAATCGTCGCCATTCCCCTCAAAACCTCCGGCAAAGCAGTAAACACCATCCCACCCAAAACTGCTCCCAGAAAAGTTCTACTACCACCAATCAACACAGAAGTCAAGTAAATAATACTAGCATCAAAAGTACCTTGACGCGCATTCCAAGTATTCAAAAAATGGGCACTAACTGCACCCACAACCCCAGCTAAAACAGCACCTAACGTGAAAGCCAAAACCTTATAAAAAGTTGGGTTAATGCCGATCGCATCAGCCGCCAACTCATCAGCGCGGATTGCAGCAAAAGCGCGCCCCACCCGAATCCGTTCCAGCCGATACACAATCGCCATACTTACCAACAGTAAAGGTAGTACAATCCACAAATACTCGATCGGCGTCGCAAACGGTTGCGGAATCCCAAAAATCCCC
Organism: Microcoleus asticus IPMA8; assembly: GCF_013179805.1. Taxonomy (GTDB): domain Bacteria; phylum Cyanobacteriota; class Cyanobacteriia; order Cyanobacteriales; family Microcoleaceae; genus Microcoleus; species Microcoleus asticus. The sequence goes on along the minus strand of NZ_SRRZ01000065.1, from coordinate 3,096 downwards.
ACAGCCCCACCAGTGATATCTAGATTCAGCGATAAAACCCGCAAAATTTCCACAAAAGCAATAGTTGCGATCGCCAAATAAATCCCACTCAACCGCAGCGCCGGAATTCCCACCAAAATCCCCAGCAACCCCGAAACAATCCCTGCAATTATCATCTCTAATAACAACAACGGCAGTGGAAATAAACCCCCTGTCTGTTGAAAAACCGTCTTAGATAAAATCGCCGCAATATACCCACCCAAAGCATAAAAACCAGGGCTAGCCAGAGACAACTGTCCAGTCATTAAAGGCAAATACAGCGACATTCCCAACATTGCACCCAGCAACATCGAGACAATCAGAAACCCGTAAGTAGTAAAAAATTCATTCATAACTTTTTTTATTTATTAGTCTCTTAGAAAGGGACTTAGTTTGACTCTTAAGCGATTTCAATCGCCGAATTTTATGACACCTTTTAAATCAAACACCTCTATTTCTTAGTCTCTTGGAGGGAAACTTAGTTTGACTCTTAAGCGATTTCAATGGCCGAATTATCTTACACCTTTTGAATCAAACGCCGTCCAAACAAACCTTGCGGTCTAACCAATAGCATAATAAACAATATAGCAAAAGCAACAGCATCCTTATAAGCCGAAAAATCACCAGGCACAAAAGCCTCCACCAAACCAATTATAAAACCTCCCAAAACAGCCCCAGGAATACTTCCCAACCCACCAAGTACAATCACCGCCAAACCTTTCAAACCAAAAGCAATACCAAAATACGGCCCAGCAATACTCACACTAGAACCCACCAAACTCCCCGCCAAACCCGCCAGAAAACTGCTCACAAAAAACGTCAACACAATATATCTGTCAGTATCAATACCCAACAGACTAGAAGTTGTCGCATCTTCAGCCACAGCCTGCATTGCTTTGCCAAACTTAGTAAAATTTATTAAGTAAGTTAAGACAGCTACAATCGCAACTGATACCACAAAAATTACTATTTGAACAGTCCGAATCGGAATAGGTTTATCCGCTGTTCCGAAGTTAATTGCAGCCGGTAAATAGCCGTAAGTGTTAGCAGGAAAAGTGTAAATTTCCGCACCGACAAGATATTGGATGATATTGGCGATCGCCACCGCCGCCCCCAAACTAGAAACCACCGTCAGCAGAGGATCTGAGTGTCTGCGGCGCAAAGGCAAAAAAGCAACTCTTTCAACAATTACTCCCACCAAACCAGCCAGCGTACTGCCCAAAATTAGTGCCACAGCAAAAGGAAACTGCACGGGAATTCTCGCATTAGCCAACAACCCGTTAAAACCAAAACCACCGCCCATCAGTGCATAAGTGAAATAAGCACCCAAAGTAAACACTGCACCGTGAGCAAAATTAATAATTCCGAGAATAGAAAACACTAGGGTGTATCCCAGAGCAAAAATAGCATACACGCTGCCGATCGACAAACCATTCAAAAATTGTTGCAGAAACAGAGTTAAGTCCATCACCAGTTAAGAATTGAGCCTCACACCGAAATCATTCAACAACAAAAAACATAAAATTTTTACTCTGACTTCTGACTTCCCCCCTTGGGGGGGCAGGGGGGGAGACTTCAGAGTCACACTCAATAACTCATCCGTGTATCCGTGTGGTGCCTGAGTTCATTTCAAAAACTCAAATTTACCGTTATTACCATCAGCATCCATTTTTATCTGTGCCACATAAAACTCTTTCTGATTGATTTCACCTTCCGGCGTGAAAGAAATTTCCCCCAGAGGCGTATCGTACTTTCCACTTAACAACTGCTGATTCAAATTTGTACGCAATTCTGCCAAAGGCTGTTGGCTAACCTTCGACTTAGCATTAATTTCTTTTAATGACTCAACAAAAACTTGTACGCCAGTAAAAGCTTGAGCGCTAAACTGAGGCGGTTCCTTCTTAAATTGAGCGCGATAAGCATCACGAAAAGCCTTATTAATCTCATTCTGATATTCCGGGCTGTATGCTTGGGCAATTAAAACCCCCTCGCAAAGAGCCTTGCAAACCGAAAATACATTGGAAGTATTCAGACCGTTGCCCCCAATGATAACGCCTTTGTAGCCCAACTCCCGCAACTGCTTAATTAAATTGCCTCCATCTGCGGCCAACCCAGAAATAATTATCAAATCGGGATTGACATTTATCCCATTAGTGGCTTGAGATTGGAAATCTGTATCAGTAGTCAAGAATTTTTGGACTGTTGCCAATTCCAGTCCCATATCTTTAACCGTTGTCTGAAAAGTTTCAGTCTCAGATTTGCTAAAAGCATCATTCTGAGCAAAAAACACGGCTACTTTCTTAATATTGGGATTTTGCTTCAGGGCCGCCTTAACCGCATTAGGTGCTACCACGGCGACAGGCGCGGAGACTCTGCCCACATAATCGCCAATCTGGGGAATGCCTTTAGCCGTGTTGGATGGTCCGAGTACGGGAATTTTTGCGCGATCGGCGATCGGATCGGCACTAAAAGCTTGTTGTGACAGGGTTGGCCCCACAATACCAACCACCTTATCCTGATTGATCAGAGTATTGAAAGCATTAATCGTCCCTTGTTCGTCTCCACCCGTATCTTGGAACACCAGTTTAATAGGCGTCCCATCCACACCGCCCTTATCGTTGAAATATTTCTCAGCAATTTTTGCCCCAGCCACCTGTTCCTGACCCAGTAAAGCCACATTGCTAGTTTGGGCCACCCCAATACCTATAGATATAGTGTTGGAACTACTCCCAGGTGAAGCCTCTGGCGAAGCACCGGGAGATGGGGAAGTCGCCGGAGATACTGTAGTAGAGGTTTGGGGAGTGTTCGTCTGACTGCAAGCCAGCAGCAGTGAAGCGCAGGTAATGAATAAGCCGCTAAGGCGGGCTGTAGGTTTTTTCATGAGCGGGCGATCAAACATCTATATATAGAACATCTACACGTAGAGATATTCTACCCATACGCGGTAGATGCTCCCCTCAAAAGTCCAATCTTGGCAAAAAAAAAGACCCAAGCCATAAAGAGGAGTCAGCCAGGGGATGGCCCAGCGGTGGTTAAGAGCCAAAACCCTGACGGTGTATGGCTTCAAAAAAACTTTAA
>NZ_SRRZ01000064.1 GCF_013179805.1 Microcoleus asticus IPMA8 | reverse complement strand
CTAGCTATCACGGCGGCAATTTCTTAGGGCAATATATTGGCGTTGGGATGGATCGGTTGCGCTATCTTTTAGGTCTGCTGGCTAAGCATTTGGACGTGCAAATAGCGCTGTTGGTTGCACCTGAATTTAATAATGGTTTGCCGCCTTCTCTGGTTGGCAATACAAGCCGTAAGGTCAACATGGGATTAAAAGGTCTGCAAATAGCTGGAAATTCCATTATGCCGCTGTTGACTTTTTACGGAAACTCAATTGCTGACCGCTTTCCCACTCACGCGGAACAATTCAATCAAAATATCAATAGCCAAGGATTCGCTTCAGCTAATTTAGCTCGTCGCTCAATTGAATTGTTTCAGCAATATATGGCAATTTCCCTAATGTTTGCCGTCCAAGCTGTTGATTTGCGCACCCATCAAGTCGCTGGTCATTATGATGCACGGGAATGTTTGTCGCCACTTAGCTTACCGCTATATGAGGCTGTGCGCGAAGTTGTGGGACAGCCGCCAAATGTTGAAAAATCTTACATTTGGAATGACAACGAGCAATCTTTAGATATACACATTGCCATGATTGCTGCTGACATTGCACAGGAAGGACGAATTGTGCAAGCTGTGAACCAGATTTTATCAAGTTTGAAGTAGGAAGCAGAAAGGGAAGGGGAAGAAATTTGGCAAACAAATATTTACATTATTTCATTTCCTTTTTCCCTCTATTTTTATGTGTAAAACAGGTCATTTGTAGCTAAGAATAGCCTGCAAAACGGCGTAAACAATGAGTTAAAGATTTAACTTGTTAAGAGCTGCTTGTCCCTTAGACAAGTAGTCCCAATTGCGACTGCAAAGGATTGTTAAACATTACTAGAAAGGCACAAAAATGGTTACTCACAATATTTCAGCTAACATCTCTAAAACTACTTTTCAGGTAGATATTTACCCAAATAAAAAAGCAGATAGATTCTCAAATCAGCAACACTTTTTGACGGATACTGTTCGCCAGTGCGTCAAAATTTATCAGCTTGAACCGAGGGATTGGCAACAATTTTATCAAGCAATTCATCCTGGTTGCACGGAGGATGTTTCCTCAGAAAAAAAAGAGCGCTCAAAAGCTTTAGGTAGTGGTTTTCTATTTGCCTTAGCGACAGTCCAGCAGTGCATCCAAATCATGCACACAAAACCTATTGTTTGGCAGCAATTTTACCGAGGATAAAATAGGGATGAATATTGCAGATCATATCGAGAGAGGGTGTAGATTTTTTCCTCAGAAAACGGCTTTAGTTTTTGAAGGCAAATCTTTTACTTACAAGCAGCTAAATCAATTGGCAAACTGTGCTGCTAATGGTTTGCAAGGATTAGGAATTAAACGGGGAGATTGCGTCGCTCTCTTCCTGCCTAATGTTCCCGAATTTATCATCTCTTATCTCGGCATCTTAAAGATTGGTGCTGTCGCAGTTTCGATCAATGCGATGCTCAAAACAGATGAAGTTCGGTTTATTCTCAATGACTGTGCTGCTAAGATAGTAATTGCGACAGAATCATTGCGAATGCAAGTGCCCGATGATGATTTAGCTTACCTTCAATACATTTTGATTGTTGAAGATGGAGTTATTAAGCCGCCGAGCGTGGTTGTTAGCCACTCTTCTCATATTTCTGGAAGTAAGCTGAGTTTAAGCTGTAAAGAAATAAGTTTGTTACAACTGATAGCTTTAGCTTCTGCTGAAGCTAAAGCTGTTGAAATGGAACCCACAGATCCCGCTGCAATTATCTATACATCGGGGACGACGGGTTTTCCTAAAGGAGCTGCGCTTTCTCATGGCAATGTGACTTCAAATATGCACTCTGTCAAGCACTGCTGCGGTATGAGAGCTGAAGATCGGTTGCTTTTGTATTTACCATTGTTCCACTGTTTTGGTCAGAATTTCATTCTAAATGCGGGATTGAATGCTTGTGCGACTATCATTTTGCAGCGCAGATTTTATCCAGCAGAAGTTTTGAAGGTAACGGCTGCGGAGCGGATTACAATGTTTTTTGGAGTCCCGACTGCCTTTGCCAAGCTGTTAGAAATGTCGCCGGATGAATGCAACTTTAACTCAGTACGCTATTATTTTAGTGCTGCTGCCAGAATGCCATTGGAAGTTGTAGAGCAGTGGCAAGAACAGTATGGTCTGGTGATTCATGAAGGGTACGGTTTGACGGAAACTTCGCCTTTTTCTTGTTACAATCATTACTTGAAATATAAGCCTGGTTCGATTGGGATGCCAATTGATAATGTGGAAATGAAGGTGGTGGATACTGAGGGTTCAGAAGTTGATGTCGGGGAAGTTGGCGAGATTATTATTCGCGGGCCGAATGTGATGTCGAGCTATTGGAACCGTCCCGCTGAAACTGCCGAAGTTATGTCAAATGGTTGGTTTCATACTGGAGATTTGGGCCGGATGGATGAAGAAGGCTATTTCTACATTGTTGACCGCTTGAAGGACACGATCAATGTTTCTGGCTTTAAGGTTTATCCGAGTGAATTGGAGCGGGTAATATCTCAACATCCAGCAGTGGCGGAAGTGGCTATCTGTGGCGTTCCTGATAGAGTAAAAGGTGAGAGAATTTTGGCGAATATTGTTCTTAATAATGGGCAAGTTGTCGCGCCAGAGGATGTGATTTCTTTCTGTTCTAAGCAGATAGCTGCTTATAAGGTTCCTCATCTTGTCCGGTTTGTTGATTCGTTGCCGAAAAATGCGACTGGTAAGGTTTTGAGGCGAGTTTTGCGCGAGGCGCATAGTTAATTTGCTTGTAGTTAAGAAAGAGATAATTCTTAGCTAATGAGCATTAAATTTGCTAGCTCTAGGAGTTAGAGCCGAGAGCTGCCAAATGTCCAAATTTCCATGTTCTTTATTTCTGTTCAAATGAGTTTTGTCAAGATGAATCAAGCTGTAGGAATCCGAGCAATTGCAGTTAATTTTCCAGAGCGTGTACGTACTAACGATTACTGGAAAAAGAATTATCCAGGGTTCTTAGCTGAGCTTGAGCAAAAAAATCAAAAAGTGCGACTGTTTGATAATGATTCCCAAGAAAATGCTAATTGGGTACAGGCAGTAAAACCTTATCGGGAAGATATATTTAGGGGATCCTTAGAAAGAAGAGTTTTGGCTGAAGGCGAAACGTCTATTTCTCTTGAATCTGGAGCAATTGAAAAAGTTTTGCAAGCCAATAAATTAGAAATCAACGATGTTAATTTGCTGATTTCTTGCGCGATGTTTCCAGAAGAATTAGTGATTGGGAATGCTACTCACATAGCACAAAAGTTAGGCTTTCGAGGTGTCGCTTGGAATTTAAATGCTACCTGTGGAGGCGCTCTTCTAGCCTTAGAAAATGCTGTTGCGTTAATCAGAGACAAAAGATTTAATAGGGTATTAGTCTCCTTATCCTGCAATTATTCCAAGCACATAGAGTATACCAATTCTTTCTCATTCACGCTTGGAGATGGAGCCGCCGCTTTTATTGTTGAGAAACTAGAAGAAGGACAAGGTTTACTCCATTCCTATTCAACAAACACTCATGATACCTGCGGAGTAATTTATCCCAGATTTACGGTAGATCAGATGGGAAATCCAAAGGTGTTAATTACAATCAATAAAGATTTAGTGAAATACGCGACTTCTTTATTCATTAAATACTTCCAGCAATGCTGCCGAAAAATCCTGTTTGAATCTGGAATTGCAGTCGAGGATATAGACTACTTCATTTTTTACCCACCAGCAGCAGGTTATGTCGATTTTTGTGCTTTAGAACTGAATGTACCTAAAGATAAAATCATTGACATTTTTCCCAAGTATGGCAACATTTCCGTAGTGTCGGCTATGGCTGCTTTATATCATGCAGCCGCCTTGAAAAAAATCAGAACAGGCGACTTAGTGATGATTTATTCTCACGGTTTTTCTGGCAGTTCTGTCGCCAGTATTATGCGCTGGGGCGATGTGGTTCTAGGGTCTGCTCCGACCCTCTCAGAAAATTTAATAGCCACACTTGTAGGCGCAGGATAATGCAGTAGGTAACTTCTGCATATAGTGGCTTTTGTCCAAGCGCTTTTGGGCAAATATAAAGCCGTTTCAGGGGTAAGCAATAGGAAGTTTCTTACTCCTCACATTCCGTAAACTCTTAGTCATTAAAAGGAAATAAAACATGGTCTTTACAAGTGAATTGAAGGGAAAAGTCGCATTGGTTACAGGAGGTTCATCAGGCATAGGTAAGGCAACAGCATTTGCATTTGCACGCGCTGGAGCAAAAGTTGTAGTTGCTAGCCGACGAATTGCTGAGGGAGAAGAAACTGTACACCAAATATGTGAAAGAGGTGGTGATGCTATTTTCATCACAACAGATGTGTCGAAAGCTACTGAAGTGGAGGCACTAATTGACAAAACAGTGGGCTTATTTGGTCGCTTGGATTATGCCTGCAATAATGCTGGTGTTGTAAAGTTCGGTTCTCTGACGGAACATTCAGAAGCAGACTGGAGCAATATAATCGACGTGAACCTCAAGGGACTTTGGCTCTGCCTCAAGTATGAGATCCTAGCGATGCTCAAACATGGCGGCGGTGCGATCGTGAATATAGCCTCTGGTGCGGGCCTTGTTGGTGGAGTCGGTCATGCTATTTACTCGGCTAGCAAAGGCGGAGCTATTTCCCTGACAAGAGCAGCGGCGCTAGAATACGCTAAGTCTGGTGTTCGTATTAATGCGATTAGTCCCGGCCCTGTCAAGACCAATATGCTAGATAGTTTACCTACAGAATTAGTTGCCCAGCTCGAAGTAGAGCAACCCATAGGACGGATCGGCAAACCGGAGGAGATTGGTGATGCAGTAGTCTGGCTATGCTCGGACAAGGCATCATTCGTCACAGGTCATAATCTGGTGATTGATGGGGGATATACCATCCAGTAAGTTATATCCGAGTTTGGTTGCTTTCGTTATCATTCGATTTTGCATCTAATAACTAGATTTTTGTCAATACTTAAGATTTAATTAATTAAATCTTAAGTTTTTGTTTTATATTGAAAGTAATCTTCGATACAAAGGTAAAATATCAAGAACTGATAAGATGATATATCAACTCAGGGTTCATCAGTATCATGCTTTTGCACTACTGTACTCCTTTAAAGATATACAATGAGAACCCCTCTACCCGGATACCAACTGATCTCCCCCATCCACGAAGGTACAAACACCGTTATTTATCAAGGTCGCTACGAGGGAGAACGCACTCCTGTCATCATTAAAACCCTCAAAGCCGAGTATCCGACTCTAGAAGAAATCGCCCGAATCAGGCACGAATATCAAATCCTCCACTCTTTAAACATCCCAGGCATTATCAAGCCGATCGAATTAAAACCTTACGAACACGGACTTGCCCTGATTCTAGAAGATTTTGGCGGACAGCCCCTCAAACAATATATTAACTCCCAAAAAACTAACTTAATTAACTTTCTTCTAATCGCCCGTCAACTCGCCCAAATTCTAGGAGAACTGCATCAAAACCAAATTATCCACAAAGATATTAAACCCCAAAATATTCTCATAAAACCCGAAACTAGGCAAATCAAACTTATTGACTTTAGCATCGCCACCCGCCTAGAAAAAGAAAATCCTACTATCAGTAATCCCAACTACATCGAAGGTACTCTCGCCTATATGTCTCCCGAACAAACTGGGAGAATGAATCGGTCAATAGACTACCGCACAGACTTTTACTCCCTTGGCGTTACCTTCTACGAAATGCTTGCGGGTCAACTACCTTTTAATTCTAACGACCCAATGAAATTGGTGCATTGCCACATCGCAAAACAACCCAAGTCACTAAATCAGCTAAATCCAGAAATTCCCAAAACGGTTGTTGACATCGTAATGAAATTATTAGCAAAAACTGCTGAAGACAGATATCAAAATGCTCGCGGACTTTTAGCCGATTTAGAAGAATGTCTTAAACAAGTAGAAGAATCTGGACAAATTAAAGATTTCACAGTAGGTAAATTGGATAGATTCGGTCAATTTCTCATTCCTCAAAAACTATATGGACGAGAAACAGAAGTTGCAACCCTAATGGCAGCCTTTGAACGAGTTGCAGTTGGCTCAACAGAAATGATGCTTGTCAGCGGTTATTCAGGGATTGGAAAAACCTGTGTTGTGCAAGAAGTTCATAAACCAATAGTACGACAGCGCGGTTATTTTATCGGCGGCAAATTTGACCAATTTAAAAAGAATATTCCCTATGCAGCCTTGATTCAAGCTTTTCAAGAATTAATCCGACAACTGTTAACAGAAAACTCTGAAAATATAGGAATTTGGAAAGAGCAGCTTGTAAAAGCTTTGGGACAAAATGGACGGGTAATTATCGACGTAATTCCCGAAGTAGAACTGATTATGGGCGAACAGCCAGAAGTTCCCAAACTAGGGCCAACTGAATCTCAAAATCGTTTCAATCGGGTTTATAAACAATTTATTCATGTATTCACTAAGCCAGAACATCCGCTTGTTCTGTTCCTAGATGATTTGCAGTGGGCAGATTCAGCGTCTCTGAAGTTGCTCCAACTCTTGATAACAGACACCGATAGCGAATATCTGTTACTAATAGGAGCTTATCGAGATAACGAAGTCAGCGCAACTCATCCGACGATTCAAACCATTGAAGAGATTGAAAAAACAGGTGCGGTTGTAAATAATATCGTCCTCCAGGCTTTAGATATTAGCAACGTCCGTCAATTAGTAGCCGATACTCTTCAGGGAGATAAGTCAAGAGAATTAGCAGACCTACTCTTCAATAAAACTCAGGGGAATCCCTTCTTTTTAACACAACTTTTCAAGACTCTACACTCTGAAGAACTGTTAAACTTTGATTTTATCAAAAGTTGCTGGCAATGGGACATCAAGCAGATTCAATCCCTGGGAATTGCTGATTATAATGTTGTTGAATTAGTAGCAAGAAATATTCAAAAACTACCAGAAGGTACGCAACAAATCTTACAATTAGCTGCTTGTATCGGCAACCGCTTCAACTTAGATGTCTGCGCGATTGTTAATGAAAAATCACCGCTAGAAACAGCCGATGATTTGTGGTCAGCACTTCAATCAGGTCTCATTTTGCCCCTCAGTAACGACTACAAAATTCCCCTAGCTTTTCAGTCAGAACAACAGGAGAACCTACTTTTTGATGAATCGAGAGTTGGCTATAGATTTTTACATGATCGGGTGCAACAAGCAGCCTATTCAATGATTCCTGAAAATCAGAAAAAAGCAACTCACTTGAAAATTGGCAAGCTATTATTGCATCAATACGAAGAAAATTCCCTGGAAGAGAATATATTTGATATTGTGAACCAGTTGAATATAGGCGTGGAATTCATCACGCAGCAGTCAGAAAAAGATGAACTTGCCAACTTTAACTTAATAGCTGGACGAAAAGCAAAAGCAGCAACAGCTTATGAAGCTGCTGTCAGATATTTGAATCTGGGGTTAGAACTTCTGCCGGAATCTAGCTGGCAAAGTCACTACAATTTGAAGCGGAATCTCCACTTAGAAACACTAGAAGCCGAATACCTCAATACTAACTTTGGACGAGCGCAACATTTATCGGAAATTGTTCTGTCACAAGCTAAAAGTCAGCTAGAAAAAGTGAAAGTTTATGAACTCAGAATTCCATTTTATTTACAGCAAAACCAACCACAAGAAGCACTAGAGACAGCTTTGCAAATCCTAAAGATGCTGGGAGTATCCCTCCCTATAAATCCCACAAAATTTAGTATTATGATGGGATTGATTAGCAACAAAATAGCAATAGGCGGTAAACAGATTGAGGATTTAGCTTTTCTCCCTTTAATGACTGACCCATATAAGCTTGCAGCCATGCGGATATTAATCGCTGTAATCCCGGTGGCTTTTCTGGCAAATCCTATGCTGTTTCCGCTGATTGTATTTAAGATGGTCAATGTTTCTCTCCAATATGGAAATTCACCTCTGTCTGCTTACGGGTATGTGACTTATGGAATGCTGCTTTGTGGTGCACTATCTGATATTGATTCTGGATATCAATTTGGAAAACTGGCTATGATGCTAGTAGAACAATTTGATGCTAAAGAACTCAAAGCTAAGATTGACTTTATGTTTAATTGTTTTATCAGGCACTGGAAAGAACATATTAAGGAAACAACACAACCTTTACTAGAAGCATTTAAAACCGGATTAGAAACAGGAGATGTAGAATATAGTTGTTATTCAGCTTGTAATTATTCTCACCACAGTTATTGGAGCGGTGAGCACCTAGAATCTACCGTTAAAAAATACATTAAATATACTAATTTAATGCTTGAATACAAACAGTTTTTGATTTCAGATCAAACAAAATTAGGTCGTCAACTTGTCTTAAATCTACTAGATCAATCAACAGATAAATTTACATTCGTTGGCGATGGATTTGATGAAAATGAAATTATCCTTACCTGGAAAAGAACTAATCATTATACATTTATTGCTTATTTTTATCTTTTCAAGTCAGTGCTTTTTTACTTATTTAAAAAATTTACTAACGCTGTTGAAGTTGCAGGTTTAACAGAAAAATACAAAGAAAGTCTGGGTGCGCTCATTCATTCATCAGAACACAATTTCTACTATTCTCTAGCCCTCCTCGCGCACTATCCCACCACCACAAAAACCGAACAAAAACAATATCTGAAAAAAGTAACATCCCATCAAAAACAAATGAAAATCTGGGCAAGTCACGCCCCGATGAACTTCCAGCACAAATACGAACTTGTAGAAGCCGAAAAAGCGCGAGTATTGGGACAAAACGAGACAGCAATAACCTACTACGAACGAGCCATCAATGGAGCCAAAGAACAAGGATTCATCCAAGAAGAAGCCCTCGCTAACGAACGCGCTGCCGAATTTTATCTAGCCCTCGGTAGAGAAAAAGTCGCCAAAACCTACATGACTGAAGCCTATTACTGCTACATTCGTTGGGGAGCAGTCGCCAAAGTCCGAGACTTAGAAGAAAGATATCCCCATCTCATCTCCCGCACGCAGCAGTCTGAAACTATCAGCCTTGACCCCACTAGCACAACCACCTCAAACTGGACAACAACCTCTACTTCAAGCCATTCAACAGCACTTGACCTCGATACAATTATGAAAGCAGCACAGGCATTGTCTGGGGAAATTGTTCTCAGCGAACTGCTAGGTAAATTAATGACCATTCTCATAGAAAATGCCGGAGCTACTCGCGGCTCATTGCTCACACAACCAACTTTTTCATCTAACCAAAGTGAGAATCAGTGGGTGATTTCAGCCACCGGCATCGTGGAAGGTAACGACCTCACCGTATTGACCAATCCTCAACAACCAGAAGAGGAAAATATTTCCGTTCCTCTACTAGGAAATACAGTTCCAGCCGCAATTATCAACTACGTTGCCCGCACTAAAGAAACAGTCGTTTTAAACGATGCCAGCCACGAAGGTATCTTCAAAAAAGACCCCTACATCCAACAAAATCAGCCCAAATCAATCTTGTGTACACCCCTGCTCAATCAAGGTCAACTTACAGGGATTATCTATCTCGAAAATAACTTGACAACCGTCGCCTTTACCGCTGACAGACTCACAGTCTTACAAATGCTATCGGGACAAGCTGCCATCGCTATTACTAATGCCAAACTTTACGCAGAAGTCAATCAACTCAACCAAAGCTTAAAACAAGCCAATCAACAACTTGCAGCATATTCGGAAACCCTAGAACAGAAAGTTGAAGAACGAACCACCGAATTAAAAACAGCTCAAAAACAAATAGTAGCCTCTGAAAAACTCGCCTCCCTCGGAGCGCTCACCGCAGGTGTTGCCCACGAAATCCGCAACCCTCTCAACTTCGTCACCTCTCTTGCTACTCTCTCAGAAGACTTAACATCTGAAATCGCAGAACTAATAGACCGCCAATCCCAAAATTTAGACTCAGAATCCCTGGAATTAATTAACGAAAATCTCACTTATCTTAAGCGCAACGTATTAGAAATTAACCAACAAGGGCAACGGGCAGACAGCATTATTCAAAGTATGCTAATGCACGCTCGCAGCGACGGCAGTAACCGCCAAAAAACCGACATCAACGCCCTCGTAGCTCAATCCATACAATTAGCTTACCACAGCATCCGTGCCAAAGATAAAACATTCAACCTTACCCTGAAAACCGACTACGACCAATCAATTGAAGAACTAGATGTCGCCTTTTCCGACCTCAGTCGCGCCTTAATTAACATCATCGATAATGCTTGCTATGCCTCCCATATTAAACAATTTAAAGTGATCGGAGATTTCACTCCCACAGTTTCTATTACCACTAAAAATGTAGGCACTGCAATAGAAATTCGCATTCATGATAATGGCATCGGTATTCCTAAAGAAAATCAACAAAAAATATTCCTCCCTTTCTTCACTACCAAGCCTCCCGGACAGGGAACAGGTTTAGGTTTATCAATCACTCACGATATCATTGTTGGACAACATCGAGGCAATTTGGAAGTGCAAACCGAACCCGGAAATTACACGGAATTTATCATTACTTTGCCCAAAAGTTAAAGAGCTTTGGCGCACGATAGAGGCGCTAAAACACTACATCAATAACTTTACTCGAAGTTTGAGACCGCTTCTACACAAACCCAACCCACCAGCACGGCTTATAATTATACAGTGCATCTTAAGTAGCAATACTTCGGACAGTTTTTGGAACGATATTACAAGCTTACGCGGGGCAAGGATCATAAAAAAGTCGAATTAAATGCCGCGTCAGGGGGGAGCTGACATTGATTTAATTATCCACAGTGGCTCAAAGCTAAGTGAGAATAAGCCATTGGGCCCTATAAAAACTGTCCGGACTATTGTAAGTAGATCCCTTTAATTAAAAGTAAAAGACGGATGACTAAAAAGCTGATTGCATAAGTCTTCTTCCTTCTTTCCGACTACATTCTCATTAATTAATTTAATCTTTTACAAAATTTAAACAACGCGCTATAGTAAGCTAATGACCCTAGTTATTTTTACCATAGGATACAGAATAGCTCCCCATGACAGCCAAAATCCTAGTCGTCGATGATGAACAACTTTTAGAATACGTCATTCAACAAAAATTCAGGCAAAAAATTCGGGTCAAAGAAATTGAATTTGTCTTTGCTCACAATGGCAGAGAAGCCTTAGAAAAAATTGCAGAATCTCCACCATTTGATTTAGTGCTAACTGATATTAATATGCCCGAAATGGACGGGTTAACTTTACTAGAAAAACTCTCAGAAATCGACAATACATTAAAAGCAGTCGTCATCTCCGCCTATGGAGATATGCAAAATATTAGAACTGCCATGAACCGGGGAGCGTTTGACTTTTTGACAAAACCCATTGATTTTCAGGACATGGAAATCACCATCCAAAGAGCCTTAGAAACTGTCAAACAAGTCAGACAAAATTTAACAGAACTTCAAGAGGTACAAACTCAACTCATTCAAAACGAAAAAATGGCTTCCGTCGGCCAGTTAGTGGCCGGAGTTGCCCACGAAATTTACAATCCCATCAGCTTCATTATAGGAAACATTGAACACGCCGAAAGCTACTTTCAAGAATTGATGACTGCTCTCAATATTTATCAAGAACACTGCTCACTAAATAATCCAGAAGTACAAACTCAAATTGAAGCTCTTGACCTCCCTTTTCTCTTAGAAGACTTGCCACAAATGCTCAGTTCTATGAAAGAAGGAACTGAGCGCATTCGGGGAATCAGCGTTGCTCTGAGGACTTTTTCGCGGGCCGATACTAAATCAAAAGTTCGTTTCAATATCCATGAAGGAATTGATAGTAGCTTATTAATTTTGAGACATCGGCTCAAAGCGAATGAGGGTAAACCCGAAATTCAAGTGCTAAAAAACTACGGAGAATTACCCCCAGTAGAGTGTTATCCCGGACAGTTGAATCAGGTGTTTTTAAATATTATTGCTAATGCCATTGACGCATTGGAAGAGTGGGATTCAGGGCGGAGTCGCGATGAAATTAAGGCGAAGCCTAATTTTATCAGGATTCGCACTTTCCTTACCGATGAGAGTGAAAAAATTATCAAGAATAATTCCGCTTCTCATGTTATAATTTCTATTGCTGACAATGGGATGGGGATGACAGAAGAAGTGAAGGGGCGGGTATTTAACCACTTATTTACTACAAAATCTGTGGGTAAAGGGACGGGATTGGGTTTATCAATTTCGCGGTCTATTGTTGAAGAAAAACACGGGGGATGGCTCAGTTGTAACTCTACACCAGGCGAAGGAACGGAATTTATTATTGAAATTCCCACTTAAGGGTTGGGAACTGATAAAGTCAACACTTACGCACAGCCGAGAAACCGGGTTTATTCGTAGATTTATAGTGAGAATCTTCAATTTTTTAAATCGACCCGGTTTAGGAGCGTAAGTCCTCAAAATGAGGAATTTTCTGTAGGAGCAGTGCTTTCCTGCCTGCCCCAAACTTACTTACGCTGCAACCCCAGGGGGCAATCACAGGAGATTGTCCTTACAAGAGAATTCACCTCCTGGCTACTTGCTAACAAGAGTAATTCCATGACATCTAAAATCTTAGTAATTGATGACGAACCACTTTTAGAATATCTAATCCTTCAGCTATTTCGGCGTCAAATCAGCACTCAAGAATTTGAGTTTGATTTTGCCATTAATGGAGTGCAAGCTTTAGATAAATTGCACGCTAATGGCTCTTTTGACTTGGTGCTAACTGATATTAATATGCCCGAAATGGACGGGTTAACTTTGTTAGAGAATCTGCCAGCTATTGACCCGACGCTCAAAGCTATAGTGGTTTCAGCTTATGGGGATATGCCAAATATTAGGACAGCTATGAATAGGGGCGCTTTTGATTTTTTAACGAAGCCAATTGATTTGAATGACTTAAAAGTTACCATTAATAAAACTTTAGAGTTTGTGCGATTTGCTAGGAAAAAAGAGCAGGAACTTGCTACAGCGAATGCACAAATTCGCTACCAAGCATTTTACGACGAGCTGACAGGTTTACCTAACCGTAATTTGCTCTTAAAGGAGATGCGTAGTGGCAGGAATTCTATAATAGAACTGGGTCATTTAGAAGCTATTTTACTGCTGACTCTTAACCGTTATCAAATTGTTAAATATAGCTTAGGTCATTCTAGAGGAGAGCAGTTGCTAGTAGAAGTAGCACGGCGGTTAGAGGCTTGGGCTTTGAATATGAATCTTATAGCAAGAGTGGGAGAAGATGCTTTTGCGATTTGGCTGCCAAATATTACTAATTCTCAGTTAGCTTTAGAGGCAGCAGAAAACATTCGTCAAGCATTAAAAATACCGTCTAACTTAAATGGAACTGCGGTCTTTTCTAGCGTTAGTATTGGCATTGCTTTAGGTGCAATTGCCACGCAAGAGCCGGAAGATTTACTGCGAGCGGCTGACGCGGCTAGACATGAGGCTTTTGTTCGGGGTGCTAGTAGCACTGTTGTATTTGATGCTGGTATGCAGTCGAGAGCTTTAGAACAACTCCAGTTGGAAAATGACTTGCAAAATGCAATTAATTTACAACAGTTTTACCTGAATTACCAGCCCATTGTATCTTTTGTAACTGGTCAAATAGTGGGCTTTGAAGCGTTGGTAAGATGGCGGCATCCGACCCGCGGCTTGGTTTCTCCTAGCGAGTTTATTCCCGTGGCGGAAAGAACGGGTTTGATTGTGGCACTAGGGGAGTGGGTACTGTCGGAAGCAGTGGCTTGTTTAAGTAAATGGCAGTTGCAATTTCCTGACTATTTGCCTTTAAATATGAGTGTTAATTTATCGGGAATTCAGCTATTTTCTCCAAATTTGTTACCGCTTTTAGACTCACTGCTGCGAGTGCATAACTTAAAAGGCGAATTTTTGAAGTTAGAGATTACCGAGAGTGTTTTAATGGAAAATGCTGAGGAGGCTGCTGGGGTGCTAGAGCTATTAAAAGCTCGTCAGGTTAAGGTGTGTTTGGATGATTTTGGTACTGGTTATTCAAATTTGTCTTACTTACAATTGCTGCCGATTGATACTCTCAAAATTGACCGCTCTTTTGTTTGCTGCCTGGAGGAAGGAGGAAAAAATTTGACTTTGCTGCAGGCGATTTTAAATCTGGCGAGTTCTTTGGAATTAGAGGCAATCGCAGAAGGGGTGGAGACGCAAGAGCAACTAATTATACTCCGTTCTTTGGGATGCAGTTCCTATCAAGGGTACTTGTTTTCGCGACCTTTGGAGGAGGCAGGGGCTGTTGCTATGTTGAGTGCTGCAACGCTCTTGAGCGATCCTTAAGCGGCAGATATTTCAACGCTAACTAATATAGCCTATTCCTAGTTTATTGAGTACCGTGTCAGCCGCTGCTAAACCAGCTTTTTAAGTGCTTAGAATTGACAAAATAAGCGTGCAGTAGCCAGCAAACTATCTACTATTTGGGTAGTGGTTGGCGAGAACTACTGTAAAAAAGCTTTCAGTTGTGACACCCTAATTCTATAGGATTAAAACCAGAATAATAGGGTGATACATTCAGGATACATAAGTTGTATTGTCAATAATCTCAACTCTTACGGCCTTTTAGCTATCGTACAACCAATCATTCTCAGACATCTAATTATGCTTAAGATTAATCTTAACGTTTGCAAAAAATCTGCACATAAACTCTAACTTTTGTGTTAACCTTTGCTGAAAAATTAGGTTTTTCGTAAGTGTGGAATTTGTTACTTGCCAGTAAGTCGGTAGGCAGAATTAAACTGAGCTATATAACAGTATGTAAACAGGGTTGACTTAGCCTCGCTTAAGTAGGTAAGCGGGATTAAACCGAGCTATGTAACAATATGTAAACAGGGCTAACTTAGCCACGCTTAGGGAATGTGGATACTTTACAATCCTTAACATAATTGGGTTTTACAGCGCCTACCTACTTAGGGCATTTGGATACTTTACACTCGTTTACATAATTGCATTTTACAGCGCCTACTTACTTAGCAGAGATAGGTTTTGTGTAATTCCTGGATTTGCTACTGGCGGATGACCGGACAATGTGAGTACAACTCCGCCACGTTGTTCGGTGGAAGGTTTTTGGTTGGTCTGGTAAATCAGCGATTACGTTTTTCTGAAAATTGAGGACGATCGAAAGGAGGTCAGCCTGTCAAAAAGGCGTTGCTGATTTAGGATATGAAAGGCTAAATATGCAAGTCATAGAAACCAGTATCTACAAAGCTTTGGGATTTTTAAGTGATTCTTTTCATACCCTGATTAAGTAACGCCCCTTAACCAAACATATCAACCCCCCGGAGCGATCGCCCGAACCAAACCCTTCACCCCATTCACCCACCGCATTAAGAAATACTCCCGACCGATGCAGTAATGCAGTATTTGCGGCAAACTCTCAGGTGTCGGGTCGGTATACACGCCTGCATGAAGATTGAGGGTCACGGACAAGCCAAAATACTCACTCAAGAGGAAATCGAACTCTTATTTAACAAAGGTTTGCAAAGCGACCGCGATCGCGCCCTCTTTGGAATTTGTCTGTACACCGCCTGCCGCATTGCCGAAGCGTGCAGCTTGAAAGTCATCGATGTTTTCACTCCGGCGGGCGTCATCCGCTCCGAAATGATCATCCGCAAGGGCAACACCAAAGGTAAGTTCGGCACTCGCACTATCCCGATCATCCAAGAGTTGAGGCTGCTGTTAGAAACCTACAAACATCCTGAACACCCCTACCTATTCCCCAGCCGCCACCTCAATCACCGCTGGAAACACGCAAACCCGGAAGCCGCCTCTCACCTGTTCCAAGAAGCCTGCGAACGAGTTGGCATCATCGGCGCTTCCACCCACAACCTCAGAAGGTCAGCACTCACTCAGATGAGCAACGCGGGGATTCCATTGCGGATTATTCAAGAAATCAGCGGCCACCGCAACCTAGAACAATTGCAGAAATACTTAGAGGTTAGGGCACAACAAGTCAGAGGAGCGATCTCTTCACTTTCCATGCTTTCTAACACTAGAAAACGCTCGTTACCCGGTTGGCAGCGGTCTGCTAGTTTATGACGATCGCCCCCAACCGCCGCGATCGCTCCATCTCCGCCTACCAGTGCAGTAATGCAGTAAGTTTGACCGACTCCGTTGTCGGGTCGGGTATAAACCACAGGTCGCACGTCAACGGTCACGTGAAGTATGGGTGGGTCGCGAGCTCAGTTTGCTTTATCGAGCGAACGATAAACAGTTTGTAATTGAGAAAATTGGCGTTAAGAAAGCTCGATCCGATCGGTATTTGTGATATGAGTGAAATAAAAGAAGTTTGCAAGCTAACTCACGATGAGGTTATGAAGGAATGAATGTTAACAGCGCCACTCAACTTCTGCAAACAGGCTTTCGCACAGCACTAGGAGCAAGCAGCGCGATCGCGGAACTGCTCCATAACCCGCAAAAATTAGTAGACATACTCGCACAACCGCCACGCTCGCCAGATCGACTCCTCCAAGACCTTGCTACCAGAGGCGAAAGCATAGAACAAGAAGCACATAAATTTGGTGAGACATTTTTATCGGGCGGCAGTAACCATTCAAAACCTCCACAATATATTGAACGAGCTAACGAGCAATGTTTTCTACAACCCTACGATATCAAAGGCACAAACCTTTATGGATTTGTGTTAGAAGGTTCTTTGCCTCAACTCCAGAATTTGTGCGACAAATACCTCAATAATTTAACCAGCGGACAAATCGAGTACCGCCCTGCCACACACTATATCCTACTAACCTTTGGAAGTATAGATTCCCTGGCTTCTAGAGAAAAGCCCGATCGCGACAGAGGTTACATCGACGAGCAGGAAGTTGTGATTTGGGTCTTGACTGCGGTCGGTCAACAACGTGGCTCCATCTTTCAAATAAACCGCTTTGCTTGGTTCGTACCCTACATATTCGTCAGCAATTCACCAGCTTTAGCTTCAGGTCGAGAGGTTTACGGCATCCCGAAAGAAATTGCAAGCTTCAACATTCCCTCAATCGATCGGTTACAAGACCCCTTCAGTTTGCACACTTATACGTGGAAAACTTTAACTGCTCAAACAGAAGCAAAATGGGAACAGCTAATTAAAGTATCGCAGAAAAATGGAGGTAGCGAAAGCCAGCCACCTAAAATATGGACTAGCTATTCAGAAGCAGTTGCAGAAATTGCCCAACTATTTTTCGGTAGCGACAGCATCATGAAAATTCCGGGCTTAAGCCTGCCACTTAACCTGCTTGAATACCTGCTGCAATATCGGCTAAATGCAGAAATTCCTGTAGTCATGCTCAAGCAGTTTCGCGATGAAAAAGACGGCAAACAAGCTTGCTATCAAGCGATCGTAGAAATTCCCATGAAAGTGTCCAAATATCATGCAGGGCGACTCCTAAGTTTCGGTTCTACTCGTGGTTCTCAATATGAGGTCACAATCTACAATTTTGCCAGCCACCCCATTGTCACAGAATTGGGCTTGCAAAAAGGCAAGCCAGAGCCAGAACAACCAGTAAACATACAGCCGAATCTGGCTTTCTGGCTCAACTTTGATTTCACAGTCGAAAATGGTACTGCGGTTTGGAAAGCGCATTCTTAGATTAGGCTTTTTCTTTCTGAGTCAATTTGTATAGGGGCAGAAATTTTGATTCCTTTTTGTAATCTTAACTACTTGCCATCTCTCTTATTGTAGGATACATTATTTACCAGGATTTTCGACAGACTGAGGTCTCTGGGATGCAAAGGCGCTTCAGGACTCAATATCTTAATACAATCAGGGGCACGAAGCATGATAACGTTTTATCTTTTGCACGAACAGAAGAAATACCTAGAAGAGTTCATGAATAAAGTTTCTCGGTCTTTTGCATTGGTAACTCCTTGTTTTGAAGAACCGTTAGATGCTTTTATGGCCACGGCATATCTAATTTTTCGCGTTGCTGACAACATTGAGGATTGCCAACATTCCTTTAGCTGGCAGCAGGCTCGTTTTGATGAATTTCAGCAACTGCTAAAGGAACCAGCTTTTGCCTCCAATATTTTATCTAGCTGGTCGTCAGAAAATTGGCCGGGACTCGATGCCGACCAAAAGCAATTAATGAATCTGGAAAATGGACTAATGTTATGGCAAATTTATGCACTAATACCAAACGATGCTAAAGCAATTATTCATTGCTGGGCTTCTGCAATGGTTGAGGGAATGAAACAAGTGCTAGATTGCCAACAGGCTCCTGTTATGGTAACGCGCAACGGGATCAGTCTCCCAGCCCAAGAAAACGACTACAATCGTTATTGCTATTTTGTAGCTGGCATAGTTGGTCATATGGGGACAGAGTTAGCTATCAACCATTACCAATTCAACTTAGATGTTGCAGCTTGCCTTCTAGCAGGTTGTGAAACCTGCGGCGAAGCATTGCAAAAAACAAACATTATCAAGGATTTTCCTGAAGATTTGGCTAATGGTATATGCTATTTACCTGATGTATGGATACAAGAAGTCGATGATTCACCACTCTTGCTGAAGGGAGCTCCCAAGAATTGGACGCAAAAAGTTCTTACAAATGTGATGGTTGAGCTAAATAAGTCTGTCGGTTATATAATGAAGATTCCCTATGAAGCTGTGGGCTATCGCTTGGCTAGCTTAATGTGCCTACTTCCTGCTTATCAGACGCTATTGTTTGCCGCGCAGCAACATGATAAATTATTCACAGCAGATCATTCCGTGAAAATTTCTCGTAGTTGCTTCTCGCAGTGTATTGAAGATGCTAAGTCGATGGTGCGTGATAATGATGCACTACTAAAATACAGTCAGGAATTGCAAAAATCTGTAAAATATGCGTTCAAATGAAAGACGACAGGATTTGAACAGGTTTTGGGTGCAGCTAAATTAGAAGATTGATACACTACTTTTGCAGGGAAAAAGAAATCCTGGCTGAAACTATGAA
The DNA here is from genome assembly GCF_013179805.1 of Microcoleus asticus IPMA8. Classification (GTDB taxonomy): domain Bacteria; phylum Cyanobacteriota; class Cyanobacteriia; order Cyanobacteriales; family Microcoleaceae; genus Microcoleus; species Microcoleus asticus. The sequence goes on along the minus strand of NZ_SRRZ01000064.1, from coordinate 22,462 downwards.
AAAAAAGAAAATCGCAATTTTAGGAGGGGGTATGGCTTCTCTTACAGCAGCTTTTGAACTGACAAGTCAACCTGATTGGCAGGAAAAATATGAGATTATACTCTATCAAATGGGGTGGCGTCTGGGTGGCAAAGGTGCGAGCGGACGCAATATGAATGCCCAAGCTCGAATTGAGGAACATGGCCTACATATCTTGATGGGAGTTTACGAAAATACCTTTCGAGTTATGCGTCAGTGCTATCAAGAATTAGGACGGAGTGAAGACATTCCACTTGCTACCTGGCAGAACGCTTTCAAGCCACACAATTTCATTGCATTTCCTGAATATATCAACAAACAGTGGGTACTTTGGCCCTACGACTTCCCAACAAATAATTTACTGCCCGGAGAAAGTGATAAATTGCCCTCTGTTTGGGAGTCTGTTTGCTTGCTAGTCGAGTTTATGGTCGATCAATTTAAGAGTTCATCCTACTTATTTAGCACTCTGTCTGACGGCGAAAAATTATTGGATTTTACAGGGATTCCCGAGTCGATAAAATCTCTACTGAAAGAGATGAATATTCACTTAGAAATTCCTAATGTCCCTTATGAAATTGGTTTATTATATATTGCTCAAAAATTAGTTCAGAAATTGCCACAAGAGCCTAAAACGCACCGAGCTATACAACACCATGCTCTGCTTTGGTGTCTGGGTCAATTCAGAAATTGGCTTTTCCGAATTGTTGAGGAAATAATAGAAGCGCACCACAAGTTTCGTCGCCTGTGGATACTTGTAGATTTAGCATACACCATCATCCAGGGTGTAATTGTGGACGGTATTATTTTTGATGGCTTTAATGCTATTGATGACTATGATGTCCGGGAGTGGTTGAGCAAACATGGGGCTTCTGAACTTAGCGTCAATTCGGCACCAGTGCAGGGTCTTTACGACCTTGTCTTTAGTTACGAGAACGGTAATGTCAATCAACCAAATTTAGCGGCTGGAGCTGCGCTTCGTTGCTTTCTACGCATGACTCTTACCTATAAGGGTGCGTTTTTTTGGAAAATGCAATCTGGTATGGGAGATACAATCTTCGCACCACTTTACGAGGTACTCAAGCAACGGGGTGTTAAGTTTAATTTTTTCCATCGTGTCAAAAATCTGAAGCTTTCTGAGGACAAAAAGACTATTAAAACGATCCAAATTAGTCGCCAAGTTACGCTTAAAAACAATGTTTACGAACCGCTTGTTGATGTTAACAAACTGCCCTGTTGGCCGAGTTCTCCTCTCTACGATCAGCTTGTTGAAGGGGAAGAACTTAAATTCAGGAAAATTAATCTAGAATCTGCCTGGATGTCGTGGGACGATGTGGAGGATATCGAGCTCAATGTAGGAGAAGATTTTGATTCTGTGGTTCTGGGAATTTCTCTAGGAGCACTAAAATATATCTGCCAAGAGCTAATCGAAGCTCGCAAAGAATGGCAGCAGATGGTAGAGAAGGTCAAGACTGTTCAAACCCAGGCACTTCAGCTCTGGCTAAAACCTACCTTACCAGAATTGGGCTGGATGATGCCTAATCCTGTTATAGATGCTTATGCACATCCCTTTAACACTTGGGCTGATATGAGCCATCTCAATGTCTCTGAGGGTTGGTCTTCAGAACATTATCCAGGTAGTATTGCTTATTTTTGTGGTCCTTTGGAAGAGAGCGAGGAAATTCCAGCCTTTGTAGATCGTTCGTTTCCTGACCAAGAAATGAATCGGGTCAAAGAAACGGCTCTTAAGTGGTTTCAGCAAAATATTGCGATTTTATGGCCTAAAATAACCCTACCCAAAAGTTCAGATATTCTGAATTGGAACTTACTTGTTGACTCAAAAAATGGTAATGGTTTAGAACGATTTAATTCTCAGTTTTGGCGGGCAAATATTGAGCCTTCTGAGCGTTATGTAATGTCTCTAAAAGGAACTACAAAATATCGCCTCAAACCAGACGCATCCGGCTTTAATAATCTTTACTTAGCTGGTGACTGGACACTTAATGGGATTAATATTAGCAGTCTTGAAGCAACTGTTACTTCAGGTATGCAGGCATCTAGGGCAATTTCTGGGTTTCCTCAAAAAATTGTGGGTGAATCAGATTTTTAAATTTTGACTGGTAAAATGAAGAATCAGAATTAGATCTAGGTAATACCTTGCGGTAGAGTCATAATATTTTACTTTCCAATCAGATGCTAAAACTTCCGGGCTACACAAATTTTCAAAAAATTAATGAAGGCGTGAAAACAGTTGTTTATCGGGGGCAGAAGCTTCAGAACCAACAGTCTGTTATTGTTAAGCTACTAACCTCTAAGTATCCACATCCTATTGATGTTGCTAATTTAAAGTATCAATATGAAATCGCGAAAGACTTGAACATCCCAGGAGTTGTTAAGTGCTTGGGGCTGGAAAAACACCAGAACAGCTTCGCCTTAATTATGGAAGATTTTGGCGGTCAATCTTTAAATTACATCCTTGCTTCTCTCAAGAACGATAGAATCGGCTTTCTCAGAATAGCAATTCAGTTAGCCGCAACTTTAGGGCAACTCCACAAACAGCAAATCATTCATAAAGATATTAAGCCGAAAAATATTATTATTAATCCCGCAACTTGGTTGGTTAAAATTATAGATTTTAGCATTTCTTCTCGCCTGGGTAGAGAAAACCAAACAATTAACAATCCTAATTATCTGGAAGGCACGCTAGCCTATATATCCCCAGAGCAAACGGGCCGGATGAATCGGTCGATTGACTATCGTACGGACTTTTACTCCTTGGGTGCAACCTTTTATGAAATGCTGACAGGTTCTCTACCTTTTGCGGCCACTGACCCAATGGAATTGGTTCACTGCCATTTAGCAAAGCAACCTGTTCCGCCGATTCAGTTAAATCCAGAAATTCCCCAAACGGTTTCTGACATCACGCTCAAATTATTAGCCAAAACTGCAGAAGAGCGATATCAAACTGCTGAGGGACTAAAAGCCGATCTAGAAAACTGCCTAACTCAGCTACAGGAATTCGGCACAATTTCACCATTCATTGTAGGGTCTAAAAATTTATCCGGTCAACTGCTGATCCCGCAGAAGCTCTATGGCAGGGAAGAAGAGGTAGCTGTATTAATGGAAGCGTTTGAACGAACCAGCCTCGGCACAGCAGAAATGATGCTGGTCAGCGGTTATTCGGGAATTGGCAAATCTTGCTTAGTGAATGAAGTTCACAAACCTGTTGCAGCCAAGCGGGGGTATTTTATTGCTGGTAAATTTGACCAGTTTAAGCGGAATATTCCTTACGCTTCGCTGATTCAAGCTTTCCAGTCACTCTTACGGCAGCTATTAACAGAAGATTCTGAAAAAATAGCTGTTTGGAAAGAGAAGATTTTAACGGCAGTGAGTCAAAATGGTTCTCTAATTATTAATGTTATCCCCGAACTTGAACTGATTGTCGGTCATCAGCCAGAAGTACCACAACTGAGTTCCCATGAATCCCAAAACCGCTTTAATCGCGTTTTTCAACAGTTCTTCAAAGTCTTTTGTCAACCCGAACACCCCCTCGTTGTTTTCCTAGACGACTTGCAGTGGGCTGATTCAGCATCCCTCAAATTAATCCAACTGCTGATGAGAGATCGCGACAGCCAATATCTGTTAATGATAGGAGCTTATCGAGATAACGAAGTCAATCCAGCTCATCCCTTGATTCAGACATTAGAAAAGATTCGAGAAAGTAGGGCTGCCATCAATAATATTACTGTTAAACCTTTACAGCTAAACCATGTCAGGCAGCTAATTGCAGACACGCTCAACGAATCTCCCGAAGCTAGCCGTATAAAATATTTCTCAGAACTGCTTTTCAACAAAACCCAAGGCAATCCCTTCTTCTTGACTCAACTGCTAAAAGTGCTGGATTCCGAACGACTGCTAACTTACGACACTTTTATCGGTATTTGGCAGTGGGATATCGAACTTATTCAAACCATTGGTATTGCGGATTGCAATATCGTTGAACTAATAGCAAAGAATATTCAACAGTTACCAGCATCAACGCAAAAAGTCTTAAAATTGGCGGCTTGCATCGGCAGCACTTTTAATTTAAGCGTTTTGGCAATTGCGAATGAAGAGTCAGAATCAGTTACTGCTTCTGGTCTGTGGCCGGCACTTCAGTCTGGTTTAATTTTGCCTCTAAGTGGAAACTACAAAATCCCGCTAGTTTTTCAACAGGAGGAACTACGCGAACTTATTCTCAGCGATTCCAGGGTAGACTATAAGTTTTTGCACGATCGCGTGCAGCAAGCCGCTTATTCTTTGATTCCCGAATCCGATCGAAAATCGACTCACCTGAACATTGGCAAACTTTTGCTACAAAATACCAGCCCTGAAGACAGAAAAGAAAATATCTTTGCTCTGGTCAATCAACTTAATTTTAGCACTGACTTAATAGTAGGGCAAGTAGAAAAAGATGAACTAGCTTTCCTAAATCTAATTGCCGGTCAGAAAGCAAAGACAGCGACAGCTTACGAAGCTGCTGCCAGGTATCTGAATATTGGTTTGGAACTCCTTGCTGCTAATAGCTGGCAGAGTCAGTATGAATTGACTCTTAACCTCCATGTAGAAGCAGTAGAAACAGAATTTTTAAACACCAATTTTAAACCCTCTGAAATACTAGCTGACGCTGTTTTAAAAGAGGCAAACACCCTACTAGATCGGGTGAAAGTATACGAGCTAAAAATTCAATCTTATATCGCTCAAAATCAGCTCATTAAAGCTATTAATACGGGTGGGGAAATTTTGGAAATGCTGGGGGTTTCTCCCAAGTTGCTAGCAGCCGGGAATACCTCAGTAAAATTGCCTTCGCTGACAGATTTGGAAAATGCTCCAGAAATGACCGCTCCTGATAAGTTGGCGGCGATGCGGCTGCTGATGACTATCTCAGCTCCCGCTTCTATTGCCAAGCCAGAGATGGTTTTGCCGATCGTATTGACTCAAATTAATCTCTGCATTGAAAACGGTCATTCAGCGCTAGCAGCTTACGCTTACAGCATTTATGGCTTGCTCCTATGTGCAGCACTTGGAGATTTAGAGGCAGGATATTATTCTGGTCAGATAGCTTTAAAGCTATTAGAGCAATTTAATGCTAAAGAACTGACAGCTAAAGTATACACTCTGTTTAACGTTACTATCAGACATTGGAAAGAACACGCTAGGGAAACAATAGATGCTTTGCAAGAAGGGGTTCAAAGCGGGCTGGATACTGGAGATGTAGAATATGCTGGCTATTGTGCTTTGAACTCTTGCGCTCATATATTTTTAATTGGCAACTACCTAGAATCTGTAGAGTCGCGCCAAGCTCATTATCTAGATTTACTGCTGAAACTCAAACAAGAATTTGGACTCTACTACATCAAGATATGGAGGCAGCTAGTTTTGAATCTTTTCCGACCTACATCTGACAAATGTTGTTTAATTGGCGAGAGCTTTGATGAAGTAGAAATGCTGCCGATCTTAGAAACAGCAAATAACCAGATCTCTCTTTTTGCTGCCTATCTTGCTAAATCAATTCTATCTTACTTATTTAAAGAGTTTGCTGCTGCCGTTGAAAATGCTTCAATCGCTGAAAAATATAAAGCATCCGCACCCGGACACATGACGGTTGCTGTCCACAACTTCTACTATTCGCTAGCCCTTCTGGCTCAGTATCCCGATGTACGAGATCAGGCTGAATCTGGGAGGGAGAGCGAGCAACAAGAAGCTCTGGCTATTGTGGAGTTGAATCAAGAAAAAATGAAGGGCTGGGCTTACCATACTCCGGCTAATTATCAGCATAAATATGATCTGGTTGAGGCAGAAATAGCGCGGGTGAAAGGGCAAAGTTGGGAAGCGATGAAGTATTACGATCTCGCCATCGCGGGAGCTAAAAAACAGGGGTACGTTCAGGAGGAAGCTTTAGCTTACGAACTGGCGGCTGAATTTTATTTAGCAGCCTCAAGAGAGGAGATCGCTCAGACTTACATGGCATCAGCATACTACAGCTACGCTCGGTGGGGAGCGAAGACTAAGATTGCAGATTTGGAGTCAAGATATCCTCCGCTTCTTTCTCTGATATCTGCTGCTAAGAACGCCAGCTTTGAGAAAACTACATCTACAGAGACTACAACAGTTACAAATAATGCAACAGGTAATTCTTTCCTCGATTTAGCAACAGTAATGAAGGCTTCGCAAGTTTTAGCGAGCGAAGTTGTTTTGAGTAAATTGCTAGAAAAATTGCTAAAAATTCTGATGGAGAACGCTGGCGCCCAAAGCGGTTTGTTAATTTTAGCAAAAAATGGCAACTTGTTAATAGAAGCGTCTGGTTCTGTTGAACAAGATCGGATCGTAGTACAGCAGTCGCTTCCAATCGCTTTCAGTCAGGATTTGCCATTGTCTCTAATAAATTATGTAGTCCGAACGAAAAGAGATGTTGTTTTAGATGATGCCGGGAGGGATGAACTCTTCAAAAATGATATTTACATTGTCAAAAACAATACTAAGTCTATTTTATGTACGCCTATTATTAATCAAGCTACTTTAATTGCTGTGCTTTATTTAGAGAATAACCTGGCAACGGGTGTTTTCACAGCAGAAAGGCAGGAAGTTTTAAAGCTTCTTTCTACTCAAGCTGCAATTTCTTTAGAAAACGCTTTTCTCTATAAAAACTTGTCGGCAGCTAATGAAAAATTGCAGAATTACAGCCAGACTTTAGAGGCGAAAGTGCAAGATAGAACGCGAGAAGTTACAGAAAAAAACGCGTTCCTACAGCAGGAAATTAGCGAGCGAATCTCTACTGAATCAGCTTTGAGGCAGTCAGAAGTGCAGTTAAAAGAACAAGCAGTTCAGCTAGAAAATGCTCTTCTCAAATTGCAGCAGACTCAGGCTCAAATGATTCAAACTGAAAAAATGTCAAGTTTGGGACAGCTAGTTGCAGGAATTGCTCATGAAATTAACAATCCGATTAATTTTATTTATGGCAATCTTACTCACGCAACTGAATATATGCAATATTTGCTGCAAATAATCAATATTTACCAGCGGACATACCCGAATCTTACTCCTGAATTGGCAGCAGTAACAGAGGAAATTGAACTTGATTTCCTCCAACAAGACTTGCTGCAAATTCTGAAGTCGATGAATGTTGGAGCCGAGCGCATCCGCAATATTGTGATAGGTTTGCGGAATTTTTCGCGCCTTGCAGAGAGCGAGATGAAGCGGGTTGACATTCACGAAGGGATTGAGAGCACGCTGCTGATTTTGCAGCACCGCCTGAACTCAGCGGTAAAGCTGGGGGATGGAAATGATAGCGGCGACGAGGGAGGCATTGCGAGCAGAGAAATCCAAGTTGTTAAAGAATACGGGAACCTGCCTTTAGTCGAGTGTTCTGCTGGAGAACTCAATCAGGTGTTTATGAATATTCTAGGCAATGCGATCGATGCGCTGGTACAGTTGGACAACCAACAGTGTCCAACGCCTGCGATTCGGATTCGCACAGAGGTAAAAGGCACTAGCGCGATCGTCTCAATTGCAGACAACGGACTTGGAATGAGTGAATCAGTCCGCGTTAGGGTATTCGATCCCTTTTTTACAACTAAGCCTGTAGGTTCGGGTACTGGTCTGGGCTTGTCTGTTTCGCACTCAATTATCGTACAAAAACACGGCGGTTCGCTAACGTGCATTTCAGCACCGAGGCGGGGAGCTGAATTTGTTTTGGAAATTCCGCTATCACAGGGTATATAGACGTTATGCTAGTACATAATTTAAGTTGAGTTTTGAGTCCTATTTGGATATAGAACAGTAACAGCAGGTTGTCAACCAATTTTAGAAGTGCATCAACCCATTTAGTATCATTAATCCTACTACTTTTGTTAAGCTAATTGCTCCGATAAATGTGAATGAGTGCACCTTTACTGCGTTAGCTGCACTTGGGCTAATTTATGACGCTCGCCCTCAGCCACCTCGTTAAGAAATACCCCAGAACGGTGCAGCAATGCAGTAAGTGCGGCAAACTCTCAGGTATCGGGTCGAGTATACACCAAGCATGAAGATAGAACGGCACGGCCAGGCCAAGATACTCACGCAACAGGAAATCGAGCTTTTGTTCAACAAAGGTTTGCAAACCGCTCGCGATCGCACGCTGTTCGGAGTGTGTCTCTACACCGCCTGCCGCATTGCCGAAGCTTGTTCCCTGGAAGTCATCGATATTTACACTGCCAGAGGTACAGTCCGACCTACAATCAACTTCCGCAAGGGCAACACCAAAGGCCAACTCCAAACCCGAACGATTCCGGTCATTGAAGATTTGCGAAGTCTCCTGACATCTTGGCGTTCCCACGCCGGCCAGACTTACTTATTCCCCGGCCGCCACCCGAACCACCACTGGAAGCATTTGCACCCCGACTCAGCGGACAAGGTTTTGAGAAAAGCGTTCGAGCGAGCCGACATCGAGGGAGCATCCACCCACAGTTTTAGGAGAACGGCTCTCACCCAGATGAGCAACGCCGGGATTCCGCTGCGGATTATTCAAGAAATCAGCGGTCACAGTAACCTCGAACAGTTGCAGCACTACTTAGAGGTGAAGCCCGATCAAGTCAAAGGAGCGATCGCGAGTCTTTCCATGCTTTCCTACACCGGAAAAGACACATTTCCCGGTCTAGAGGATGAATTGCCCGCTGTGCCGTTACCGAGAGAGCAACTGTCACAAGACCTATCAGACGACACGGCCCAAGAAATTCCTGATTGGTGACGATCGCTTGAACCTGCGCCTGAAGCTCTCAATCCTGAGCTGGTTGCAATTGTTCGTCATTCGGACGATCTCGCGTAAAATAAGAACTTGTACGAGGCGGTGCTGTTTGTTGCCGAAGACTAGAGAATCAATCAAGGTTTATCGGGATGTGGCCCGGTTGCGTAAAATAGCAACATTTGATGAGATTGAGGCGCAGGGATGGAGTCTCAATCCTGGGCGTTATGTGGGGGTGGCCCAACGTCAGGAGGCGGAGGATTTTGATGAGAGCGGCACGGTTGGAAGAATTGAATGAGGAGTTGGAGATTTTGAATGTTGAGGCACGGGGGTTGGAGGAAACAATTGCTGAGAATGTCATGCAAATTTTGAATTGTTGATGAATTAGTGCTATATGAAACTCCCCAATCCTGAACAAGCTATTATTGATGAGGAAAAACTATCGGGTTACTGTCTCAATCCGAGACATTCAGATGGTCAACACAAAGCGCGGGTTTTTCAATCTGCTTTAGGCATGGGAATAGAGGATGCTGATGAGTTAAAAACTGCATTGCTACAAGCTATCAAAAATACTGATACCGCTCTCGATAAACGCAGTCCATACGGCCAAAAATATCAAGTAGATTTTTTGATGATTAGAGAGGAAAAACAAGCAACTGTTCGCAGTGTGTGGATGGTTCGGGATGATGAAAATTTCCCGCGATTGGTAACGTGTTTTATTCTATAACAAGAGGTGAAATTATGAACTCGGTAATCAAGTTATTAGATGTGGTAGCATTGCTGGAAAATTTGCCGGAACTTAATTTATATCGAGGTCAGGTGGGAACTATTGTTGAAGTGTACGAACCGGGAGTTTTTGAAGTTGAGTTTAGCGATTTGAATGGTCGGGCTTATGCGATCGAGACTTTAACAGCTAATCAACTGATGGTTTTACATCATTATAAGTTGACAGAGGAAATGTTAGTTAAAGTTTAAGGATATCGCATTTTTAGAGCAAATGCCAGAGGCGGAGGGTTTTGATTTTCTCGCACGGTTGGAGGAGTTGAATGAGGAATTGGAGATTTTGAATGTTGAGGCGCGAGGGTGGGAGGAAACAATTACTGAGAATGTAGCAATGCTTTTAGAACAAAACTTTTAGAGATAAGGCATTGCAGGAAATAAGGAGAATGAAATCAGAAACTATATGACTACAGGCAATTTTTCACTATCTATAGGTGACATTTCTGGAATTATCCAGGCGGTTGGAGTTGTTGTATCTCTCATCTATGTGGCTCTACAGGTTCGAGCTAGTACGAAAGCTATAAAAGGGGCTACTTATCAATCAATTATTAGTGTGTATGCAGAAATTGAAGCCCGGATTAGCCAAGACTCAGAAGCAGCACGCATCTATCGGCTAGGCTGTGACGAGCCTGAAGCGCTAGAAAAAGATGAAGCGCTAAGGTTTAGGGAACTTGTTTGTAGCATTTTTAATTTCTATGAAAATCTCCATTATCAATATAAAAACAATTTATTAGATGAAGTTTTATGGAAAGGCTGGTCTAATTACCTGAGAATTAAACTGGAGTATCCAGGAGTAGCGAAGTATTGGGAAACGAACGGAAAGCTTTATAGTAAGGATTTTCGGGAATATGTGAAAAGGAAATGTCTCAGACCTGAAAACAAAGTTTAATCTAGTGGTGTCGCTGGAGGTAAAAAATGAGTGAACCTAGAACGTTACCAATCACAATCCCCAAGGAAGAAATAGAGCAATTTTGTCAGCGTCGTCACCCTATCCGCAAACTGTCTACAATCGCCAGGGCAAATCGCGTGTTTGGGAATAAAGTCAACGGGCTGATTGTAGACTATATCGGCGTTTTCCGCGACTTGCAAAAAGCCCTAGAAATTTACGGTTTTGTATCCGGTGGCTATGTCGCCAGAAGGCGACACTCCCGTAGAATCGAAAGCCGCCCTAGTCGATGAATTGAGAAGTGCGGCAGTTAAAGTGGCGATCGAGGAAGCTTTAGACCAACTGCCCGAAAGCTACTCAACCGAAGTGTATCAGCGCAAGTGCCAACAGGTTTACCAGCACGTCTACGAATGTTATTCTGAGCCAGGACTCCGTATTTACACCACAGAATCTTGTTAAAATCCTCAATAATGTGGAGCGGGTGCATCTACGAAATCGGCTTTTAGGAGAATTAAAAAGCGATGTGGCTAAAATACGGTCTTGCTCTCTTGGCGACGAACTGACGGGGATTGATGAAGTTGGGTGGGGAAAACTAAAAACACCGCTACAAAGAACTTAATTATCGCATTGGGAAACTGACAGATATTTCACGTTTCCTTTCGGTCAAGCTTATGCGGAATGATTTGTACGGGTCTGATTCCATTGAGGTTGGTAATCAAACAACCATTTGAACTGCAAGTCGGCCAACCTTGCCGGAGTGAGCTTGTAAATGCCGTTCCGCAAAAAACATCCAAGCGCCGTATCCGCCTGCCCCAATTTGCCTATTTGTCTGGAACTATTGAATACGCGAGTAACTCGCTGAGCGCGGCTGGCTTCAAACTGCCGCAATAGGGACGGAACAGTATCGCCACCAGCTTGGCTAGTACATAGCAGTTTGGCTAGTTCAAAAGAGTCTTCCACCGCCATACAGCCCCCTTGACCGAGATTCGGTTGAACTGGGTGCGCGGCATCCCCGATTAAGGTAACTCGCCCTTGCCCCCATTGGGTTCCCAGCGGCGGCCGATCTACAATATCATCTCGGTAAATCTTCTCCCGAGCGATCGCCTCGATGATAGCTGGTACTGGGTCAGCATAGCCTTTAAACAGGGAGCGCAAGGCATTCAAGGAACCGCCCAGCGCACCGTCATTACCGCCCGCTGGGGTATTGTTGAAAGCATAGAAAGCAAACCGACCGCCACCGACATCGAAGTAGCCAAAACGATTGCCCTGACCCCAGAATTCGGCCCAACTGTATTGTGAATCGAGCGGTAAGCCAGAGCCATCAAAGTAGCCTCTCCAGCAGCAAGTCCCGCTGTAGACAGGCTCCTCTAACCGCTCCCTACCGTTGAGAGTAGCGCGTACCTTGGAGTAAAGACCGTCAGCACCGACTGAGATGTCACCCTCAGCAGTGCGACCGTCAGAGAAAAAGACCCGAACGCCGTTGCCCGCGTCCTCAAATTTCTCAAAGGCAGCGCCAGTCCGCACCGTTCCCTCTGGCAACGCTTCAAATAAAATTTGCTGGAGTTCAGGTCGCAGGAGGCACACGCCCAAATCATCTTCGCCTATGAATTGAGGAGCGTTAATGTAGAGGGGTTTCCCTTGTCGGTCAAAAAACCCACCTTTGAGGATCAGGCCTCCCGAATGGTAAAAACGCTGGTAAATCTGCCCTGATTGCAAGAGCTTGTAGACGCGCAAAGCATTGCGTTGGATGAATATGCCTCCGGGCCCTGAGAGCATAGCATCCAGACCGCGCTTTTCGTATAGTTCAACTGCAATGCCCACATCGAGACAGGCACGGGCTAGGGTCAGACCGCCAATTCCACCGCCGATGATAATTACCTTTGATATTGAAGTCATACAGCGGATTCCAGGTTTATGAAGTACAGTAGCAGCAGCTTGTAAACCAGTTTTTAAAGTGCTGTGGATTAACCAAATCAAGCGCCGTAGCTAGTAAAATATCAACCATCTTGGTAGTAGTGGGCGAAAACTTACGTAAAAAAGCTTTGAGTTGTGACCACCATAATTCGATTGGATTAAAGTCAGGAGAATAGGGTGATAAATTCAGAACACTTCCACCAGCGGCTTGAATCAGTGGTTCAATCACCGCCAACTTATGGGCTGGTAGATTATCCATAACAACGACTGCACCCTCCCATAAGTTTGGCACTAAGCACTGTTCAACAAAAACTGCAAATGCCTGACTATCCATCGACCCGTTGAGCGTCATTAATCCTACTACTTTTTTTAAGCTGATTGCTCCAATAACTGTGAATGAGAGCACCCCGATAAAATGGTTTTAAATCATAGACTCTACTACCACATTTTGAACGTGCATGGGTTCGTGTTAAACCCAATAGAACACCCATTTCATCCAAAAAAACGAGGTTGTCAGGGTCGATATTTTCCACTTTGTCCCAATATTCACACCTCAAAAGTTGCACTCGGTCGGTGGCAGATTGACTACTCCGTATTGTCTTTTTTTTCGCGTCAGATTTTGTTTGATTAATTCGCGACACATCATACTAGGACTGACAGATTGTTGGTAGCTATCTAGCCAATATTCACAATATTCTAATAAGGTACTATCAGGATATTTTTCTACCATCTGGGTCAATTTAGCTGTGGACGAATGCAACACACTTTTAAGGCTTCCACCCTGTTTTTTTGGTTGAACGTGACCAGTCGTTTGTTTTTGTTTTAAGATTTTTTGAACAAACGCTTTACTCACATCAAAACGTTGGGCTACTTTCCTGACTGATGTATCACCTTGTTCATAGGCGTTAATTATTTTTTTACGAAACTCGAGCGAATAAGCTTTCATTTTTTCTGCTGATGTACTGAATGTAGTGTACCATATCTACATGGAATTTGCTGTATTATTGAGTGAGCTGTACAACATGAAAAAATTTAGGAAATTGACTGGTGAGGGGGATGAACCTTTCAAAAAAACTGCCGCTCAGAAGGGGAATTGGTGAGGAATTACCGACTGAATCGCTGTATTAAAATAGCCGAATTTTGAATTTTTGTCCGCAGTTACTACTCCTTCACTGAAATTCCAGGCAATCTCAAACGGAGGCTCTACGAGAAATTGTCCCGTTGTATCGGGACGCTCTGCCGAACGCTCGTCCACCCATAAGTAACAACATCCAACTAAAGGCGGGGAATTAGAGCAATTGAAGGTGCTGTCGAAAAATAAAGCAGGATTGAGCGCCCCATTTTCAGAGATTCGATCGACATACGAAGGCGGTTGTTGGGATTGCTAGAATCAGAGGGATCTCGCTTTCTGGGCGATTGCATTCCCTGATTGTGTCGCGGATACAAAACACCTTGTAATTGCAACGCCAAACCTCATGACAGGATCTTTTCACTTGGTTTACAAAGAAATCTACAAAGACCGGTCGATTGAAATTTATCGTTTCAGTCAGTTTATGCCTGGTGGAGTTGGCTCTTCTCACTACTATGCCATTATTGATGATTGCACATTGCCTGGAAATTTTGATGGCCGCTCCCACAATCCTTTTTGTCCTTCGGAGGATACAGGAAATCCGCCAACTCCGAAGGATTCGTCAGCACTAGCAGCAGCCAAAGCTTATTGCGACAGCAAGAGTAAAGCAAGCGAGCAACGCTCCTAGCGAGCAACGCTCCTGACGAACTGCTTTCCCTCACCCTATTCTACCGAAAAGTTAAAACCTTGCTGCACCAACTTTTCTCTTCGCTGGTAAAAAGGTGAAGCTGGAACAGAAAACTCCTAGAGTGATAGAATGAGCGAGTTCGATAGTCAATAAAAGCGGGTGCATCTTCAAACCCTGCTTTGAAGAATTTTTATAAATATGTGGCTGAAATTTGGTGTTGCTCCTGACGGTAACTTGGCGAGCATTGATGAAGTTGTGCGCGGAAAAACTAACCTTGCTTGCCTCTACTGCGGTGGCGGATTGACAGCAAAAAAAGGGTCAGTGAAAGAACATCACTTCGCCCACACCGAGGAAACTTGCAAGCCCGTGTCGCAGCGGATTAAAACCAAAGCGTTTCCAGCGCTTCCTCTCTACGACAACTTCAACGTGCAGCTTAAGGGTGATGAATTAGAACAGTTGAAAGTGCTGTGGAAAGAGTACGGGGTCCAAAAGCGATCGATTCCCAAAGACTTGGTAAACTTTCGGTGGGAACTCAAAGGATTGGTGGAGTCGTCGGGCGATCGCACTTATCAGTTTACCGACTTGGGTAAAATCCCCGTCGGCGCTCTTCCCCTGGCGCTGTTCAACAAAGTCCAAGAACCGCTGCTGCTGTCAGAGTTAGTTAAGTTAGAAGGCTCTGTAGAGATTGCTTTATCTGCGGGTTTATCTTGTTTGGAAGAACGGCGGGCTGATTTGCTGATTTATCGAGCGCAGCTTCGTCGGATTTTGGTGAATTCGCTCTACTTTCTTGAGGTCAAAGCGGACGGGAACACGTTCTATAAAATTGGCGTTACCACTAGATCGATTGAGGAGAGAATCGCGGAAGTGCAGCGGGATGTGAGGGCGCATTACTCGGATGTAGTTGTTAATTTGCTAGGATTGTGGGAACGCCGGGGGAATGTGGAGCTGTACTTCAAACACCGCTACAAAGCTTTTAATTACCGCATTGGCAAGCTGACGGAATATTTTGTGTTTCCCGATGTCAAACCTATTTTGAATGATTTATATGAAATGAAACCCAAAGTGCTGAGCGAGATTGAGTTGGACGTACTCAATCGCGAGCAATCAGATTTTGCTGCCAATCAGTCAACCTAGGCGAATGCACGAGCGAAAGCAAACCCGTCCCGTAATTGAGTTAAAGGATTGTTCGAGCTGCTTGTCCCACCAAATCAACAAAATCAGTCATTGTTCGCTCGAAGCGATCGACACTCTCAAACCGTGATTTTTGCGTTGTGTTTAAGGCGAGCGGGGCATAATGTAGGGTTAGAACCCTCGTTGTATTCCGCTCGCCTTAAAGAAGATTTAGAGCCAAAAAAAGAGAGTGGATTGCGACGCGGAGCCCAGCACCAAATCCATAGCTGGGCAGAACAAGAGGCGCAGTGTGACACGCTCGTAGTTGTGGTATCTGGGTTAGAAAGTGTTTAATCACCGCATTGGGCAACGGACGTTCGTATTTTGTGTTTCCTAAAGTCAAGGTTGTGCTACGGGATTTGTATGGGATGGAGCCAAAAGTTTTGAGTAAGGCAGTTTTCAGGGAAAATTAAGTATTGTAAAACTTCATTGAGTTTATAAGCAATTATAAACAATAATGAGAATGGTATTGTATTGTTGTGAATGTTGAACAAGGAATACGCATAGCCCAAAAAACGCAAGTCTCAAATGCAACTAACAGAGAGGCACATCATTAAATCAACGGAACATCGTTTCGCCCAAATTGACGAATTAGCTTTCAAGTCCAAAAACCTCTACAATGCCGCCAATTACGTTATTCGTCAGAGTTTTATTTATGGGTGGGGCTATGTTAATTACAACGAAACGAACCGCTTGATGAAGTCTCATGAAGCATACAAGGCTTTGCCTGCTAAAGTTAGTCAGCAAATCTTGATGGTGCTAGACAAGAATTGGAAATCGTTTTTTGAAGCCGTTAAAGCTTACAAAGCTGACTCTTCAAGATTCACGGGTAGCCCAAAATTGCCAAAGTACAAAGATAAAGTCAAAGGGCGAAACCTTCTCGTCTACACGATTCAAGCAATTAGCAGCAAACAGTTGAAGAAAGGAGTCATTAAACTTTCCGGCACTGAACTTTCAATTAAAACCCAACTCAATCCCAACCAAATTTGTCAAGTTCGACTGGTTCCGAAATGTGATTCCTATGTAATTGAGGTGATTTATGATGAACCGGAGTCTACCCTTGGCAATGCCAACTCTGTAGCTAGTATTGATTTAGGACTGGATAATTTAGTGGCGTTAACTTCAAATCAGCCGGGATTTATCCCTTTGTTGATTAACGGGCGACCATTAAAATCGATTAACCAGTTCTACAACAAACGCAAATCCCGATTACAATCCCAGTTAAAAGGGAATCGCAAAACTTCACCCCGGATTCAGCGCTTAACTCGCTGTCGCAACCAGAAAGTTTATAATTATTTGCATCATGCTAGTCGTGTGATTCTTGACCATTTGGTAGTGAACCAAATTGGAACCCTGGTAATCGGCAAAAATGCACAGTGGAAAACCGATATCAATCTAGGTAAACAAACCAACCAAAACTTTGTCAGCATTCCTCACTCTCGATTGATTGAGATGTTGGAATACAAAGCTCGGCTGGTGGGAATCAAGGTAATTGTGCAGGAAGAATCCTATAGTTCACGGGCCAACTTTCTGTGTTTAGACCCAATTCCTGTTTACGGAAAAACTGATAAAGAGCCTGTGTTCACTGGCAAGCGGATTAAAAGAGGTTTGTACAAAACATCGGCTGGTCGGTTAATTAATTCCGATGTGAATGCAGCGTACAATATCCTCAGAAAAGCAATCCCAAATGCGTTTAGCGATGGGATAGAGAGCTGCGTAGTTGGGCCAATGCGGGTCAATCCGCTCAAAGTAAAAGTGAAGGGGGAGGGACTTGAAGCCTCCCATGCCTATAAATGACTATACTTTTACCAGCTATTATCAATACGAGAGCGTGCTTGCTACAAATCATCCGCACCGCACCCAATCAAGGCATAGATTGCGCCGTTTGAAAAAAGCGGCTCGCATTACTTGGAGGCTCACGCCGCCTTGATAAGTAGCCCAACAAAGGTTGTTGCAAGCAGCCACTACCTTCACAGTAGGTCGAACGATCGATTTTGTCGTTTCAATTCTACCTAGAGAATCAGGAAAACAAATTCAATGGCAAAAAAAGCAAAAAAGCTCTGGCTTTCTTCTTCTGGCAAACAGTCTAAACCTACAGTGCCTGATACTGAGAAA
This sequence comes from Microcoleus asticus IPMA8, assembly GCF_013179805.1. GTDB lineage: Bacteria > Cyanobacteriota > Cyanobacteriia > Cyanobacteriales > Microcoleaceae > Microcoleus > Microcoleus asticus. The sequence goes on along the minus strand of NZ_SRRZ01000064.1, from coordinate 5,064 downwards.
CAATTAATCGAACAAAAATGTAATGAGTTAATTCAAACAGAATTTAAGCCCAAATATATCGACTCTCCACCCACAGACCATGATTTCAATTATCGAACGGATATCTTTGGCAAGTGGTATCGCAACTATTTTTACTTCTGCTCAACTTATAATTGTCCGAGTCCGAGGGCGATTTCCCCGTCTTTTGAGTCTCGCTCCGCCCGCCTAGAATATGTTGGGCCAGATTGTTTTAATGTGGCCTACATGAGACATACGGGACAATGGTGGGAAATTCTGCATGGTTTGTCTTTAGAAGAATGTTTATCGGAAATTAGAAACAATCCCCTGTTACATCCTTAATTGTTGCTCTAATTGGCAATCGTTCTTTTAATTATCGAATTGGCTCCTGACGGAGTATTTTGGTGCGATTCGTTGAAACGTGAATCACGGTAATCAGTCCGTACATAGCGTTTCCAGCCACAAGGCTGAACTCTCGGTCTGATAAGGGTGCAAGCCCCTTCTACCAGACTCAGGTATGACTCCCTATCTGCCCACACCGACCAAGCTCGATTCTTGGAGAGTGAAGCTGGGAACAGGACGCAATCAGACATCCAATGTGGGGTGACACTGGCGTTAATGGGGAGTTCCGATGGTGAAAACAGAGCCTAGAAAAGTAACTTACTCCGGAGCGGGACACAGACCAACCACCCGACTCCACTGGAAATTATTCCCGCCGAATATCGAAATAATATCGGCAAGAGTCCAGGGAATCCAGTAGTTAAAATGGCTCCACCTAAAGGAACAATCAATCACGCCCGAGGGAACGAAGAAAAACGAGCTGAGGGTCAAGGGGAAGTCGAACTCCAAGTAGGCTAGACGAGCAGCGGAACTCCCTTAGTTCGGGTAGGACAGACCGTAATTGGTCTGAGGTGTTCAGAAAACATAAGTTAGAGCAGAGCATGATTAGACACAACAGCAATGTTAGTGAATCTTGGAAGACCTTACCGTGGAAGAAATTCCGCCGTAATTTATTTCGCCTACAAAAACGAGTGTTTAAAGCGATTCAGGTTGGAGACAAGCCGAAAGCGAAGTCCCTTCAAAAGCTAATTCTGAAATCTCGGGCTGCAAGAATGTTGGCGATACGTCAAGTAACTCAACTAAATGCTGGCAAAAAGACTGCGGGAATCGATAGAAAAGCCTCACTCACATTTGAGGAAAGGTTTACTCTGAGTGAAGAACTCAGAGCCAAAAGTAACAACTGGAAACATCAGAAGTTACGTTCAATACCAATCCCAAAAAAGGATGGGAGTACCCGCCTCCTCAAGATACCTACTATCGCTGATAGAGCGTGGCAATGCCTCGCAAAATACGCGCTAGAGCCAGCCCATGAAGCAACTTTCCACACTATGAGTTATGGATTTAGAACAGGAAGGTCGGCGCACGACGCGCAAAAAATTCTGTTCCTGAATCTACGCTCTACGTGTAATGGAATAGAAAAACGGGTTATCGAACTCGATATCGAAAAATGCTTCGACAGGATAAGCCACATCAACATCATGGAACGACTCATCGCCCCAAGGGGGATCAAGACCGGAATATTCCGCTGTCTAAAAGCAGGAGTCAATCCAGAATTTCCAGAACAAGGAACCCCGCAAGGGGGTGTGGTTAGTCCATTATTAGCCAATATTGCTCTCAATGGGATTGAGGAAATACACCAATCAGTTCGCTATGCGGATGACATGGTAAGTGCGACACGATGTTGCATATTTTGAGTGAGGAGTTTACTTCTCTAAGTTAGTGTCCAAACTTATCCTCAATCTCCGAGGGTGTCACTGGTAACGGTGGGGTCTTTTGCAAGGAGGTAACGTCCAAGGAAAATCTAAGCCATATAGATAATCCGGGCAAGAGGAAGGCTGAATGGGTGAATGCAAGTGAATCTCTGATGAGGCTGCGTGACATCTGGTCATCGAAACGTGGCTGTTACGGTGATGAAGGAACATTGGAACTCGGTCTGATCATCCGAGCTAGGAAATTCGGACTTATGAACCGAATCTGAGGACACCCCGTTCCCGCAGTAAAGGAGACACCCTCTTCAGTCGCATCTCAAATATGTGGAACGTGATAACCCCAATGAGGTCTGGAAATTCCAGTAAGTTAACCGCAAGGAAGACGGAACTCCCCAGTGGGACAGGGATGACCCAAGAAGCGAACGCCAGTAAGCCGAAAGGCAAAGGAAATCCATAACCTGCTGGATAGGGCTTTTGCCCAACCTGAAAGGGTGCTGACGTGGGTCAGGTGAATTACCCAAAGACTTCTGTAATGATTTCTCACGCTCGGGACAAGTTAGATGCAAAGCATGGCTTTAGCAAACGGAACCAAAGGGCAAACCGATTGGAACGCCATTAACTGGCGCAAAGTCAATCGGACTGTCAGGAATTTGAGACAGAGAATCTTTCGGGCAACCACAGAACGGAACTATAAAAAGGTACGTTCGCTTCAAAAGCTAATGCTCCGAAGCTTGGCGAGCATTCTCTTGAGTGTTCGGCGAGTAACGCAACAGAACGCAGGTAGAAATACGCCAGGAATTGACAAAGTAGTAGTGAAAACTCCTACAGCCAGAGGTAAATTGGTCGATGAATTATGTACATTTACCCCTTGGAAAGCCAAACCTGCGCGACGGGTGTACATACCGAAATCCAACGGAAAACAACGCCCATTAGGAATCCCTGTTGTCAAAGACAGATGCCTTCAAGCAATGGTCAAGAATTCACTTGAGCCAGAGTGGGAGGCGAAGTTCGAGGCAACAAGCTATGGATTTCGCCCTGGCAGAAGTTGTCATGATGCCATTGAGAAAATCTTCGGCTTGGCTCGACCAAATAAACGGAAGAAATGGGTCGTAGATGCTGACATCAAAGGTGCATTTGACAATATCAGCCATGAATTTCTGCTGCAAGCGATTGGTAAAGTTCCCGGACGGGAACTGATTAAACAGTGGCTCAAGGCAGGGTACATGGAACGAGGTGTCTTCCACGAAACTGATAGTGGAACCCCCCAGGGCGGCGTGGTGTCCCCCTTATTGGCTAACATCGCCTTGCATGGAATGGAAGAAGCAATCGGAGTTAAATATGACTCTAGAGGTTATTCCGTTGGCAACCGAGCAATCGTCAGATATGCAGACGATTTTGCAGCGTTCTGTGAGTCAAAAGAAGATGCCGAAGAAGTCATCGAAATCCTCAAAACTTGGTTGAAACAAAGAGGTTTAGAGCTATCGCCTGATAAAACCACAATTGTTCACCTGACTGAAGGCTTTGACTTTTTAGGCTTCAACATCAGACACTACAGAGCCGAGAAAACCTCTAAAACGGGTTGGAAGCTGCTGATTAAGCCAAGTAAGGAATCGGTAGGTAAAATACGGAATAAGTTGCGAGAGGCATGGCTTTCACTTATAGGGTCAAACGTCTCCGCAATTATCAAACGCCTCAACCCGATAATTCGAGGATGGGCTAATTATTTCCGTTCAGGAGTATCTAGTGAGATTTTCCAGAGTCTTGACCGATGGATGTTTTATCGAACAGTCCGTTACGTTAAGCGAACCCACCCCAACAAACCTCGCTACTGGAGACAAAGCCAGTATTGGGGTCGGCTGAATTTAGAGCGTGGCGACCAATGGGTATTTGGCAACAAAACGACTGGGATGCACCTGCTCAAATTTAGCTGGTTCAAGATAGAAAGGCACGCTTTGGTTAAAGGCAAATCATCTCCCGATGATTCAAGTCTCAAGAGCTACTGGCAGCACAGAGAAAAGGTATCGGCAAAATCTCTCACTCTCAGTAAGCAAAAGATTGCTAAAAACCAAGGATTCATTTGCCCTAAATGCGGAGAATCCCTATTCAATGGGGAAGAACTGCACATCCATCACATTGAACCCAAACAAAGGGGTGGCAGAGATAACTATGGAAACCTCCAACTATTACACCTCTACTGTCATCAACAGACTCACGCACTCGAAATGACTGAAGCAAGTGGGGGCTAGTGATTTGCTTAAGCCGGATGTGCTCAAAGGCACAAGTCCGGTTTTGAGGGGAGGGGGTCACAGCGATGTGACCTCTTTACCAGACTCACAGCCAGAGACAAAGGAAGTCTCGAAATCGCCCAAGATCAGATTAAGCAATGGTTATCAACAAGAGGACTTGAACTCAGCGCGGAGAAGACGCTAATAACGTCAATGGAAGAAGGTTTTGACTTCCTTGGATTCAACCACCGCCATTATAATGGCAAATTGCTGATTAAGCCTTCAAAGAAGAAAGTCCTCGACTTTTGTAAAAGAATTGGACGAGAAATCTCAGCAATGAATGGGTGTGAACAAGAAGTAGTCATAAAAAGACTCAATCCAATTCTGCGTGGATTTTCCAATTACTATAAAGGTGTTGTTAGCAAACAAACTTTTGAATACATCAAAAGTAGAACCTGGCAATACCTTTGGAGTTGGTCGAAGCGTAAACATCCTAACAAAAACACAAAATGGGTTCGGAAACGCTATTTCAAAACCATAGATGGTAATAAATGGACGTTCGCAACTATAACTAGCGACCGCCGAGGGAAAGAAAAGGATTTAATCCTCTACCCGATAGCGTACACGCCGATTGAACGCCATGTAAAGGTCAAGGGGGATGCGTCACCGGATGACCCCTCTCTCAGAGAGTATTGGGAAAAACGCCATCAGAAATATGGTAAAAGCTATTGGGAGCGTAACTCGCGCAACTACAAAATAGCACAAAACCAAAATTGGAAATGTCCAATCTGTGGCGAATCTTTATTTAACGGAGAGGAGTTAGATACCCACCACATAGTTCCTGTAGCTCAAGGCGGAGATAATTCGGTCAAAAACCTTCAGCACTTGCACCGAGCGTGCCATATACAGGAACATTCAAAATCCAAGTCTATCGCTTGAAGTAAGGCTTGAGCCGTGTGAGTGCGAAAGTCTCATGCACGGTTCGTGCGGTTCGTTTCTACGAAACTAGCCTGTATGGGTTAGGGGATTAGAGCCTTTACGCCGCCTTGGGTGCAAGCCCTAAAAGATAGTAA